>JALSQD010000058.1 GCA_026985615.1 Thermaceae bacterium | reverse complement strand
CCTAGCCCGCGAGGTGGGCGAGGCCGTGGGCGCGGACGCCATCACTGCCAAAAAGACGCTCAACACCGTGGCGGTGGCCGCCTCGCTGGCCCTGCTTGGCTACCCGCTGGAGTTTTTGGACGCCGCGGTCCTGGTTCTGGGGGTGTCAGGGTGGCGCGCTCCCTGGACGGCGTTGAGCGTGGGTTGGGCGCCTTCGGCGTAGTCCGGTGCCGGTCCGCCTCAGCTTCGGGTCGCACCGACTCGGGCTGGCGACCTACCGCCCGCGTGGAGGCGAGCCAGCAGCCGTGGCCGTTGCGGTCTGTGCTTTAAAACTCGTGGTCCACTTCGTGCAGTCGTTTGGCCCAGAGCGTGCCGCCCTTGTGGTGTTGGCGGATGATCTCGGCCACGCAGGGGTCGGCGATGCGGTCGGCGGCGTAGCGGGGGTGGTGGAGGCGCACCTGCCAGGCCCCGGTGAGTCCTTCGCGCAGGGGGTAGGGGTCCACCTCCGGCGCCCAGCGCTCGAAAAGCGCGGTGAAGATGCGTTCCCAGACGTTGTAGGGGCGCAGGCTCTTGCCCGCGTCGTGGATCAGCGCGGCGCGCACGGCGCAGTCGGGGGCGTCGGGCCAGCACTTGAGCAGGAGCTTGGCCACGGCCACGTTGTGCTCGCGGTCGCGCACGTCCATTGCCCGGTAGAGCGCGGCCTCGTCGGGGGCGAGCCGGGCGAGCGCCCAGGCGTCGTCGGGGCGGCAGAGCGTGGGGAAGAAACCCTTGGCGAGTCGGATCAGACGCTTCTTGGTGACGAGCGCCATGCTACGCCAGCCCCGCGAGCGCCTTCGCGCGGGTGAGAACCTCGTCGAACATGGTCGTAGTGAGCCGGCCGGTCTGGGTGTTCTGGCGGCTAACGTGGTAGCTGTCGAGCAGTATCCGCCCGTCCGGAAGGGCGTGCTCCGCACCGTGGGCGAAGGGGAATCGCGCCTTCACCAGGCCGTGGTGCTCGAGCAGCGCGCCGTGGGCGAGCCGGCCCAGGGCCAGGTAGACCCGGACCTCCGGGAGAAGCGCCAGCTCCCGAGCGGTCCAGAGGCTGCAGGTGGCGAACTCGGCGCGGGTGGGCTTGTTGCCCGGGGGAACGCAGCGCACGGCCGCAGTGATGTAGACCCCGAATAGCTCGAGCCCGTCGCCTCTCCGTTCCGAGGTGGGTCGACTCGCCAATCCGGTGCGCCACAGGGCGGGGTAGAGGAAGTCTCCCGAAGCGTCGCCGGTGAACATGCGGCCGGTGCGGTTGGAGCCGTGGGCTCCGGGGGCTAGGCCGAAGATCAGCAGCCGCGCGGCGGGGTCGCCAAAGCCGGGCACCGGTTTGGCCCAGTAGGCCTCGTCCCGGTAAGCCCGGCGCTTTTTTTGCCCTACTTCCTCGCGCCAGGCCGCGAGCCGCGAGCAGCGGCGGCAGGCGACCAGCTGCTCGTATAACCGTTCAAGGTCGCTCACCCCGCCAGCTTACCGTAGGTAGAGTGACCTACGGTTGCAAGATCACCGTTCCTACCACCACGTCTTCCTCACCCTGATTGACAGCGCCCAAATCTCCCTCGCTACTTCCAGTAAAGATCACGCCGGTTGGGAGTGCTCCCAGTCCCTGGATTTCGTCCTTTTCGGGAGTGCCGTTTTGCCCAACCCATAGAAGACTGCCCGTGTTATCGAAAGCAGCCACATAAGCGTCTTTCAATCCCCGGTGTGCGCTATCAACCAGATTGCCATCAGTGGAGCCGCCAAGGTATGCCGTGCCGTCGGCCCCCGCTGCCACTGCCCACCCGTGTTCATCGCCTCCCGTGCCGATTTGGTGGATCCAAAGACGTTCGCCGCTGGCGCTGTAACGGGCCACGAAAGCGTCTTTACCTCCTTGATATTCTCCCTCGTCCAGCTGCCCCTCGGTGGTGCCGGCTACGTAAAATCCACCGTCTCCAGCGGGGGCAATGCCCCAGGGGAGGTCGTTGCCGTCACTGCCGAACTGCTGGATCCAGAGTCGTTGCCCGCTATCGTTGTACCGGGCCAGAAATACGTCGGCACCTCCACGGTTCGTTGCTGCTAGGCTGCCCTCGGTAAAGCCGGCCACAAAAACTCCGCCTGTACCGTCCGGAAGTAGCGCCGTAATGCCGTCGCTCGCCGAGTCGCCACCGCTGAGCTCGATTGTCCAGCTTGAGGGCTGACCGTCCTCGTTGGCGTCGTGAGCGTAGAAACGCAAAAAAGCGTCACTGAAGCCTGGGGTATAACCATCGCCGGTCAAATCACCTCTCGTGTATCCGCCAATGAAGATGCCCTCGTTATCCTCGGGCCCTGTAGCCACCGCGTAGGCGATATCTTCCTCGTTGCTGCCAAATTGATCTGACCATATTAGATTTCCGGAGGAGTCTAGCTTAACTACGAAGACGTCAAACGATCCCTGGGCGCTACCCATGAGATCGCCGTCGGTTTTACCGGCGATCAATAACGTTTCGTCGGGAGCGCTTGCAATGGCCAAGGGAACGTCTACTCCGCTGCTGCCGAATTGCACGAGCCAAAGGCGAGAAAGATCAGTTGTGTAACACGCGGCAAAAATGTCGTCACTTCCCGTGGGCGTAGCGCTCGGGTCCAACTTGCCGTTGTAGGTTGAACCCGTGAGGCAGGCGTTGCCACCTGCGGTTATGGTCAGGGCTTGCCCCAAGTCGAAGAGGGTATCTCCAAACTGGGTGACCTCCCACACGAGTTCGGTGGCGGAACTGCCGTCATCGCCGCCGTTGTCTGTCGAGCTTCCAGGGTCATTTGCGGGGCCGCATGAAGCGAGTAGTAAAACAAAGCCCAGCCATACCGGCCACTTCATGCGCAAAAAATTCGATGAGCCCATTTTCTCTTCCCCCTAACTACCTAAAAGATAGCTAGGAGGCTTTTAGACAAACGTCCTGGGCGCTAGAAAATACTGTTATAATGGAATGTTCCCATGTTTCTTCCAGGGGCGTTCCTCGTGTTTGTCCTCAAGCATGCGCAGGTGCCGGATCAGGTGCTGGCGCGTCGTCTCGGGCGGGATCACGTCGTCGATGTAGCCCCGGCTGGCGGCGATCCAGGGGTTGTCGAAGCGCTCCTTGTACTCCTTGATCTTCTCTGCGCGGGTGGCCTCGGGGTTGGGGCTTTGCTGGATCTCGCGCCGGTAGACGATGTTGGCCGCGCCCTCCGCCCCCATCACCGCCACCGCCGCGGTGGGCCAGGCGAGCACCACGTCGGCCCCCATGTCGCGCGAATTCATGGCCAGGTAGGCTCCGCCATAGGCCTTGCGGGTGATCACGGTGATCTTGGGCACGGTGGCCTCGGCGTAGGCGTAGAGCATCTTGGCGCCGTGGCGGATGATGCCCCCGTGTTCCTGGGCCACGCCGGGAAGGAAGCCGGTCACGTCCACGAAGGTCACGATGGGCACGTTGAAGGCGTCCATGGTGCGGATGAAGCGCGCCGCCTTGTCCGCGGCGTCGATGTCGAGCGCGCCGGCCATGAAGCGGGGGTTGTTGGCCACGAGCCCCACCGGCTGGCCGCCCAGCCGCGCCAGGCCCACGATGATGTTGCGCGCCCAGCCCGTGTGGATCTCGAGGAAGTCGCCCTCGTCCACCAGCGTCCGGATGACCTCGTGCATGTTGTAAGGGCGGCGCGGGTCGGGGTTGACCATGTCGAGCAGCTCCGGGGCGGTGCGGTCTTCGGGGTCGTCGGTGGGTCGCTTTGGCGGCCTTTCCTTGGCCGACGAGGGCAGGTAGCCCAGCAGCTTGCGGATGAGCGCCAGCACCTCCTCCTCGCTCTCGCCCTCCAGATGGGCCACGCCGCTCTTTTTAGCGTGCACGTCGGCGCCGCCCAGCTCCTCGAAGCTCACCTCTTCCCGGGTCACGGTCTTGATGACCTCGGGGCCGGTGATGAACATGTAGCTGCTTCCGCGGCTCATGAGCACGAAGTCGGTGATTGCCGGGCTGTAGACCGCCCCGCCGGCGCAGGGGCCCAGAATCGCCGAGATCTGGGGCACCACCCCCGAGTAGACGGCGTTGCGGTAGAAGACCTCACCGTAGCCTGAAAGGCTGTCCACGCCCTCCTGGATGCGGGCGCCGGCCGAGTCGTTGAGCCCCACGATGGGCGCGCCCACCTTGACGGCCATGTCCATTGCCTGGGCGATCTTGCGGCCGTGCATCTTGCCGAGCGAGCCGCCCAGCACGGTGAAGTCCTGGCTGAAGACGAAGACGGTGCGGCCCTCGATGGTGCCGTAGCCGGTGACCACGCCCTCGCCGGGGGCCTGCACGCCCTTCAGCATCTCGGTGTCCAGGTGCTCCACGAAGGTGCCCAGCTCCACGAAGCTGCCCGGGTCGAGCAGCTTCTCGATGCGCTCGCGCGCGGTTAGCTTGCCCTGCTTGTGCTGCTTGGCGATGCGCTCGGGGCCGCCGCCCTGCTCCACGGCCTTGCGGCGTTCCTCCAGCTCGGCGATGAGTTCTTCCATCCAGGCGCGGGTGTTGTCGGCCATAACGTTTTCATGATACCCGCAGGGTCAGGGTTGGACGACCTCGAGGCCGTCCGCGGGAAACCTTTCGTCGAAGGTGTAGAGGCGTTCCGCGCCATGGTTTTTCGCAGCTGCCCAGAGCAAGGCGTCGGCGTAGGATACCCGACCGGAAGGGCGCGCGAGCAGGAGGGCCAGGATGGCTTCTTCCTTGGGCAGGTCCAGGAGCCGCAGGTTTTTCTTTTGCAAAAGCGCCACGAGCACGTCCACCACGTCGGCCCTGGGCACCTCGTAGACCTTTTCGAGCACGAAGGCGGTTTCCACCAGGACGATGCTGTGCAGCGCCACCGGTCCTGGACCATCGAGCAGCCGCGCTGCGCGCTCGGCGAGCTCGGAAACGTCGCCGGTCAGGTAGCGCACGACCACGCTGGTGTCCACCAGGGGTGGCGCACTCACCGTTCACCCATCCAGGCGCCTTCACGGGCTCGCTGCAACTCGTTTTCGCTTAGCGAACGCCGGACCTTTTTCGCCAGGCGTCCCTTGAGGGAGCGTTCGTGGGGTGGCGGGAAGAAGTAGACCTCCAGGTGGTCGCCTGCGAGGCGTTGCACCGCGATCCAGCCGGGGCGGACGCCAAGACGCTCGCGCGCTTCCTTGGCGATGACCACCTGCCCCTTAGGTCCTACTTTGTAAGTCATGGTCTTACCTCAGCTTTATTATACTACAAATCGCGAACAAGGTAAAACCACCCGGGCGAACCCGGGTGGCGGCTTCAAAGTCGAAGGCTTACGCCCCCTTGAGCTTCTTCACCTCTTCGATCATCGCCGGCAGCACCTGGTGCACGTCGCCGACGACGCCGTAGTCGGTTTCCTTGAAGATGGGGGCGTCGGGGTCCTTGTTGACGGCGACGACCACCTTGGACTTGTTCATGCCCGCCTGGTGCTGCACCGCACCCGAGACCGCCAGGGCGAAGTAGACGTTTGGCTGCACGGTCTTGCCGGTTTGGCCCACCTGCTCGGCGTAGGGCCGCCAGCCGGCGTCGATGACCGCGCGGGTCGCGCCCACCGCGCCACCCAGCAGGTCGGCGAACTGCTCGATCATCTGGAAGGCCTCGGCGCTGCCCATGCCGCGGCCGCCGGTGACGACGACCTCGGCTTCGGTGAGCGCGACCTTGCCGCCGGTCTCGGCGATCTTCTCGAGCACCTCCACCTTCTTCTCGAGCTCGCCCAGCTCCACCGCCAGCGGTTCCACCGCCCCCGCGCCGGCGGGCTCGGCCAGCGGCGTGGTGTTGGGCTTGACGCTGATCACCGCGGGCAGGGTGCCGGCCTGCTTTTCCAGCACGCGGTTGAGGAAGCTGTATTTGGTGGCGTAGACCTTGTCGCCCTCCGCCCAGCTGTCGAGGGTGTCCTCGAGCAGGGCGGCGTCCATCTTGACGGCGAGTCGGGCGGTCCAGCTGCGGCCGGTGCGGCTCGCGGGGGCTACCACCACACGCGCCCCGGCGGCCTCGGCCGCGGCGTGGGCGGCCTTCGCCCACTTCTCGGCGGTGTAGGCTTCCCAGTCGGGGCCGCTGACCACGTAGACCTTGCTCACGTAGTCCTTGGCCTTTTCGGCCACGCCCTCGGCGCCGGGGCCGACCACCAGGCCCGCCACCTCGCCGCCCAGGGCCTCAGCCAGCTTGCGCGCCCGGCTCACGCCCTCGAGCGCGCCCTTGCGCAGTTCGTTGCCGTCGTGATCCATTACCACAAGAATCATCGTCGCCTCCTAGAGCACCTTGGCTTCTTCGTGCAGCAGCTTGATGATCTCGGCGGCGGCCGCGGCGGGCTCCTTGGTGCCGTCGATGATCTTTTGCTTGCGTTCGAGCTCCATGATCTGCTGCTCGAGGATCTCGACCTTGCTGCCGCTCACGCCCAGCTCGGCGGCGTCAATCTTTTTGATCTCCTTCTTCTTGGCCTTCATGATGCCGGGCAGCGTGGGGTAGCGGGGCTCGTTGAGGCCCTGCTGGGTGGTGAAGATGGCGGGCAGCGCCACCCGCACCACCTCGGCGCCCTCGTCCAGGTCGTGCGTGGCCTTGGCGTGGCCGTCCTCGAGCTCGAAGGCGGTGGTCCAGGTCACGCTCGGCCAGCCCAACGCCTCGGCCACCGCGGCCCCCAGGGCCTGGCTGTCCCAGTCGGCCTGCTGGCCGCCGGTGAAGACCACGTCGGGGGCCTCTTCGGTCAGGACCTTGGCGAGCGCGCCCGCCTGGGTGACCGGGTCCACGTAGCCCTCGGCGGTGATGAGCACGCCCCGGTCCGCGCCCATGGCCAGCGCGGTGCGCATCGCCTCCTCGGTACGCTCGGGGCCGAAGGCCACCACCACGGCCTCGCCGCCGTGGGCCTCCTTTAGTCGGATGATCTGTTCGACGGCGTACTCGTCCATTTGGTCGAGGATCAGGGTGGCCCCCTCGAGGTTCACCCTGCCGCCGTCCACCTTGATCTTCGATTCCCCGTCGGGAACCTGCCGGATGATCGCTACGTACTTCATACCGCCTCCTTATCTGAGCGCCTTGAGGATGTTGCGCGCGATGATGATGCGCTGGATCTCGTTGGTGCCCTCGTAAATCTGATTGAGCTTGACGTCGCGGAGGAGCTTCTCCACCGGGAAGTCGTTCACGTAGCCGTAGCCGCCGTGGATCTGGATCGCTTGGTTGGCGGCCTCGAAGGCGACCTCGCTGGCGTAGGCCTTGGCGATGGCGCTGGCGCTGATGTGTTCGGGGTCGTTTCGGTCGGCCAGCCAGGCGGCGTAGTAGGTGTAGATCCGCGCCGTCTCCAGGCCCATCTTCATTTCCGCCAGCTTGAACTGGATGGCCTGGAAGTTGGCGATGGGGCGGCCGAAGGCCTCGCGCTCGAGCGCGTACCTGGCCGACTCGTCGAGCGCTCGCCTGGCCACGCCCACCGAGCCGGCGGCCACCGGGATGCGCGTCTTGTCGAGGGTGAGCATGGCGATCTTGAACCCCTCGCCCTCCTCGCCCAGGCGGTTCTCCACCGGCACCCGCACCCCGTCGTAGACGATTTCGTAGGTGGGGGCGGCGCGCTGGCCCATCTTGCCGTGGATCTTGTTGAAGCTCACGCCCTCGCGGTCGTTCTCCACCACGATGGCAATCACGCCCTTGTGCCGCAGCGCCGGGTCGAAGGTGGCGAAGACGACGTTGAAGTCGGCCTCCTTGGCGTTGGAGATCCACATCTTGGTGCCGGTGATCACGTATTCGTCGCCCTCGCGCACGATGCGGGTGCGCAGCGCCGCGGCATCGGAGCCGTTGCCGGGCTCGGAGAGGGCGAAGGCCGCCAGCGAGGGCCGCTCGGTGAGCGGGCGCAAAAAGCGCTGCTTCTGCTCCTCGGTGCCGGCGATCAGGATGGGGGTGATGCCCAGCTCCGAGGCCATGGGGATGGTGTAGAAGCCCATGTCGGCCCAGCCCAGCTCCTCGCCGATGATCACCTCTTCGACCAGGCCCAGACCTAGGCCGCCGGCCTCCTCGGGCACGCTGATGTTGAGCAGCCCGATCTCGTAGAGCTGCTCCACCAGCTCCCAGGGCACCTGTTCGTTCTGGTCATACTCGGCCGCCCGCGGGGCCACCTGCTCGCGCGCGAAGCGGCGCGCCAGTTGTTGCAGCTGTTTTTGTTCTTCGGTCAGCGAGAAATCGAGCGCCACGAAGCCACCTCCAGACCGCCGGCCACCCGAGGGGGCCCTCTCCTTTGACCCAGTCTAAATATTTTGGCCGGGCCCTGCAAGCCGGCTCGCGTTCATCGTATCATGCGCTTGCCGGCGGAAAAGCGTTATATATCCCGGGGTAGCATGGACGAAAGGAGGTTCCATGAAAACCATCATCGAGCCGTTTCGGATTAAGGCGGTCGAGCCCATCAAGATGACCACCCCCGCCGAGCGCAGAGCCCTCATCGAGCGTGCAGGCTTCAACCTGTTCAAGCTGCCCGCCGAAGACGTGATAATAGACCTGCTCACCGACTCGGGCACCAGCGCCATGTCCGCCGCGCAGTGGGGCGCGCTGATGCAGGGCGACGAGTCCTACGCGGGCGCGCGCAGCTGGTACCGCTTCGAGCGGGCCGTCAAGGAGGTCTTCAGCTTCGAACACGTGATCCCCACCCACCAGGGGCGCGCGGCCGAACGCATCCTTTTCGGCGTGCTGGTGAAGCCCGGCCACGTGGTCCCCAGCAACACCCACTTCGACACCACCCGCGCGAACATCGAGTTCGCCGGTGGCCGAGCGGTGGACCTGCCCGTTCCCGAGGCTGCGGACCCGACTTCGCGCGCGCCCTTCAAGGGAAACATGGACGTCCGGGCGCTCGAGGCGCTGATTGCCGAGGTGGGGCCTGCAAACATTCCGGTGATCATGCTGACGGTCACCAACAACTCGGGCGGCGGCCAGCCGGTGAGCATGGCCAACATTAAGGAAGTTTCGCGTATTGCCCGAACCCACGGGATCCCTTTTTACATCGACGCCTGCCGCTTCGCCGAGAATGCTTACTTCATCAAGTTGCGCGAGCCCGGCTACGCCGACAAGACCCCGCGCGAGATCGCGCGCGAGATGTTCTCCTACGCCGACGGGGCCACGGTGTCGGCCAAGAAGGATGCCTTCGCCAACATTGGAGGCTTTTTGGTCACCAACGATGGGGACCTGGCCGCCCAGGAGCGTGACCTGCTCATCCTCACCGAGGGTTTTCCCACCTATGGCGGCCTCGCAGGCCGTGACCTGGAGGCGATCGCCGTGGGGTTGGACGAGGTCTTGGAGGAGGACTACCTGAACTACCGCATCGTTTCCACCGCCTACGTGGCGAACAAGTTGGACGAGGTGGGGGTGCCGGTGATGCTTCCGGCCGGCGGGCACGCGGTCTACCTGGACGCGCGCCGCTTCCTGCCGCACGTGCCGCCGCTCGAGTACCCGGGGCAGGCGCTCTCGGTGGAGCTCTACGTCGAGGGTGGGGTGCGCGGCGTGGAGATCGGCACCGTGATGTTCGGAAAGGACCCCCACACCGGCGAGGAGAAACCGGCCCACTGGGACCTGGTGCGCCTGGCCATTCCCCGCCGCGTCTACACCCAGAGCCACATGGACTACGTGGTGGAGGCGGTGGCGCAGGTCTACGAGCGGCGCGAGGAGATCGGCGGTATGCGCATCGTGCGCGAGCCACGCTTCCTGCGGCATTTCTCGGCCGAGTTCGCGTGGGTGTGAGGTAGGGGCGCAGAAAGCAAGAGGCTGGCTGCTCATTGGGAGCCCGACCTTCGGGCCCGGAACCGCCCCCACCCCCACCCGGCCCTTCCCCCAGGGGAAGGAGAACCGAGGGCTCCTAAGCGGCCCGGCTTCGGACCCTGCGGGCCTCCCCCTGGGGGGAGGTGGTTGCGAAGCCACCGGAGGGGGGTTGTTGGTTGAAATACGGGACGTAGGTTGTAGGAGGTGGGATGTGGGCGGGTTGGGTATTGGCGACCGGCGTTCAGGCTTCGGCGTCGCCAACCACCCCCTTCCCCGGCCCTCTCCAAGGGGAGGGAGAAAAAAGATGTGCCAAGCAGCCCGGTTCCGGCAAGCAGCAAGCCTCCCCTTCGGGGGAGGTGGCCGCAGACCGGAGGGGGTTTTGCCATTAGGTTTTCGTATCCCCGGGCGAACCCGCGAAGCGGGTGAGACCCGGGGTCCAGGCCGAATACGAAGCCGAAGTTTCGTTGCCGTTAACGATCCCGCCACAGGCCTTGCTGTTACCACGTACCAGGCGCTACGAACCAGCCGGGTGGACCTGCGTGTTTGCACACTTCCCGCGAGGGACGCCCGTCACCCCGGCCCGTGGTACATTGACCCTAGGCGCCGCAGGCGCCCACAACGCAGCTCCTTCGGGGCAGGGTGAAATTCCCGACCGGCGGTGAAAGCCCGCGAAGCCCGGCGCAAAGCGCGGGGCCCGACCCGGTGGAACTCCGGGGCCGACGGTGAAAGTCCGGATGGGAGGAGGAGGTGAAGGGCCTAGCGGCCCGGGTATGGTTTGGAGCCATCAACCCAAAGTTCATCGTGCGTCCCGGAGGTCGCAACCTTGAGCTTTAGCGGCCTCGACCGCCGCTTCATGCAACGGGCGCTGGCGCTGGCCGAGCGGGCGCGCGGCCGCACCAGCCCCAACCCCATCGTCGGCGCGGTGGTGGTCTCTGGCGGCCGCATCGTCGGCGAGGGCTATCACCCGCGCGCAGGCGAGCCCCACGCCGAGGTCTTTGCCCTGCGCCAGGCGGGCGAGATGGCCCGTGGGGCTACGGTCTACGTAACCCTGGAACCGTGCAACCACCACGGCCGCACCCCGCCGTGTTCGCTGGCCCTGATCGAGGCCGGGGTGCGCCGGGTCGTTTACGCCACCGCTGACCCTGGCGAAACGAGCGGCGGCGGCGCCGAGCGGCTGAAGCGGGCGGGCGTGCGGGTCGAGGCGGGCCTGCTGGAAGAGGAAGCCCGCACCCAGAACCGCGCCTTCTTCCACGCGGCCACCCTCGGCCGGCCTTTCGTGCTCTGGAAGGCGGCGCTGACCCTCGACGGCAAGGTGGCCGCGTGCTGCCGGGGCGGCGAGGCGGTTTCGAACGCGCTCAGCCGCCGCGTCGTCCACGGTTACCGCCAGGCCTGCGCAGCCGTAGCCGTGGGGGCGGGCACGGTGCAGGCCGACGACCCGGCGCTGACGGTGCGCGAACCCGACTTTCGCGCCTTTGCGGCGATGGTCGAGCCGCCCCCGCTGCGCGATCCGCTCAAGGTGGTCTTCGATAGCCAGGCCAAGACGCCGCCTACGGCGCGGCTCTTCGAGCCGGGGCCGCGCGGCGAACCGGCTCGGGTGCTGGTCTTCGTTGGCGAGGGCGCGGATGCGGTCCGGGTGCAGGCGCTCGAGGCTGCCGGGGCCGAGGTGGTCGCGCTACCGGAGGGCGATGGCGGCCTGAGCGTGGAGGCGGCGCTCGTGGAGCTCTACCGGCGGGGTGTCGACTCGCTGCTGCTCGAGGGCGGGCCCCGGCTGGCGGGCTCCTTCGTGCGGGCGAGGCTGGTGGACTGGGCGGCCTTCTTCGTTGCCCCGCGCATCCTGGGCGAGGGGCGCGGCCTGATCGAGGGATTCAGTTTCGGCTCGATGCAAAGGGCGATGCGTTTTCTGCCCGAGCGCTCGGAGGCGCTGGCGGGTGACCTCTGGCTCGAGGGCCGTTTGGAGGTGAGCTAGTGTTTACCGGAATCGTGGAAGAGGTGGGCCGGGTACAGCGGACCGAGCCGGCCGGCGGCAACCTGCGCGTTTGGATCGAAGCAGAGAAGGTGCTCGAAGACACCGAGGTGGGCGACTCGATCGCCACCAGTGGCGCCTGTCTGACCGTGGTCGAGCTCTTGCCGCGCGGCTTCGTGGTCGAGCTGGCCCAGGAGACCGTGAAGCGCACCGCGCCGCGCTGGCGGCCGGGGGCGCGGGTCAACCTGGAACGGGCCGCCCGCGTGGGCGACCGGCTCGACGGCCACCTCGTTACCGGCCACGTGGACGGCGTGGGTCGGGTAACGCGCTTCGACCGCCGCCCCGGGGCGCACGACCTCTACGTGGAGGCGCCGGCCGAGCTGGCCCGCTACGTTGCCCCCAAAGGATCGATCACCATCGACGGCGTTTCGCTGACGGTGGTGGGCGTGCGTGGCCGGGTTTTCTCGGTCACCTTGATTCCCCACACCCTGCAGGTGACCACGTTGGGCGAGTTGAAGGTGGGCGACGCGGTCAATCTGGAAATCGACATCATCGCCCGCTACGTCGAGCGGCTGCTGGAGGCGAGAACGTGATTCACCCCATCGAAGCGATCATCGAGGACCTGCAAAACGGCAAGCCCGTGATCATGGTGGACGACGAGGGGCGCGAGAACGAGGGCGACCTCATCTTTCCCGCCCAGTTCGCCACCAGGGACCTGGTCAATTTTGCGGTGAAGGAGGCGCGGGGGCTGCTCTGCGTGGCCGTCACGCCGGAGCGGGCGGCGGCGCTCGAGCTGCCGCCGATGGGGAAACGCAACACCGACCCTCACGGCACCGCCTTCACCGTGAGCGTGGACGCGGCCAGTAGCACCACCGGCATCTCGGCCGCTGAACGGGCGGCCACCATCCGGCTTTTGGCCGAGTCGAGTACGACCCCCGCCGACCTGCGCCGGCCCGGCCACGTCTTTCCACTGGTGGCGCGCGAGGGCGGGGTGCTGCGCCGCGCCGGTCACACCGAGGCGACCGTCGACCTTTTGCGCCTTGCGGGGCTCGAGCCCGTGGGGGCGCTGATCGAGATCATGAAGGAGGACGGCGAGATGGCGCGGCTGCCGGAGCTGGAGGCGTTCGCCGAGCGCCACGGACTCAAGATCGGCACCATCGAGAGCCTGATCCGTTACCGGCTCGAACGCGGCGACGGCTTCGTGACCCGTGAGGCCGAGGCGATGCTGCCCACCGAGTTTGGCGAGTTTCGCATTTTCGCCTACCGCGACAACATTACCGGAGAGGAGCACGCTGCGCTGGTGATGGGCGAACTCGGGGGCGAAGAACCCGTGCTGGTGAGAATGCACTCGGAGTGCCTGACCGGCGATGCGCTGCACAGCCTGCGCTGCGACTGCGGTTTCCAGCGCGACCTGGCCATGAAGCGGATCGCCGAAGAAGGGCGCGGGGTGCTCGTCTACCTGCGCCAGGAGGGGCGCGGCATTGGTCTGGTCAACAAGATCAAGGCCTACCACCTGCAAGACAGCGGCCTGGACACGGTCGAGGCCAACCTGGCGCTGGGGTTCCCGCCCGATCTGCGCGACTACGGCGTGGGGGCGCAGATCCTCTACGACCTGGGAGTGCGTAAGCTGCGCCTGCTGACCAACAACCCCCGCAAGATCCGGGCGCTGGGCGGCTATGGGCTCGAGGTCGTGGAGCGGGTGCCGCTGCGCAGCGGCGACAACGAACACAACCAGCGCTACCTGAGGGCCAAGCAGGAAAAGCTGGGGCATTGGATGGACTGAGATTGGGAGGTGGGAGGTAGGTGAGGCTGTTTTTGACGCGTCGTGCGTGGTACGTGGTGAAAAGAAGCCCGTGACCCGTAGTTTGCGGACGGATCGGGCGGGTTGGATGTGGTCAGTGCACGGTACGTGGTGCGTAGTGCGTAGTAAGAGGGGCGCTAGAGGCAAGCAGGTGCGCGTGGGTTTGCTCAAGTTTTTTGGCGGAAACATGACGGGTTTCTTTCTGAACGGTAAAACGGATAAGCCCTCCCCTGGCGGAAGGTTGGGGAGGGAGGTGTTGGCGATGCCGAAGCCTGAACGCCGGTCGCCAATACCCAACCCGCCCACATCCCACCTCCTACAACCTACGTCCCGTATTTCAACAAACAACCCCCCTCCGGTCGCTTCGCGACCACCTCCCCCAAGGGGGAGGCAGGAAAGCGTGCGCAGCGAATGCTGCGTTGTGTCTGGTCATAGAGGCCCGCGGCCTGAGGTCCGTAGATTGTGGTTTTCTTTGCGCGTTTATTTTGCTATAACGCAGTCGGTCTTTTTCTGTTCAGCGAACATAGAAAGCCCTCCCCTGGGGGAGGGTTCGGGAGGGGGTCGTTGGTGGAAAGAGCACTTGGGAGCAAGCTCTGTAATCCGAGGCTTGTTGGATACTTGAAAGTAAGCAAGTGAGCCGGAAAGGCAAAGGAGGAAGGAATGAAAGAAATCAAGGGAAGCCTGAATGCCAAGGGCGTCAAGCTGGTGCTGGTGGTCAGTCGCTTCAACGAGTTCATCACCAAGCAGTTGCTCGAGGGCGCGGTGGACGCCTACGAGCGGCTGGGAGGCAGCAAGGACGACCTGACCGTCGTCTGGGTGCCGGGGGCGCTTGAGATCCCGCTAGTGGCCAAGAAGTACGCCGAAAAGAACGAGGTGGACGCGGTGGTGGCGCTCGGCTGCGTCATCCGCGGGGCGACCTACCACTTCGAGATCGTGGCGAACCAGTCGGCCAGCGGACTCATGAAAGCGGGCCTCGACACCGGCAAGCCCATCGTCAACGGCATCCTAACCACTGACACCATCGAACAGGCCATGGAACGCGCCGGCACCAAGGTGGGCAACAAAGGGGCCGACGCGGCCATGGCGGCGCTGGAGGTAGTTTCGCTCTCGGGTTAGTACGAGGCTCGGAATATGCGACCGCTCTGGGACGTGGCTAGCAATCGTCACTATAGCTGACGGCGTAGTCTACTGCATTGTGGGGGTTGTAAGGCGCTCACTCGGAACTGAGTTCACCATAGGCGTTCATCACATCACCAGCTGCGCCGATGGTAACGGCGGTGTTGGTGCTGCTCGCGGCGGCGATCCAGGTGGCTACCTGGTGGCGTAGGTTTCGGTCATTGCGCCCACGGTACGACTTCGGGGGTTGAACACACCAGAACGAGCAGGGTGACCAAAATGTCAATGACGGCCACAACCACGAGAACCTCGAATAAGGTGTATCCGCTTGATCGTACTGGGGTGGGTGGTGTCATGGGGTGGGTTTTGTTGGTGCTGCACGGGCAACCTCTGCGCGTTGCGCGGTGCTAATCACCCCCCACGCCAAGCTCAAAAGGGCGACGTGAAGGGGTTCGACCTGGGGAACGGGGAACCAAAACAGGTAGTAAAAAACCAGACCCGCCAGCGCCATCGCAACGGCGTTCGTGAACGGTTCGTGGGAACGGATGAGCTGGAAGATGGGAACGACGTAGAGTAAGGCCCAGATCAGGGCGGACAACACGCCGCTTCGTACTGCGCGATCGAGGAAGAGGTTGTGAGCCTTGTCAACGTTGACGCGGAATGGTCTTCCCATAGCGTAGTCGGTAAAGCTAACGGCAAACGTCCTACTGCGAATGGGGTCTTCGGGTGAGTACAGGGGTTTGATGGACGTTACCTGACGGTCTTTGGGCCAGTGTTTGGAAATCCGATAGACGTTCAACATCTCTGGTATCAGCTCTTCATGCCGTAAGATGGCCATTCTTAACCCATCTGGCCCTGCGCCAATGAGCGGTTGCCCCGGTGTGGCGGCGATGGCCTTGAGTGTGAGCCTCCAAATCGCCGGCCGGGTGGCAATCGAGGCTGTGGGGATGAGGGGGTGTTCGTAGGTTGTTCGGTTGGGGACGAGTTGTGGAGCGGAGACGAGGGAAATGAGCACGGCACCCGCTAACAAGAGCGAGTGCACTGACCGCTGAAGAAACACATACGCGGTCAGCAGAAGAATCATGCCGTAAAATGAGCTCTTGTTGCCGGTAAGGGCGATGCCTGCTGCGGTCAGGATGGCAACGATCGTGGCCCAGGTGCGTAATCGCGGGGAAAGTCTTGGAGATTGGGCTGCGCCCAATGAAAGCAGGCTGATGGGTAGCAGCATGCCCGCGAGCATACCGGGGTTGCCGATGGTCCCTGTGAGGATGTCCGTGTAGGGCGTGCCGCGCGTGATCGGCCCGAGCAAATCGAACCCCAGCCGCTGGGCGGTGAGAACGACAACCTCCAACACCCCGCCTACGCTTATGGCCAAATAAAAGGCGAGCAACACATTTGGGCTCTCTTTGCTGAGAAAATAGCCGACGAGCATAAAGGCGGTGAGGCCAATAGCGTAGAGAAGTCCATCCATTCGCCCTGAAGCGCCGAGGAGTATGTATTGGAGTTCGTCGCGAGAGAACGCTGCACTAAGCAGGAACGTCAGGGCATAGAGGGTGACTAGCAGGCTAAAGCGGTCGAGCGAGAAACGTTTTCGCAGCCAAAGCAGGCCTGGAACCGAAAAGAGTAGGAGCAGCAGGACACGGGGGAAGATCCACACCATTTCCGGGATCGCGGCGGGTGTTGTGGAGGATGAGGCGGTTCCATCGGCGTGAAAACCCGGATTCAGAAGTGCCGCCGGATAGATAAAAAAGGGTAGTGAAGCCACGACCGCAAGCCAGGCTACGAGGATAATGCGATCGGAGGAATCGCGTGTTTCGTTGGTTGGGATGGCCATAGTGCAGTCCTGAAGATAAACGAGCAGGGGTGGAGCTAGCTCCACCCCTGGACTCAGGTGAGCATGAACTGCTCAGTAGACCACCGAGAAAGAATTGCCAGCCTGCGAGGTGGTGGTGACGATCCACTGGCCGTTCGAGTAAGTAACCGAGCAGCTGGTTACGCCGTTGGGCGCGCTGTCGGGTGCGCCTTCGGACTGCAGTTCGGCGGCTGTACAGCTGGTAACTCCGGTTACGTCCACACCGGCAGTGTCGGCGGCGGCGATCCAGGTGGCCACCTGGCGGGCGTAGGCCTGGGCGGCGCTGTCGGTGGCGCGCTTGCGGGCGTTGAGCACGTTGGGGATCAGCACGGCGGCCAGGATGGCGATGATCGCGATGACGATCAGCAGCTCGATCAGGGTGAAGCCTTTGGTCTTGTTCTTGCGCATTCTCTTTCCTCCTTGGGTTCCCACCGATGACTTATCTGATATGCGGTGGGGTGCTGCAGTAGTGCATCATAGAACCTAGTGCCTTGGGCCTATCGCGGAGGGCTCCGTTCGCCCTCACGAGTCCTAGCGTAGTCTCTCCGTTTTTGCCTGCCTACCCCCAAATGGGGGTATAGCTTCCGGAGTGCATCCGACAAAACGTAGATAAACTAGAAGTGCGATGCTGTAGGGCTTTTTGATTGCAGCGAGTTTCGAAAACGGTCAGAATGGAGATGGCGTGGGCTACCTCTACATGCTTTTTGCGGCGGCCGCCTGGGCACTTTTGGGCCCGGTTTCCAAGCTGGCCTTCACCGAGGGGCTGGAGCCTCTGGAGGTGGCCTTCTGGCGGGCTCTACTGGGCGGCGTGCTCTTTGCCCTGCACGCGGCCTGGGAGCGGCGGCCGCTCCCGCGCGGGTACGACGGCCTGGGCGCGGTGGCGTTTGGGGTCGTGGGGGTTTCCCTTTTTTACGGCAGCTACCAGCTCGCGGTCTACTTTGGCGGCGCGGCGCTCGCCTCGGTGCTCCTCTACACCGCGCCAGCGTGGGTGCTGATCGCCAGCCGCCTGCTCTGGGGCGTGCCCATGAACGCGGTGCGCGTGGGGCTGGTGGCTATGACGCTCGCAGGGGTGGCGCTGCTCGCCTGGCCCCAGGACGGCGGCTGGGCGTGGTCGCCGGCGGGGCTGGGCTGGGGGCTGGTGGCGGGCTGGACCTACGCGCTCTATTACATCTACGGCAAGCTGCAGTTCGAGCACTACGGGCCCGTGGTGCTCCTGGCCGTGGCCCTGCCGGTGGGGGCGTTGGCACTGGCGCCGTGGGTGGACTTTTCGCCCAAGTCGGCCGCCGCCTGGGGGGTCCTGGTTGAGCTCGCCGCGGTCTCGACCTACCTGGCCTACCGGCTCTACGCCGCGGGGCTGCGAAGGCTCGAGGCGACCCGGGCCTCGCTGGTGGCGACGCTCGAGCCCGTGCTGGCTTCGCTGCTGGCCTTCATTTGGTGGGGGGAGCGCTTTACCCCGACGGGCTACCTGGGTGCGGCGCTGGTGGTGCTGGCGGTGGCGCTGTCGGCGCTTGAGCCCTGGCTCAGTCGGCGTAGACGCGGGTGACGCCTGCTGTGGGCAAGAAGGGCAGCCACTCCTCGGGCACCTCTTGCAGCTCGAAGGTGATCCAGGCCAGGTAGCCGGGCGGGCGGGGCTTGCGCAGCAGGCGCATACCGGCCTCCTGGGGCGTGCGGTCGCCTTTCTTGGTGTTGCAGGCGTAGCAGGCAGCCACCAGGTTTTCCCAGGTGTCTTTGCCACCGCGGCTTTTGGGCAGCACGTGGTCGATTGTGAGCGGGCGCCCGCGTTGGCCGCAGTACTGGCAGGTGTGGTTGTCGCGCCGGAGCACGTTGCGGCGGTTGAGCGAAAGCCGCCCGAGCGGGCGGCGGACCATGCGGCGCAGGCGGATGACCGAGGGTACGGGCACGCGCCGGCTGGGCGTGCGCAGGTAGAGGGGGCTGGGGATCACGGTATCGGCGGTCTCGCTTTGCACGAGCAGGACCCCCCGCCGAATCGTCGTGAGGCCGAGGGGCTCGTAACCGGCGTTGAGCACCAGGATCCTCGGCGCGTTCAGGTTCATCTTATGCGTTATTTTAACGTGACTCGTCCTGCTCCTTGGGAGGTTCGTCGAAGCGCTTGAGGTACCACCAGCCCGCCAACATCACGAGCAGGTAGGCGCCGCTCGACCAGGGGTCGTGCGCCACGAAGAGGTAGAGCCCCGGCACGATCAAGAAGAGCACGGCCCAACGCTGCCCCACGAGCCAGCCGCGCAGGGCGAGCATGAAGCTGAGCACCATCAAGAGCCCGGCAAAGAAGGGATCCATGGCCTCAGGGTACCAGCTGGTAGCGCACGGGGGTTTCGGGGACGCGGCGGACGCGCCCCAGGCCCTCCATGTGCACCAGGTGGGCCAGCGTTTCGGCCCAGGCGAAGCGGCGCTGCGCCGTACTGAGGCCCTCTTGCGGAAAGAGAACGAGTGAAAGCTCCCACGCGGTGCGGGGTCCAGCGGCGAGGGCGCGCTCGAGCGCTTGCAGGCGTTCTCGGTGGTGCTGCTCGATCTCGGCGATGCGGGCGGGCACGTCTTCGATGGCGGGGCCATAGTGGCCCACCAGGGCCCGCTTGGGCTCGAGCCCGCGCAGGCGCTCGAGCGAGTTCAGGAAGTCCCCCAGCGGGTCGGGGCGGCTGCCCACCCACTTGCCCACGTTGGGCGTGATGCGGTCGAGGATCGCGTCCCCGGCGATCAGCACGCCGTCGTCGCGCAGCAGCACCAGGTGGCCGTCGGCGTGGCCCGGTGTCCAGTGGACGGTGTAGCGCTGACCGGCGAGCGCGATCGGCTGGCCGCTGGTGAGGGACAGGGGCGCGCGATGCGGGCGGATGCGTCGGCGGGTTGCCTCCATGACCTCGCGCAGGTCGGCGATGAAGGCCTCGGGCATGCCGTGCTCGCGGAAGTGTGCGGTGGACTGCTCGAGCCAGGGCTCGAAGCGGCTCCACCAGGCGTGGTCGCGCTGGATGGCGACGTCGAGCATGTAAACGGGCACGCCCATTTCTTCGAACCAGCCGGCCAAGCCGTAGTGGTCGGGGTGGTGGTGGGTGAGCACGACCGTGTCCAGGTCGCGCGGGGCGGCGCGGCGCTCCGCCAATCCCTCCTCGATGGCCGCGCGGGCGGGTGCGGTGTCGAGGGCGCTGTCCACCAGCACCAGCCCGTCGCCTTCTAGCAGGTAGAGGTTGACGTACTTCATGGGGTAGGGGATGGGCGCGGATATGCGCCAGATGCCCTCTGCAACGGGGTCCATGTCCCCATTTTAGACCGGGTCAAGCCTTGTGGAACCCCCGAAAATGTGATACAATCACATTGCGTAGGGACGTTGCGCTCGTGTCAAGGGGGCGATCCTGGGTTCGACGGGGGCCCTTGAAGGTGAGGCTGCGAGCCGAGGTGCCGGAGGCCTCGTAAAACACCGGCAACGCCAATAACTGGCAACGATAACTACGCTCTGGCGGCTTAACCCCGCCACGTCCCTGCCAAGCCCGGCCGGTGGCTCGGGCAGCGGACGTCACTAAAGCCGGCTAGCTGAGGGTGAGGCTCCGTAACCCGAGGCGAAACCCTACGGAGCTGGACCCTGCCCGCCCGTCCGCGGGCCAAGGCAGGGTCGAGAACCCAAAACGCGGACTACGCTCGTAGACGCCCACTGGATAGGCTCTCGGACGCGGGTTCGAGTCCCGCCGCCTCCACCAGAAAACAGCCCGCCCCAACTCCGGGGCGGGCCGTCCCATTGGGGGACAGGAATCGGATGCCGCCGCGCCTACAATGCGGGTATGGACAAGGCTCGAGTCGGAAAGATGGGGTTGTGGGAAGCGGTGGCCATGGCCGTGGGCACGATGATCGGCGCCAGCATCTTCACCATGCTGGGGCTGGGGGCGCAGATCGCGGGGCCCAACCTACCACTGGTCTTCGTGTTGAGCGGCCTGCTCGCCCTTTTCGTGGCTTACTCCTACGCGCACCTGGGTAAAAGCTTCATCTCCAACGCCGGCCCCATCGAGTTCATCGTTCGCGGTGTCGGCGACTCGGTGGTCACGGGGGCGCTGGCCATCCTCTTCTGGTTTAGCTTCGTCGTCTCCATCGCCCTCTTCGCCAAGGGCTTTGCGGGTTACTTCTTGCCCCTCGTGCATCTGCCGGAAACGGGCCTGGCGCAAGGCTTGGTCGAGGCTGGAGTGGTGGCTGCCTTTACCGTGCTCAATTTCTTTGGCTCAAAGGCGGTGGGCGGGGCCGAGTTCTGGATCGTGCTTACCAAGCTTTCGGTGCTGGGTGTCTTCGTGGTGCTGGGTATCTGGACCATCAACCCCGAGTGGGTAGCCCCGCGCTTCGACCCCACCCACCTGCGCGGTACGCTCTACGGTGCGGCGATCTTCTTTCTCTCATACATGGGGTTCGGCCTCGTCACCAACGCCTCGGAAAACCTGGAAAACCCCAAGGTTAACGTGCCCAAGGCCATCTACCTGAGCATCCTGATCGTCAGCATCGTCTACATTTCGGTGGCGCTCGTAGCCGTGGGCAACCTGCCGCTTTCCGACCTCCTCAAGGCCGAGGAGTACGCGCTGGCCGAGGCGGCCAAGCCCTTCCTGGGTTCGTTCGGCTACGTGCTGGTGTCGCTGGGGGCGCTCTTTTCCATCAGCTCGGCGCTCAACGCCACCCTCTACGGCGGGGCCAACATCGCCTACGCGCTGGCGCGCCAGGGTGAGCTTCCCAAAATCTTCGAACGCAAAGTCTGGTTCAGTGCTCCCGAGGGGCTCTACGCCACCGCCCTCCTCGGCCTGTTCTTCGCGCTTGCCTTCGACCTCTCGGGGATCGCGGGCATCACCAGCTCGGTGATGATCGTGATCTACCTCTTCGTCATCGCGGCGCACTACCGTTTGCTCCAGCGCGGTCAGGCCGACGGGAGCGCCTGGTTCGTCGCCCTCTCCTTCGTGGTGGTGGCCTCGGTCTTCGGGGTGCTGCAGGTCTACCAGTGGAACCAAAACCGCGCCGCCTTCTGGGCTACCTTCGTGGCGTTCGCGCTCGCGCTCGCCTTCGAGGCGATCTACCGGGGCGTGACCCGGCGCGCCATTCAGGAGCGCAACGTAAGCGGCTAGGGCGGTCGTTCAGAGGGCTTCGAGCTCCCGCTGCACCTCGGTCGTAACCTCGGGCCCGTCTTCGTGCAAGAAGACGTCGATCTCGCTGCGGATCCCGAAGCGTCCTTCTAGGTAGACGCCGGGCTCCACGGTGAAGGCCAGGCCGGGGATGAGCGGGCGGGTGTCGTGGCTCTCGAAGTCGTCCAGGTGGGTGCCGCTGCCGTGGGGGCCCGTGCGCCCCAGGTGGTGGCCGGTGCGGTGGAGCACGTGCGCGCCGTAGCCGCGAGCTTCCAGCACCTCGCGCGCGGCACGGTCGGCCTCCCAGCCGGCCGGGTGGCGGCCGGCGGCGTAAGCCTCGCGTACCAGCGTTACCGCACGGTCGCGGGCGGCGGCCACCGCTTCCCAGGCCTGCAAGACCTTGGGCGAAACCCGCCAGCCGGCCATCCAGGTGATGTCGGCATAGACCCCGCCGGGCTCGCGCGCCCAGAGGTCGAGGAGGACGACGTCTCCCGGTTGCAAAGTGTCGTCGCTACCGGCCTGCGGGGCGTAGTGGGGCCGGGCGGCGCCGGCGCCAAAGGCCACGATGGGTGGGTGGTCGTACTCGAGGCCGTGCTTTGCGAAGGCGTCCAGCATGACCCGCTGCACCTCCAGCTCGCGCGGCGGGTCGTCCGGTAGCCGGGCGCGCAGGAAGGCCAAAGCGGCGTTCTTGGCCTCGTGCAGCACCGTGGCGGCGCGGCGGTGGGTGGCCAGGTCATCCGCGCTCCAGGTCTGCAAATGCAGCATCGGCAAAGCCGCGCTCACGACCTCCACGCCTAGGGCCCGCACCCGCTCGACGAAGCCGGCGTCCACCCACGAGAGGTAGGGGATGCGGGCGCCGGGCTGGTAGTCGAGGGCCACGCGTGCCACGCCCTCGAGCAGGCGCTCGAGCCCGCGGTCGAACTCCTGCCAGCGGGCGTAGGGGATGCGTTCGCCGGGCAGGTGGTCGAAGCGCTCCAGCTCGAGCCTGTGCGCGAGCAGGCGTGGCTCGCCCGCCAGCGGCATCAGGTAGGCGAAGCGGCGGGTGAGGTGCCGCCCACCGAGACCGAGTACCTCCACGGCCAGTGGATTGCTTTCTGCGAAGCTGTAAAAAAGCCAGTGGTCAAACTTGCTGCGCAGCAAGGCATTTTGCAGGGCGGCGAGGTCCATGGCTGCAGCATAGCCCAGCCCCGAAGGGTGGGGCAGCGTTCATTGCGTTACCATGTTGTCTCCGTATAATGGAGACGGTGGAAAACGCCGATTCATGGGGAAGTACCCCGGGAAAGGAGGAGCATGAAGCAACTTCAACTTCTTACTCTAGGATTGGTAGCCGTGGTGGGTCTGGCCCTGGCCGGACCGAGGGACAACAGCCTGGTGGTTGGCGCTTCGCAGGAGCCCCGCGTGCTGGGTGACTTCTGGGCCTTCGTGAGCAGCGCCGCCATCGCCAGCGAGATCGAGAACTTCCTTTGGGCGGGGCTCGAGTACATCGACATCAACGGTAACGACCAGGCCTACCTGGCCACCGAGGTGCCCACCACCGAGAACGGTCGCGTGACCGTGACCGACCTTGGCGAGGGCAAGAAGCGCATCGATATCCACTACACCCTGCGCGATGACATCTACTGGTCGGACGGCGTGCCCATCACCTCGGAAGACGTGCAGTTCTTCTATGAGGTGGGCAAGTACCCGGGCGCACCGGTGCAGGACCCCACCTACTGGAACCGCATCAAGCTGACCGTTCAGGACGACAAAAACTTCACCGTCACCTTCGAGCCCGCCTACTTCTACGACCTGGTGGGTTCGGCCATTGGCCTCGCGCCCGCCCACGTGATGAAGGGCGAGTGGGAGAAGACCAAGGCGGAGATCGCCAAGCTCGACCCGGAGAAGGACGCGGCTAAAATCACCGAGCTCTTCCAGGGCTTCGTTTCCAAGTTCTCCACCCCCAACGCCCTGAACAACGGCTCGCTGGCCTTCTCGGGCCCCTTCACCCTCAAGAAGTGGGTGGCCGGTAGCAACCTCGAGATGGTGCGGAACCCCAAGTTCTTCATCACCCCGCCGGGTGGGGCCGATAAGTACGTGCAGAAGGTCACCTACCGCTTCATCACCGACACCAACGCCCTGCTCGTGGCCATCCTCGGCGGCGGCATCGACGCCACCTCCTCGGTTGCCCTCACCTTCGACCAGGCGCGCGCGCCGCAGCTCACCCGCCGCGCCCAGGGCCGCTTCGACATCTGGGCGGTGCCGGGCGTGATCTGGGAGCACGCCGAGGTCAACAAGTTCACCAACGTCCAGCAGGTCAAAGACCTGATGCTCGACAACCCCAAGACCCGCCAGGCGATCCTCTACGCGATGAACCGCCAGGGTCTGGTGGACGCCTTCTTCGACGGCCTGCAACCGGTGGCCGATACCTGGGTCCACTTTGCCGATCCCAACGCCAACCCCAACGTCAAGAAGTACCCCTACGACCCCGAGAAGGCCAAGCAGCTGCTGGCAGAGTTGGGGTGGAAGGACCTCGACGGCGACGGTTACCTCGAGCGCAAGACCGAGGACGGCCGCACCGTCAAGTTTGAGATCGAATACGTGACCACCGCGGGCAACCGCATCCGTGAGCGCACCCAGGTCTTCTTCCAGAACGACCTCAAGAAGGTGGGCATCAAGGTCAAGATCAACAACGCGCCCTCCTCGGTGGTCTTCTCGAACGATTTCTTTTCCAAAGCCTACGATGGCAGCTGGAAGGGCCTCTTTGAGTTCGCCTGGCTCTTCGGCATCGTAGACGACGCCGGCGTCTTCACCTGCAAGGACTACATCACCGGCGAGACCTTCGTACCCACGCCCGAGAACAACTACTCTGGCGTAAACTTCGGCTGGTGTAACGAGGAGTTCGACCAGCTGCGCGCCAAGGCGATGATCGAGTTCGACGCCGCCAAGCGCAAGGAGTACTGGCAGCGCATGCAGGAGATCTGGGCCGAGGAGCTGCCCGCCCTGCCCTTCTACTGGCGCTCCAACCCGCTGGTGGTCAAGAAGGGTCTGGTCAACTTCGTCTCCAGCACCTACTTCGGTAGCTTCGGTTACCCCACCACCAACGCCTGGCTGATCGGTTGGGCCGAGAACGGCGCCCAGCAGGTCTTCGACCAGGCCAAGTACGGCATCAATGCTTTGGAGCAGTAACCCTTTTCAGCACACCGTGGCCGCGCCGCTGGCGGCGCGGCCACGGATTCTTGAAGCAAAACAAGGGAGAATCCTTTCATGATCGCGTACACGACCCGACGCCTGCTGCAGATGATCCCGCTGCTCTTTTTCGTGTCGCTGGCGATCTACGCGCTCGTCGCGCTGCAGCCGGGGGATCCGCTGGAGGGGCTGATCTTCCAGAACCCCCACCTCACCCAGGAGGACATCGCCAAGCTCAAGGCGGCCTACGGGCTTGACCAGCCCATCCACATCCGTTACTTCAAGTGGCTGGGCCGCGCGCTCCAGGGCGACCTGGGGCTTTCGCGCACCTACGCTCAGCCAGCGGCGCAGTTCGTCTATGGGCGTATGCTCAACACCCTGTTGCTCACAGGGCTGGCCTTCTTGCTCGCGCTCGCGGTGGCCATACCCGTGGGGGTTTTCTCGGCGGTGCGACAGTATTCAATCGCCGACTACGTGGTGACCTTCTTTTCGTTCGTGGGTTACTCCACCCCCGTCTTCTGGCTCGGCATCATGCTAATGCTGCTGTTCGCGGTCTGGCTGCCCGAGCGCCTGGGGCGCTTTGAGCCCATCTTTCCCGCGGGCGGCTTCGTTTCGCCGGGGGTGAGTCCCGACACCGTGGGCTGGTGGGCCTACATCAAAGACCGCCTGTGGTACCTGACGCTGCCCGTATTCACCCTTTCGGTGCTCTCGATGGCGGGGTGGACCCGGTTCACCCGCTCCTCGATGCTCGAGGTGTTGCAGCAAGACTACATCCGCACCGCCCGCTCCAAGGGCCTCAGCGAGCGGGTGGTCATCTACAAGCACGCGCTGCGTAACGCGATGATCCCCATTGTGACCCTGATCGGCCTGGCCATCCCGGGCCTCTTCGGCGGCGCGGTGATCACCGAGACGATCTTTTCCTGGCCGGGCATGGGGCGTGCGCTCTTCGACGCGCTGCTCGAAAAGGACTACAACGTGGCGATGGCGGCGCTGGTCTTCCTGGCCTTCTTGACGGCGCTGTTCAACCTCTTGGCCGACCTTGCGTATGCGCTGGTGGATCCGCGCATCCGCTACAGTTAGGGGGCGACGATGGCGAGCCAAATCAACGTCAAGGCAATCGAGCGGGGCGAGTCCACCTGGCAGCTGGCCTGGCGCCGCTTCCGCAAGCATCGGATGGCCCAGCTTTCCATGGTCGTGATCCTGATTCTGGTGGTGGCGAGCCTCATGGCTCCACTGATGCAGGCCTGGGGCTGGATCCCTGACCCCAACGCCCAGCCTTCTGGCCCCAACCTGAAAGATTACTACTTCCTTCCACCAGGCTCACCGGGGCACCTCCTCGGCACCGATGAGCTGGGGCGCGACGTTTTCTCGCGTATTCTTTTTGGCGGGCGCATCTCGCTCTTGGTTGGCTTTTCTGTGGCCATCGCCAGCGTTATTATCGGCACAATCATCGGCGCGCTGGCGGGCTTCTTCTCGGGGCGCCCCTTCGACTTCTACGCCGGCCCCTTCTCGCGGCGGCTGCTCGAGATGGTGGCCGAGGGGAGCGCGGCCGCGTTCGCCCTGGCGCTGGCGCTTGGGCTCGTGGCCGTGGGGGTGCTCGCCAGCTTCGCGCTGCGTGGTGAGACCGGCGCCTTTTGGGGTGGCGCTTTCGTGGTTGCGCTGGGCGTGCTCGCGCTCAACCTCTTTGGCCCCTTCGGGGCCCACCTGGGCCGGCTCACCTGGACGGTGTTGAGCTGGGGCATCCTCGCTGGGACGGCCTGGCTCATCTGGGACATCTCCCAGACCCTGGCCTGGCCCGCCATCCGTGAAGGCGGCCTCAACGGCACGCTCTCGACCATCGGCCTGGTGCTGGGCGGCCTCTCTGCCCTCGCGCTCGTGGGCTGGGGCCTGGTGGGGCAGATGAAGCTAGACCTGGATGTGATCATCAGCCGTCTGATCGACTTCATGCTTTCGATCCCCACGCTGCCGCTCTTGCTGGTGCTTTCGGCCTTCCTCAACGACTCGCGCTCGGCGCTGGGCAAGTTCGCGCAGCAGTACTTCGGCGAGTCGGCCTCGGTCTTTATCATCATCAGCATCCTGATCATCTTCGGCTGGATCACCTCGGCCAGGTTGGTGCGCGGTCAGATCTTAAGCCTGCGCGAGCAGGAGTTCGCCGCCGCCGCCTACGCCCTGGGGGCGAGCGAGCCGCGGATCATGTTCCGCCACCTGGTGCCCAACACCCTAGCGCCCATCATTGTGGACGCCACCCTGGCGGTGGGTACGGCCATTCTGGTAGAGGCGGCGCTTTCGTTCCTCGGCTTCGGCATCCAGCCGCCGGTGCCCACCTGGGGCAATATGCTCACCGGCGCGCAGGACTTCATCTTCTACGCGCCGCACCTGGCGATCTACCCCGGGCTGATGATCCTGATCACGGTGCTGGCCTTCAACTACATGGGCGACGGCCTGCGCGACGCGCTGGACCCGCGGAGTCAGTTGTGAAAATAGTGCGTGGTGCGTAGTGCGTGGTTCGTAGTTCGGTCCGGTTAACCAGGGCCCGCGGGCGGGGAATCCGCCCGCGGGCCCTTTTGCCGCCGGCGCGGTAGGCTGGGGGCATGTGGATCTACGGACGCAACCCGGTGCTCGAGGCCGCGCGCGAGGGCGAGGTGCGCCGCGTGCTGGTGGCGCGCGGGGTGGAGCGCAAGTTTCTCAAACAGCTCGAGGCGGAGGGGATCCGCTACCAGCTGGTGCCGCGGATCGAGCTCGACCAGCTCGTGCGCACGACCCGGCACCAGGGCATCGTGGCCGAGGTGGCCGAGGTGCCCCTGGCCGATCCGGATGAGCCCTTGCGCCGGGCCGAGGCGCGGGGCGAGCCGCCGCTGCTGGTCTTGCTCGACGGCGTGACCGACCCGCGCAACTACGGCGCGATCCTGCGCAGCGCCGAGGCGCTGGGGGCGCACGGGGTGGTGAGCGAGACGCGCCGCAGCGCGCCCCTCTCGCCGGTGGCAATCAAGGCCTCGGCAGGGGCGGCGCGGCGGATCCCGGTGGTGCAGGTGCCCAACCTGCCGCGCTACATCGAGGACCTAAAAAGGGCAGGCGTCTGGGTCTACGGCCTCGCGGGCGAGGGCGAGGTGGCGCTGGAGGAGGTCGACTACGACCGTCCGCTGGCCTGGGTGGTGGGCTCGGAGGGCTCGGGGCTCAGGCGGCTCGTGCGCGAGCGCTGTGACCAGCTCGTGCACATTCCCCTGCGGGGGCGCACGCCTAGCCTCAACGCCGCGGTGGCGGCGGGGGTCGCCCTGCACTGGGCCCAGGCGGCGCGCGCGGGTAGGATGGGGGCATGAACGTACTTAAGACGGCGGCCCGCCTCATCCAGGCGGAGAGCCCTTCCGGCGGCGAGGCCCCGGCGGCGCGGGTGCTGATGGAGGAGGCCCGAGCGCTGGGCTTCGCGCCCGAGCTGGACGACGCGGGCAACGTGGAGTTCGTGCTGGGTGAGGGCGGGGCCGAGGTGCTCCTAACCGGGCACATGGACGTTGTACCGGCAGGCGACGAGGCCGAGTGGTCCCATCCGCCGTTCGCGGGGCGCGTGGTGGACGGCGAGCTGTGGGGCCGCGGCGCGGTGGACATGAAGGGTGCGCTTGCGGCGATGCTGGGGGCGATGGCCAAGCTTGCGGCCGACCCGCCGCCGGGGCGGGTGCGCTTTCTGGCGGTCGTGCAGGAGGAGGTGGGCGGGCTGGGCAGCCGCTTCGCCGCTCAGCGGCTGGGCGCGGACGTGGCGATTCTGGGCGAGCCCTCGCGCAACCGGCTGATGCGCGGGCACCGGGGCCGGCTCGAGGTGTGGGCCGACTACGAGGGCAGGCTCGCCCACGCGGCGCGGCCCGAGCTGGGGCACAACCCCCTGCCCGAGCTGGGGCGCTTCCTGGCGGCGCTCGAGGCCTTCGAGACCGCCGAGCACCCTGAGCTGGGACCAGCGAGCTGCACGCCCACCTTCGTGGGCAGCCGGCCCGAGGCGACGAACGTGGTGCCGGGGCTGGCCCAGGTGTGCGTGGACTACCGCTTCGTACCCGGCGAGGACCCCGACGCCATTCTCGAGCGCATGCGCCTGATCGCGGGCGATGCCTCGGTCTATGTGCCGGAGATCCTGCGCTCGAGCGGCGAGGTGGAGATGCGCTACCCCATGGTCTTCCCGCCGCACCTGGTGCCCGCGGACCATCCCCTGCTGGTCGCGGCCCTGGCCGAGCTAGGGCAGGAGGAGGCGGGCGTGTGGTGGTTCACCACCGACGCGCCCTACCTGGCCGCCAGTGGGGCGGTGGTGCTGGGGCTGGGACCGGGCGACCCGGAGCTCGCCCACACCACCCAGGAGCGCGTGGTCGTGCGGGAGCTCGAGGAGGCGGCGGCGCTCTATGCCCGGCTGGCGCGGCGGCTACTGGAGGTGCTGCATGGACGCGCCTAAGACCCGCAGGATCGGCGGTACGGTCTACGCCTTCTTGCTCTTCGGCGAGCGGCCCATCGTGGACGGCTTCGCCGCCGAGCTGCGCGCGGCGGGCATTCCCGCCGAGATCGACCGCCCGCCGGTGGAGCTGGAGGGGATGCTGCCCACGCTCACGCCCACCTCGCTGTGGGTGCCCGAGGACCAGCTTGAGCACGCCCGCCGGCTGCTGCGCCTGGAGGAGGACGCGTGAAGAAGCACCACGCGGGGGTGGACTACGTGCTCCTGCTTGAGTGCGAGGCGCCGCTGGCAGAGGGCTGGGTGGAGCGGCTGCGCGCGGCCGGCATCGCCGCGCGGATTTTCGGCCCCTTCTCCGACTTTAGCGGCCTCATGCCCGAGGGCGTGGGCCGGGTCGGGGTCTGGGTGCCCGAGGCGGCCGAGGCCGAGGCGCGCGCCTGGTTGGAGGGCAACGGTGGCGACGCTGGGGATTGATCTGGGCGGGACCAAGATCGCGCTGGGGGTGCTGGACAAGGACCGGCTCGTCTACAGCGCCCGCGCGGCCACGCCGCAGAGCGGGGCCGAGGACGTTTTCGCCACCATGATCGCGCTGGCCCGCGAGGCGCTCGACCGCGCCGACGTGCCGGTGCGCGCGGTGGGGGTGGGTACGCCGGGGCCCATCGATTTTGCCACCGGCACGGTGCGTTTCGCCCCCAACATTCCCCACTTCCAGGACGTGCCGCTGGGGCCACGACTGGAGGAGGCGCTGGGGCTTCCGGTGGTCCTGGAGAACGACGCCAACGCCGCGGCGCTGGCCGAGCACCACCTGGGCGCGGCCCGGGGCGCGGCTTCCTCGCTCTTCGTGACCGTTTCCACCGGGATCGGCGGTGGGCTCGTTGTCGGCGACCGGGTCTGGCGCGGCGCCTTCGGCCAGGCGGGCGAGCTGGGCCACGTGACCGTGCTGCCCGGGGGGCCGGTGTGCGGCTGCGGCAACCGCGGCTGCCTGGAGGCGGTGGCCAGCGGGCGCGCGCTGGCGCGCGACGCCAGCTACGCCTACGCCGAGGCGGTGACGACGCCGCAGCTCTTCGAACGCTGGCGGGCGCGCGACCCCAAGGCGCTCGAGCTCGTCGGGGGCGCGGCGGGCTATCTGGGTCAGGCGCTGGCGGACGCCCAGAAGCTCTTCGACCCCGAGGTCATCGTGCTCGGGGGCGGCGTGGTCCACGGCGGCGGCGAGGCCTTTCTCGCCGAGGTGCGCCGGGCCTTCGCCGAGCATGCCCGCGGCTGGCGCATCGCGGCGCTGCGCCGGGCCGAGCTGGGCGAGCGGGCGGGCGTGGTGGGCGCCGCCCTCGCCGCTCAGGGAGCCGGCGAGCGCTCCAGCTGATAGAAGACGCGCTCGTCCCGGCGCGCCAGGTCGACGGCGCGGTAGCCATGGGCGAAAGCCCAGGTGAAGGCCTCGCGGGTGAAGAGGCGCCAGGCCTCGGCCAGGCCCAGGTCGGCGGCCTTGAGCGCCTCGATGTCGGGCGGCACCTCCAGGTAGACGCGTTCGGCGCTGGGGGTGCAGACCTTTTCGGGCGCGAGGGCCAGGCCCTCGCCGCGGGTACGCGCCAGCGGCTCGCCCTCGGGCTCGGGCGGCGGCGGGATGTGGCGCAGGCGCTCGCGCACCCGGGCGTCCTCCAGCTCCCAGGTCACGAGCAGCCGGTCGGCGGGGATTCCGGCGTAGAGGCCGGTGCGCAGCCCGTAGAAGTCGGTGTAGTAGCGCCCCGCCCAGGCGCCGAGCTTGCCTAGGTTGAAGCGGGCGTTCTTGGTGAGCAGCGGGTCGAAGGTCCAGGTGACCACGTCGAGGCCGCGCTCGAGCGACCAGGTGCGTTGAAAGCGCTTGAGGGCCAGGGCCACGCCCTTGCCCTGCCACTCGGGGCGCACGCCCATCTGGTGGGAGTGGAGCCAGACGCGCCCCCCTTCGTAGGCGGGGAAGCCCCAAACGAAACCCACGGCCTCGCGGCCGGCCCAGGCGAGGGCGACGAGGCCCCCGGAGTGCTGGCTGGCGACCAGGGCGGAGTGGGGAGCGATCTCGCGTTCGCTGAAACGCCAGGCGGCGATCTGCAGGTCTTCGGTGAGCATCACCTCGTCCACGCCCTGGGCTTCGCGTACCTCGACCATAGGTCTACGTTACCCGCTCGCCGCGCGCCGCAGGCGGACTGGATTCAAGCTGGCGCGGCATAATGGGGGCATGGACGCCCTGGGACGCCTGCTAATCCTGCTGGGTCTGCTGCTCGCGCTCGTGGGGGCTTTGCTGGTCTGGCTGCCGGGGGCGCTCTCCTGGTTCGGTCACCTCCCCGGCGACGTGCGCATCGAGCGCGACGGCGTGCGCGTCTTCGCGCCCATCACCTCCATGCTGCTCGTGAGCCTGGGGCTCACCCTGCTATTCAACCTGCTGGCCTGGTGGCTCGGGGGTCACGGGCGCTGAGCGCCGTTGTACACTGGCCTCCGTGAACGCCCACCTGCGCGGCCTCGCCGCCCTCACGCTCGTCACGCTGATCTGGGGCTCGACCTTCGTGGTGGTCAAGGGGGCGCTCGAGGACTTTCCCCCCAGCCTGCTGATGCTCCTGCGCTTCGCCGTGGGGGCGGTCTTCTTCCTACCGGTTTGGCGGCGCGCCCGCCGGGCTTGGTGGCCGGGCTTTGACCTTGGCTTCTGGGCGGCGCTCGGCTACGCCACCCAGACCATCGGGCTGCTTTACACCACCGCCGGGCGCAGCGCCTTCATTACCGCGCTCAGCGTGGTGCTGGTGCCGGTCTTCGCCGGGCTTTTAGGGCGGCGGGTGGCGACTTGGATCTGGGTGGGGGCGGCGCTCAGCTTCGTGGGCGTGGGGCTGCTCGCCTACGACGGCAGCCCGCCCAACGCCGGCGACCTCTGGACGCTGGCCACCGCGGTGACCTACGCCATCTACATCTTGCGGCTCGAGCACCACACCCTGCGCCACGACGCTTTGGCGCTGACCCTGACGCAGCTCGTCTGGCTCACCGTGCTCGTGGGCGGCTGGGCCTGGGTGAGCGGCGACCTAGCCGCGCTCGGCGGCCTGGAGGTCCCATGGGGCGCGGTGCTCTATTTGGGGGTGGCGGCCACCGCGCTCACCACCTGGCTGATGGCGCTGGGGCAGCGTAGCGTGCCCGCGCCCGAGGCGGCGGTGGTCTACTCGATGGAGCCGGTGTGGGCGGCGATCTTTGCCTACTTCGTCCTCGGCGAGGTCTTGGGGTTGCGCGGCTGGCTGGGTGGGGCGCTGATCGTGCTGGCCATCCTGCTGGTTCAGCGCGACCGCGGGGGCTCTGCCGCGCGGGGCGTGGAGTAGGATAAGCCTTGTGCGCAGGCTGGTACTTGTGCCCACGCCGATCGGCAACCTCGGTGACGTGACCCTGCGGGCGCTCGAGGCACTGAAGGAGGCCGACGTGGTGGCCTGCGAGGACACCCGCCGCACCGCCAAGCTGCTGCGGCACTACGGCATCGCCACGCCGCTGGTGCGGCTCGACCAGCACACCATGGATCGTGCCGAGTGGGTGCTGGCGGACTACGAGGTGGTCGCCTACGCCAGCGACGCGGGCACGCCCGGCATCAGCGATCCGGGAGCCGAGCTGGTGCGCTGGGCCTACGCCCAGGGGGCGGAGGTGGAGGTGCTGCCCGGGCCGACCGCGTTCGTCCCGGCGCTGGTGGCCTCGGGGCTGCCTACGGCCCGCTTCGTCTTCGAGGGCTTCCTGCCGCCGGCGGGCAAGGCGCGGAAGAAGCGGCTAGAGGCGCTGGCGGGGGAGGAGCGCACGGTGGTGCTCTACGAGGCGCCCCACCGGCTCCAGACCACCCTGCGCGACCTGATCGCGCTCTACGGCAAGGACCACCCGGTGGCGGTGGCGCGGGAGCTGAGCAAGCGTCACGAGGAGGTCTGGCGCGGGCGGTTGGGTGAGACGGTAGGCCGCTTCGCCGAGCCGCGGGGCGAGTTCGTACTCGTGCTGGGGCCGCGCCAGGCGATTCCGGCGGAGCCCGACGCGGAGGCGCTGCTCGCCCAGCTGCGCGCCGAGGGGCTTTCGGGGCGCGCGCTGGCGGAGGCTTTGGAAGCGGCGGGGGTGGCGCGCAACCGGGCGCGCCAGCTCGCCTACAAGGAGGACGCATGAAGAAGATCGGGGTATTCACCAGCGGGGGCGACGCCCCCGGCATGAATGCGGCGCTGCGCGCGGTGGTGCGCTGGCTGGCGTCCAACGAGATCGAGGTAGTGGGTATCCGCCGCGGCTACGCGGGCATGATCGAAGGGGAGTTCGTGCCGCTCTCGCCGCGCGACGTGGCCAACATCATCCAGCGCGGGGGGACGATCCTACGCACCGCCCGCAGCAAAGCCTTCATGACCGAAGAAGGGCGGGCCGAGGCGGCCCGGCAGCTCACCAAGGCCGGCATCGACGGCCTGGTGGCCATTGGCGGCGACGGCACCTTCCGCGGCGCCATCAAGCTGACCCAGGAGCACCGCATTCCGGTGGTGGGCGTTCCGGGGACGATCGACAACGACCTCTACGGCACCGACTTCACCATTGGCTTCGACACCGCGGTCAACACCGCCCTCGACGCCATTGACCGCATCCGCGACACCGCGGCCAGCCACGAGCGCGTCTTCTTCATCGAGGTAATGGGGCGCCACGCCGGCTTCATCGCCCTCGACGTAGGGCTTGCGGGCGGCGCCGAGGTCATCGCCCTGCCCGAGATCCCCATCGGGCCCGAGGAGATCGCCGAGCAGATCCGCGTTTCCGAGGCCAAGGGCAAGCACTCCTCGATCATCGTGGTGGCCGAGGGGGCCTATCCGGGCGGGGCCGACACGCTCATGAAGGCGGCGCAGGAGATCCACCCCTTCGAGGGACGGGTGACCGTGTTGGGCCACATTCAGCGCGGCGGCTCGCCCACGGCCAAGGACCGGGTGCTCGCCAGTCGCCTGGGGGCGGCCGCGGCCGAGACGCTGGTGGCGGGCACCAGCGGCGTCATGCTGGGCGAAGTGGAAGGGGAGATCTCGCTCACCCCGCTGGCCGAGGCGGTGGAACGGCGCAAACCCATCCGTAAGAGCCTCTACGAGCTCGCGAACGTGCTGGCCGAGTAGGGGCTAGCGCACCGGCGCGGAGGTGCCGAGGAAGAGCTTGCGGGCCACGGGGTGGCTCCAGGTGAAGGCGAAGAGCTTGGGCGCGAAGGGGCTCGAGGCCACCGCGTCCTGGATGAGGGGCGGGGTGGAGAGGGTCGGGTAGCGGATGGCGCCGGTGGCGGGGCTGTACTCCGAGGGCAGGCCCACCCATAGCGTCATCGCCAGCAGCGCTCCCCAGACGAAGCCGGCGATGCCGCCCAGGACGCCGTCGAGCTTGTAGGGCATGGTGAAGGGCAGCAGCCCCGAGAGCAAGGCCGCGACCAGGCCGCTGCCGAAGCCAAGGAGCGGCAGCCAGGAGGACGAGGGCACGTAGTCGAGCCCCAGCCAGTAGAGGGCCAGGGCGATCGGCAGTGCCAGCAAGAAGCCACCGCCGCGGCGCACGCCCAGCGCCGTGGCCAGGGCGGCCACGGTGATCGCCAGGACGTCTAGCCAGCTAAGCATGGCTACAGTATACGTTCGCGCAGCGGCTGCGTGCGCGGCTCAAGACCGCCCGTAGTTGCGGAAGAAGCGCCGCAGCACGTCCACGCCGAACTCCAGCGCCTCCACCGGAATGCGCTCGTCGGCGGCGTGGATGAGCCCCGAGAACTTGAGGTTGGAAGGGAGCTTCATCGGGGTAAAGCCGTAGGTTTGGATGCCGAGCCGGGCGAAGTGGCGGCCATCGGTGACGCCGCTGAGCAGGAGCGGCACCGCCCGCCCTTCGGGGTCGGCCTCCTCAAGCGTCTGCTTGAGCAGGGGGTAGAGGGTCCAGTCCACCTCCTTGGGCCCGGGGTCGTGCCGCACCACCCGCGCCTCGAAGGGCACGGGGATGAGCTCTTTGAGTTCGGCGACGAGGTCGTCGGGCGTGAACCCGGGCAAAAGCCGCCCGTCGAGCTGCAGGCGCACCTCGGAGGGCGCCACGTTGATCTTGTCACCGCCGCTGACGATGGTAGGGCTCGCGGTGTTGTGGAAGAGTGGCTGGAAGGCCTTGCCGCCCTCGCCCAGCGAGGCGAGCACCCGGTCGGTGAGCGCGGGCTTGAGCGCCGCCAGCACGCCCGCGCGGGCCGCGCCGGAGAGGCCGGCGGCGATTTCGCGGAACATGCGTTCGACCACCGGGGTGACGTGCACCGGGGTGAGCTTCTTGTCGAGAGCCACGAGCGCTTGGCCCAGCTTGGCCATGGCCCCGCCCCGGTGGATGAGCGAGCCGTGGCCGGCAGGCCCGCTGAAGGTGAGCTCGAGCCAGCTGATCTGTTTTTCGGCCACCATCACGGGGTAGAAGCGCTTGCCCGCGATGTCGATGCTAAAGCCGCCGAACTCGCCCAGCGCGTGGCGGATGCCCTCGAAGCGCTCGGGGTGCGCGTCTACCAGCCAGGCCGCGCCGTAGTCACCCCCGGCCTCCTCGTCGCTCACCAGCGCCAGCACCACGTCGCCGGCCAGCTCGCCCGCGGCGTGGGCCTCGGTGACCGCCTTCAGGTACATGGCCACCGCCCCCTTCATGTCGAGGGCGCCGCGCCCCCAGACGAAGCCGTTTTTGACCACGCCCTCGAAGGGCGGCATGCTCCAGTCCTGTCCCTCGGTGGTCACCACGTCGAGGTGTCCGTAGACGAGCAGGGGCGGCGCCTCACCCCGGCCCTTGAAGCGAACGATCAGGTTCGGGCGCTCGGGGTCGCGCGCGAGCAGCTCGGGAACGTGGCCCTGGGCTTCCAGCCAGCCCTGGACCCAGCGCATCGCCTCGAGCTCGCGGCCGGGTGGGTTCGTGGTGTCGAAACGAATCAAACGCTGCAACAGCTCGGTGACGGTCAGGGTTTCCATGGAACTCTCCTTGGGCCTTACTATAAGGCCGTGCAAAGTGTCGAGGTATGTGGGCGGCGCGTCTGGCTGCTGGACTCGGTTACCGAAGGCGGTGAGGCGCAGCGGGGTGGCGTCGTGATCACCGCTTCCCACGGAGGTGTGAGCGCGGCGCGCTACGCGCTCGCCTACCGGCCCGCGCTCGTGGCCTTTAACGACGCCGGGGTGGGTAAGGACGCCGCCGGAATCGCTGGGCTCGCCCTGCTGGAGGAGGCCGGCGTCGCCGCGGTGGCGGTCTCGGCGGAGAGCGCCCGCATCGGCGAGGCGGACGACACCTGGCATTCGGGCGTCATCGCCCACGCCAATGCGCCGGCGCGCGCTCTGGGGCTGCGTCCGGGCGAACGCCTGGCCGACGCGCTGCGGTGCTGGCTCTGTGAGTGAGCGACGATCCGAGTTGTACGTGAATGTTATAAGGAGCCGTTTCTTCCTATTTCGTGTTTCAGTCGGTTCTGGCTTACAATGCTTACATGCACGTATTCGTACTTCGGGGCAATTTCGATACCTTGGACGCCTACGTGCCCCGGCTCTTCGACCTGGGGGCGCGGGGGCTCGAGGAAAAGGACGGCGAGGTCTGGGCCTATTTCCCCCACCGGGTGGAGCTGCCCTTGCCCGGTAACTGGCAGGAACTTCCCGACGAAGACTGGCTCGAAGCCTGGAAGCGTGACCTGGAGCCGGTGGTGGCCGGCCCCTTCGTGGTGCTGGCGCCCTGGCACGAGTGGCGCGGTGACGGGCTGACGCTGGTGATCGAGCCCGGCATGGCCTTCGGCACCGGACACCACGAGACCACGCGGATGGCGCTTGAGGCGCTGGCTGCGCGCGAACCGGCGGGCAAGCGGGTGCTCGACGTGGGTACGGGCTCGGGCATCCTCGCCATTGCCGCCGCGCGGCTGGGCGCCGAGGCGCTCGGCGTGGACACCGACGCCAGCGTCATCCCCGTGGCCTGCGAGAACGCCCGCCGCAACGGGGTTGCGCTCGAGTTTCGGGTGGGGAGCGTAGAGTCGGCCGACCCGCCCTACGACGTGATCGTGGCCAACCTCTACGCCGAGCTGCACGCCGAGCTGGCGAGCGCCTACGCGCGCCTGCTCGCGCCCGGGGGGCAGGCGCTGCTCACCGGCGTGCTGGCGGAGCGCGAGGAGGTGGTGGCCCGGGCCATGGAGGCCGAGGGCTTCGTGCCCAAGGGCCGCTGCCGCGACGGCGACTGGTTGCTTTTGAGCTATCAGCGATGAGAATTCCGCGGGTGGCCGTGCCCGAACTCGCACCCGTGGTCGTGCTGAGCGGGCGCGAGGCCCATCACCTGCTGCGCGTGCTGCGGGTGGAGGTGGGCCGGCGCGTGCGCGCCTTCGACGGCCGGGGCCGGGAGGCCGAGGGTGAGGTGGCCTGGATCGAGGACGGGCGGGTGGGGCTGCGCCTGGACGAACCGGTGGAGGCGGAGGTGGAGCCGCCGGTCGAGGTGGTGCTCTACGTCGCCCTGCTCAAGGGCGACAGGCTCGCCGACGTGGTGCGGGCGGGCAGCGAGCTGGGGGTGTGCCGCTTCGTGCCGCTCGTTAGCGAGCGCAGCGTGCCGCGGGAGATGGGCCGGGCCAAGCTGGAGCGGCTGCGCCGCATCGCCGTCGAGGCCGCCAAGCAGTCGGGTCGGGCGAAGGTGCCCGAGGTGGCGGCGCCGGTGGCGTTGGTTGAACTGGCCCCGGTGGAGTTTGGCCTGGTCGCCCACCCCTACACGTCGAGGGCGATGGACGCCATAAACTGGCCCGAAAGCGGCGCAGTGGCGCTGGCTAGCGGGCCCGAGGGCGGTTTCACCGAGGCCGAGGTGGAGCACCTGGTCGGGCTGGGTTTCGTACCCGTCTACCTGGGCCCGCGCATCCTCCGCGCCGAGACCGCGCCGATGGTGCTGGCCGCCGCGGCTACGGCGTTGCGGGGCTTTTGAGCTTTTCACCGTGTTCGCATCGGGCTTCGGTAGCATGAAGGGCGTGACGCGCACGGCTCTGCTCTTGTTCGCGCTCCTTTTCGGGGTGGGCGGTTGCCGTTACACCTTTTGGCCGCTGATTCCCCCCGAGGAAAGCTACCCGGAGCGGGTCTCCATCGGCGGCGAGCTGGTGGAAGAAGAGGGCCGGGTAATCGCCCGGCTGAACGTGCGCCGCTGGCCCGAGCCAGATTATCTGGAGCTGCGCTGGTACGCGGGCGAGGAGCTGGTCGAGGAGCTTTCCATCTGGGTCGAAGAGCCGGGCGGGGTCGAGGCGACGCTGCCTTACGAGCCGGGCGCGTATTACCGCTTGCTGGTGATCGTGGCGGGCCGGCCGGTCTTGCAGCTCGACCTGGGCGTGCCTAACTTACCCCCGCCGCCCAGCGCGCCAGACCAAGAACCAGCGGCAGACTCAGGAAGCTGAGCAGGGTCGAGAGCACGACCACGCGCGCGGTGCGCGGCGCGTCGCCGCCGAGCTCGGCGGCCATCAGGTAGGTGTTCACGGCCGCGGGCATGCCGCTGATGAGGATGAGCACCACCAGGTCGGCGCCGTCGAGGCCGAGCAGCCGCCCGGCGAAGAAGGCGATCACCGGCCCCACGAGGATGCGCAGGAGGCTGGCGAAGAGGTCGTAGGCGCTCACGGTGAAGCGCGTCTCGGCCATCTGCATTCCGAGCGAGAGCAGCAGCATGGGGATGGCGCCCTGGGCCATCATGTGCAGCCCACCGCCGAGGTTCAAGGGGAGCTGCAGGTTCACGGCATTGGCTGCGAGGCCCAGCACCACCGCCCAGATGAGCGGCAGGCGTAGGGTCATCTTTAGCTGCTCCAGCAGGCTGCCGCCCTTGAAGAGGGCGGGGCCGAAGCTGAAGAGCAGGACGGTGGCCACCACGAAGATGATCGTTGCCCGCTCCAGACCGGCGTTGCCCAGCGCGAAGTAGGCCACCGAGAGCCCCATGTTGCCGGTGTTGGGGAAGGCGGTGGTGGCGGTGAGGCTGACCCGGGTGGGCTGCGGTAGGTTCAGCAGGCGGCCCGCCAGCCAACCCACCAGGGCAAAGCCGGCGGAGGCCAGGGCGAAGGCGGCGGCCAGCCGCAGCCCGTAGCCGAGGCCGTCCGGGGTGCGCCAGAGCTGGTCGAAGACCAGGATGGGCACGAGCACGAAGAGGGTGAGCCGCGTCAGGGGTCCCCGGTCCAGCCGCAGCACGCGCGCGGCCAGCCAGCCCGTGGCCACGATGAGGGCCACGGGGGCTACCGCGCCGAGCAGGACCCCCGCCGACGACATCTCAGGCCTCGATCAGGATGGGGATGAGGATGGGGTCGCGCCCGGTGGCCTTGCGGATGAACTTCTTGACGGGGTAGTAGACGTCGTCGCGGACCTGCTCGAGCGGCTTCTTCTCGCGCACGCCCTTCTCGACCGCCTCGAGCGCCACCCGCCGGATCTCTGCGTGCAGGCGCTGCCCCGCCTTGACGAAGCCGCGGCTTACCACCTCCACGAAGGGTGGGTCGGCCACGAGCGCGGTGAGAATGACGATGCCGTCGGCGGCCATCGCCTGGCGCTCTTCGAGGATGTCGTCGGTGATGTCGCCCACCCCCAAGCCGTCCACGTAGAGCGCGCCCGCCTTGACCTTGCCGGTCTTCTTGAGGTCGTCGGCGGTGAGCTCGAGCACGTCGCCGTTCTCGGGCACGATCGTCTTGACCGGTGGCTTGGGCATGGCCTCCACCAGCCATTTGAAGTTGGTCTGGTGGCGCACCTCGCCGTGCCAGGGCACGAAGAACTTGGGCTGGACCAGGTTGTAGAGAAAGCGCAGCTCCTCGCGGCTGGCGTGGCCCGAGGCGTGCACCTTGTAGGCCGGCGGGTAGAGCACCTTGGCGCCCAGCTCGTAGAGCTTGTTGATGACCCGGTTCACCGCCTCCTCGTTGCCGGGGATGGGGCTGGAGCTGAGGATCACGGTGTCGCCCTCGCCCACGCTCAGCTTGGCGTGGCGGCCGAAGGCGAGCCGGCTCAGCACAGCCATCGGTTGGCCCTGGGAGCCGGTGGCCAGCACCAGCACTTCACGGTCGGGGACGTCCCTGATCTCGTCGATTGTGTAGAGCCGGTCCTTGACCTCGAGGTAGCCGAGCTCGAGCGCGATCTTGGCGAACTTGAGCATGCTGCGGCCTTCCATAGCCACCTTGCGCCCGTGGCGCTCGGCGGCGCGGATGACCGACTGCACCCGGTGGATGTGCGAGGCGAAGGTGGTCACGAAGACGCGCCCCTCCGCCGCGCCGATGGCGGCGTCGAGCGCCGCGGCCACCTCGGTCTCGCTGGGGGTGATGCCCGGCCGCTCGGCGTTGGTCGAGTCGGCGATGAGCAGAAGCACCCCCTCGGCCCCGGCCTGGGCCACCTTGGCCAGGTGGCTGACCTTACCGTCGATGGGCGTGGGGTCGAGCTTGAAGTCGCCGGTGTGGACCACGTTGCCCACCGGGGTGCGGATGATCAGCCCCGAGTTGTCGGGGATGGAGTGGGTCATGCGGAAGAGGTCCACCGTGAAGTGGCGGCCGATCTTCAGGGTTTCGTCGGGGCTGACGGTGTTAAGCTCGAACTCGTTTGGTTTGAGGCCGAACTCCTCGAGCTTGCCGCGCAACAGCCCCAGGGTCAGCTTTGCCCCGTAGAGCGGAATCTTGGGCAGTTGCGGCAGCAAGAAGGGCAGGCCGCCGATGTGGTCCTCGTGGCCGTGGGTCAGTACCCAGCCCTTGATCCGCCCCGCGTTCTCGACCAGGTAGTCGATCCGCGGGATCAGGATGTCCACCCCGGGCATGTGCTCTTCAGGGAAGGCGAGGCCGCCGTCCACCACCAGGATCTCGTCTTCGAAGCGGAAGGCGGTGATGTTCTTGCCGATCTCGCCCATGCCGCCCAGTGGGATGATCTCCAGCTTGCCGATCGAGGTCGGGGCCTTGGGCTTGCGGTTACGCGGACGCCGGCGTGCGGGTCTGCGGGTCGTGCTTCGTTCACTCATGGGTTCTCCTACAGCGCCCGCGCCGCCCCTTCGGGCGGCGGGCGCTCGGATTCGGGGTTAGCGGCCGCGGCGGGGCCCGCCGGAGCGGGGCGGACGGCGCGGCGGGATCTTGCCTTCGAGCTCGGGGCGTACCAGGTCGACGCGGCCCTTCTCGTCGATGCGGTTCACCTTGACGGTGATCTTGTCGCCCACCTTGAGGTGGTCCTCCACCTTGTCCACCCGCTCCTCCGCGATCTGGCTGATGTGCAACAGCCCCTCGGTGCCGGGGAAGAGCTGGATGAAGGCGCCAAAGTTGGTGGTGCGCACCACCACGCCCTCGTAGATGTCGCCCACCTTGGCCTCGCGGGTCATGGCCTCGATGCGCGCCTTGGCCTCCTCGGCCGCCGGACCCTCGGTGGAGTAGATGCGCACGGTGCCGTCTTCCTCGATGTCGATCGAAACGCCCAGCTCCTCGAGTGCGCGGATGTTCTTGCCGCCCGGCCCGATGACGGCGCCGATCTTGTCCACCGGGATCTTGAGCGCCAGGATGCGTGGCGCGAAAGGCTTGAGCTCCTTGCGCGGCTCGGGCAGGACGGTCTCCATCTGGTCGAGGATGGCCAGCCGCGCCTCGCGCGCCTGCTCCAGGGCGCGGCGCATTACCACGGCGTCGAGCCCTTTCACTTTGATGTCCATCTGCAGCGCGGTTACGCCGTCGCGGGTGCCGGTCACCTTGAAGTCCATGTCGCCCAGGGCGTCCTCCATGCCCAGGATGTCGGTGAGTACCACCGGCTCGCCCTCCTCGGGCTTGACCAGCCCCATGGCGATGCCGGCTACCGGCCTCTTGATGGGCACGCCGGCGTCCATCAGCGCCAGGCAGCCGGCGCAGACGGTGGCCATCGAGCTGGAGCCGTTGGACTCGAGCACGTCGCCGACCACGCGAATCGTGTAGGGGAAGCCGTCCTTCTCGGGCAGCATCGGCTTGAGCGCCCGCTTGGCCAGGTTGCCGTGGCCCACCTCACGGCGGGAGACGCCGCGCAGGCGCTTGACCTCGCCGGTCGAGTAGGGTGGGAAGTTGTAGTGGACCAAAAAGTCTTCCGACTCGTCCAGGCCCAGGTCGTCGATGATCTGCTCGTCGCGGCCGGTACCCAGGGTGACCGTACCCAGCACCTGGGTCTCACCGCGGGTGAAGACCGCCGAGCCATGCGAGCGCGGCAGCACGTCCACCTCGATCCAGATGGGCCGGATATCGGCTGGACCGCGGCCATCGGCGCGCTTCTTTTCCTCGACGATCATGCGACGCAGCTCGCGTTTTGTTACATCGCCGAAGGCCTGCTTGTATAGTGCCCGTCGCGCTTCGGCCACCTCGTCCTCGCCTGGGGCGACCTCCTCGAGCAGTCGGTCACGAAAGGCGTCGAGCGCCTCGGCGCGCTCGTGCTTGGAGGCGGTGAGCAGCACGTCCTTTAGTCCGTGTTCGATCGCAAGCCGGTAGAAGGTTTCGAACTCCTCTTCCGAGAGCTTCTCCGGCGGCGTCCACTCGAACTTGGGCTTCCCCAGCTTTTCTCGCATTTCTTCTTGGAGCGCGATCAGCGGCTGCATCTCGCGATGAGCGAAGTCGAGCGCCTCCACCAGCAGGTCTTCGCTGACCTCCTTGGCGCCGGCCTCAACCATGATGATTGCCTCCTTGGAGCCGGCGACGATCAGGTCGAGGTCGCTTTCCTCGAGCTGTTGCAGCGTGGGGTTGATGACGAGCTTGCCGCTCACCCGACCCACGCGCACGCTGGCGATGGGGCCGTCCCAGGGCACGTCCGAGAGCATGAGCGCGGCCGAGGCCGCTAGTGGTCCCAGCACGTCGGGCGGGTTCTGCTGGTCGGCCGCCAGCACGGTGAGGATCACCTGCACCTCGTGACGGAAGCCCTCGGGGAAGAGGGGGCGGATGGGTCGGTCGGTCATTCGTGCCGAGAGGATGGCCTTTTCGCCGGGCCGGCCCTCGCGGCGCATGAAGGAGCCGGGAATCTTGCCAATAGCGTAGTGACGCTCCTCGAACTCGACCGTGAGCGGCAGAAAAGGCATGTCCACCGGCTCCTTGGAGCCTTCGGCGGTGCCCATGACGATCGTCTCGCCGTAGCGGACCCAGACCGAGCCCGAGGCTTGGCGGGCATACTTGCCGGTTTCGATAACAAGTTCGCGGCCGCCAATGGTGGCGCTAAACCGATGTGGGGAGGGGGTGTTTTCCGTGGCTGTGGGCATTTTGGCTCACCTATTTGCTTTCTTTTACGCGACAAAGCGGGACCGGAGCCCCGGTCCCGCCTTTCGCTTTGTCATCCAGTCTACTTCCTGAGGCCAAGTTTCTCAATCAGGTTCTTGTAACGCTCGGCGTCTTCGCGCTCGAGGTACTTGAGCAGGCGCTTGCGCTGGCCCACCATCTTTAGCAGGCCGCGGTGCGAGTGGAAGTCGTGCTTGTGCTCGCGCAGGTGCTCCGAGAGGCGGTTGATGCGCTCGGTTAGGAGCGCCACCTGCACCTCGGTGGAGCCGGTGTCGCCGGGGAATTGGGCAAACTTCTCGATGATCTGCTGTTTTTCTGCTGCGGTCAGTGCCATTTCTTCCTCCGTCAGGCCGGGGAGCGCCGGAGCCCTCCCCGCCTCAAAGCAAACTCCAGCCTACACGCCAGCGGGCGCGAAGTCAAACGGCGCGCCGCTTCCCCGCGGGGAAGCGGCGCGAGAAGAGCGCAGACTACCACAGGCGCATGCCGGGGGCGGGCACCATGTGCATAAACAGCTGGACCAGGGTGGGCATGTAGACGATGAGCACGAGCACCACGGCGAAGCCCCACCAGAAGAATAGGCGGTCCATGACCTTGATGCCGCTCTTGACGTTGCCGTCCTTGTCCACCGGACCGGCGATCGCCTCGGCGAAGGGGATCTCGGGCACCTGGTCGGGGGTGAGGCGTCGGCGCGAGAGGAGCGTGGCGAAGAGCACGTAGAAGAGCATCGTGGCCGCCACGGTGAGGAGCACGCCCGCGACCGCGTTGAAGACCATGTAGAAGGCCGAGCTTGCGTAGATTCCGTCGTGAGCGGCGTTCATCGCCGAGATGTGCGCGCGCCGGGGCACGCCCTGCAGGCCCATCATGTGCATGCCGAAGGCCATGAACATCATCCCGGTGAACCACCACCACACGCCCGCGAGCGCGGTGCGCGGCGCGGCCAGGGGCTTGTGGGTGATGTGGGGAATCAGCCAGAAGGCGATGCCGAAGAAGGTGAGGGTCGAGGCTGTGGCTACTGGCAGGTGGAAGTGGCCCGGGATCCAGGTGGTGTTGTGGACCACGTAGTCAAGGGTGAAGCTGGCGTTTACGATGCCGCCTGCGCCGCCGAAGATAAAGGCGATGGCGCCGAGCAGCTGAGCAACTACGCTGGGGTTGTTCCACGGCAGCTTGCGGATCCAGCCGAGCGCGCCCTTACCGCCCTTGGAACGGCCCGCGAGCTCGAGCGAGGCGGCGATGGTAAAGGCGGTCATCAGGCTGGGCACGGCCACCATCATGGTGAGTACGGTGTGCACACCCTTCCAGAAGGCGCTGATGCCGGGGTCGGCGAACTGGTGGTGGAAACCCACAGGGGTTGAGAAGGCCAAGAAGCCCAGGAAGGCCATGCGCGCCAGCGAGTCGGAGACGAGCTTTCCGCCGGCCTGCTTGGGCAGGAGGCCGTACCAGGAGACGTAGGCGGGCAGCAGCCAGAAGTAGACGATGGGGTGACCCGACCACCAGAAGAGCGAGCGGGCGATGAGCGGGTCCACGCCCTTGATGAGCCCCAGGGACCAGGGGATGAGGAAGAAAACGGTTTCGACCACCAGCCCCATCGCGGCCAGACCCCACATCATCCAGGTGGCCGTGATCATAAAGGTAACCAGCGGCGTGGGCTTGCCGGGGTTCTGGCGCTTCCAGCGCACCCACATCTCAACCGAGAGATAGACGCTGACGAGGCTTGACACGATGATCAGCGCCGCGCCCACGTAGAAGGCCCAGTGTCCCTGGAGCGGGGGGTAGAAGGTGTAGAGGACGGTGGCGTCGTTGGTGAGGAGGGGCCAGGCGGCGAGCGCCAGGCCGATGAGGGCGATCCACCAGGCTGCCCAGGCCACGGGCATCTGCGGGCGCAGGTTGGAGTCGCGCGCCTGCAGGTAGAGGAGCGAGCCCTGGATGAAAAGCTGGGTGAAGACGATGGCGTTGAGGACGCCGTGGAGCGTCAGGCCCTGGTAGTACGACTTGAACAGCGGCTCGAGCGCCGGGTAGAGGTCGATGCCGGCGTAGTTGAAGATCTGGAAGGGGCCGAAGATGACGCCGATGGAGAGAGCGATGAAGCCCAGAACCATGAAGTAGAGCGCGACCTTCTTCTCGGGATGGGTCGCGTAGATGTTGTCTGCGGGTGCGGTCCGAACGGCCATGGTTAGTTATCCTCCACGATGACCTTGCCGATCATGTCCTGGTGCCCGAGGCCGCAGTACTCGTTACAGATGACCAGGTACTCGCCTGGCTCGTTGAAGGTGTGCTCCACCTTGCCCACCTCGCCGGGGATGACCTGGACGTTGACGTTGGTGCCGCGGATGTAAAAGCCGTGCTGTACGTCGGGGCTGGTGACCAGGAAGACCACCCGTGCCCCCTTGGGCACGCGGATCTCGCCCGGCAGGAAGGTGAAGGCCTGCGCCAGCACGTAGGCGGTGTAGACGTTGTCGCCGGTCTTCTCCACCCGCGGGTTGGCGAAGAGGCTGCCCTCGGCGCGCACCTTGGTGGGGTCGATGCGCTCGGCCGCGCTGGGCACGTAGAAGGCGAAACCGGTCAGGGTATACCCGATGAAGATCAGGAAGACCACGATCATCACGAGCGCGAACAGCAGCCAGCTGCGTTCGTAGCGCTCGATCGCGTGGATCATTTTTTCGTTGTCCATGGCTACCCCCTCTGGATAAACAGGTAGAACACACCACCCCAGAAGACCAGGATGGTGGCCACCAGGATGCCGATGATGATCAGGGTGCCTGTGGGCCGCTCTTCGTTGCTCATCTGCTTACACCTCCGCCTAACATTGGTCTAAACGTACTAAGTCCGCCTAGGACTTTTGTCCCATATTACCCGGCCCCGGTATCGAACACTAAAATGGAAAGAGACGATGAAAAACGCCGAAATCGCCCGCATCTTTTCAGAGATCGCCGACATGCTCGACTTCCTGGGCGACTCACCGTTCCGGGTGCGGGCCTACCGGGCGGCGGCCCGCTACCTGATGGACATGGAGGAGCCCATCGAGCGGGTGGCCGAGGGTGGCGTGAAGGAGCTCGAGGAGCTGCCCTACATCGGCCACGACTTGGCGCTCAAGATTCTCGAGTACCTCGAGGCCGGCAAGGTCAGAAAACACGAGGAACTCAAGAAGAAGGTGCCGCCGGGGGTGCTCGAGGTGATGCGGGTTCCCGGCATCGGCCCCCGCACGGCCAAGCGGCTCTACGACGAGCTGGGCGTGGACTCGCTGGCCAGGCTGCGGGAGGTGCTGGAAAGTGGTGAGGTGCTCAAGCTGTCGGGCTTTGGCGAGAAGAAGCGCCAGCGCCTTTTGCACAACCTGGAGCTGGTGGAGGAGGCCGGCCGGCGGCGGCCGCTGGGCGAGGTGCTGTGGCTGGCGCGTGAGCTGGTGGCGCGGCTCGAGCAGCTGCCCCAGGTGGAGCACGCCGCACTTGCGGGTTCGGCGCGGCGCTACAAGGAGACGGTGGGCGATCTCGACCTGCTGGCCGCGAGTCGGCGCGGGCGGGCGGTAACCGACGCCTTCGTTCGCTTTCCCGAGGTGGACGAGGTGCTACTTTCCGGGGCCAGCCGGGCGACCGTATTCCTCAAGACCGGGCTGCAGGTGGACCTGAAGATCGTCGAGCCGGAGGCCTGGGGCTCGGGCTTGCAGTACTTCACCGGCAGCAAGGACCACTCGATCAAGCTGCGCGCGCTCGCCCTCGATCGGGGGCTCAAGCTCAACGAGTACGGCGTGTGGAAGGGGGCGGAGCGGGTGGCGGGCGCAAGCGAGGAAGAGGTCTACGCCGCGCTGGGCCTGCCCTGGATCCCGCCGCCGTTGCGCGAGGACCGGGGCGAGATCGAGGCCGCCCAGGCTGGCAGATTGCCCGAGCTGGTGCGGCTCGAGCAGATCCGGGGCGACCTGCAGGTGCACTCGACCTGGTCCGACGGCAAAGTGACGTTGGAGGGGCTGGCCCGGGCCGCGGCCGCGCGCGGCTACGAGTACCTGGCCGTTACCGACCACTCGCCGGCCGTGCGGGTGGCGGGCGGTGTGCCGTCAGAGAAGGTGGCCGAGCGCATCGCCGCCATTCGCGCGGTCAATGAGAAGACCGGCGGGCGGCCCTACCTGCTGGCTGGCGCCGAGGTGGACATCCTTCCCGACGGCAGCCTCGACTATCCCGACGAGGTGCTGGCCCAGCTGGAGATCGTGCTTGTCTCGGTGCACGCCCACTTTGACCTCGGCCGCGAGGAGCAGACCCGGCGGCTCCTGCGAGCGCTCGAGAACCCCTACGTCCACATCCTCGCTCACCCCACCGCCCGCCACCTGGGCAAGCGCGGGCCCATCGAGGCCGACTGGGAAAAGGTCTTCCAGCGCGCCCGCGGGCTGGGCAAGGCGGTGGAGATCGACGGCTACTACGCCCGGCTCGACCTGCCGGACACGCTGGCGCGGCGCGCCGGCGAGCTGGGTCTCCTGCTCAGCCTCTCCACCGACGCCCACGCCACCGACCACCTGCGCTTCATGGAGCTGGCGGTGGGCACGGCCCAGCGGGCCTGGCTCGGCCCCGACCGGATCCTGAACACCCGCTACCTGAAGGAGCTGCAAAACTGGCTCGAGGACGTACGTGGCTAGCTGTGCTGCCAAGGCAGCTTCAGCGGCGCTTCTTGGTAGGGGCGTGGGGCCCGCAGGGGGCAGGCTGCGTTCGCGCCCCATGTTTTCCAGGCCTCGGCATCGCGTGTGTGGAAGAAGGCGCGCAGTTCTCGAAAGACGCGGCTTTCCTTGCGGGCGGACTCCCGCCGGCGTCGAGCCAGTCGGCTCGGCCAGCGGTCTGGTAGATGCGCGCCCAGAGGTGGGGCTCGAGCGCTGCCAGCGCCACCTGCCCCGCCGCCACTTCGTAGACGCGGTGGGCCACGAGCGCGCCACCAGCCGGGGATGGGTGGGTGGCCATAGACGCCGCCACCTCACTCAGGTAGACCTTGTAGAATTCACCGTCTTGGCTAAGCTCGTCGAGCGTTGCCAGCGCCGCCCAGAGCACGCCGCTCACGTCGGCGAGCTGGGTCTCGTTCCAGGCCGAGGCCAGCCTGCCTAGAAGCCCCGCGGCCGCCAGGTAGGTGAGGTCGTGGCCCGGGGCGGCGGGGTCGTCGCGGTGGCCGGCTAGGCGCACGTAGATCAGGCGGGGATTGCGCTCCCGCAACATCGGGTAACCCAGCCCCAGCCGCTCCATCACCCCGGCGCGGTTCGACTCGAGCAGCACCGCCGCGTCCTGCACCAGCTCGAGCAGCCGGTCGAGGCCGCCTGCGCTCTTGAGGTCGAGGGTTACGCTGGCCTTGCCCTCGTTCAGCTCGGGCTGCCAGCGCGTCAGGTCGTCGCCCGCCGGCGGCAGTACCCGCAGCACCTCGAAGCCCAGGCGCTCGAGCACCAGGTCCGCGGGCGGCCCCGGCAGCGGCCGCGTCAGGTCGAGGGCGTGCCCGGCCGTCTCAGAACACCCGCCCTCCGGGCGGTACCTCGCGCTCGGGTGTGAGCAGTACTACCCGCCCCTCGGCGTCTGGCACGCCCAGCACGAGCACCTCGGAGGAGAAGCCGGCGATGCGGCGAACCCCCAGATTGACGGCGGCGATTACCAGCCGCCCCTGCAGACCTTCCGGCGTGTAGAGCTCGGTCAGCTGGGCGCTCGAGGTGCGAACGCCCAGGGGGCCGAGGTCCACCCAGAGCTTGTAGGCGGGCTTGCGCGCCTTTTCGTTGGGTTCGGCCCGCACGATTCGTCCCACGCGCAGGTCCAGTGCCTCGAAGGCCTCCAGCCCCGTCACGACTCCGCCTCCAGTAGCCGCCGCGCCTCGCTCGCGGCCTCGTCGAGGAGGCTGTGCAGACGATCGTCCTCCACGAAGACCGCCCGTGCCGCCAGCTTGAGCAGCCTGCCGGCGGGGGGCCAATCTTCGAGCGCTTCGGCTAGCTCGGCCAGGGTCTGGGCGTCGGGGTCGTCCAGGAAGGCGTGCAGGGCAGCTTTGGGGTCCATGACTCCATGGTATTATGCTCCGTGTTCAGCGACGAACCCTTCGAGACACGGCTGCGCTTGGCCTTGCGCAGTACAAGTGCCAAGGCGCTGGTGGCGCTCTTCGGGGAGCTGACCGGTGAGGTGCCCTCGCCCCGGCGCGACGCGCGCATGGCCCGGGTGGCGCTCGAGCTGGCCGAGCAGGCTGGCGGGCGGGAGGCCGAACGCTGGTTCCTAACCGGTTACAGCTACGCCCGTACCGCCCGCGACCCAGAGGTGCGGGCGCGGGCGGAGCGTCTGCGCGAACGCTTTGGCTCGTGGTGGTGAGGCTCCAAACAATAAAAAAAGGCGCGCGGCCGGAGCCGCGCGGTTTTGGTTGCGGGGGCAGGATTTGAACCTGCGACCTTCGGGTTATGAGCCCGACGAGCTACCAGACTGCTCCACCCCGCGTCGCCAACGATCAATGTAACAAAAGAGGCGATCGCTGTCAAGCAAAATGGCGCCCGAGCACGGCGTGCGCGCCGGCTCCGCGGGCGCCGCTCGCGTCGTTTTTCTTGTGACGGAAGTGAAGATCCTGATAGAATAACGCAAAGAGTGTCGGTACCGGGAGGAAGTCGTCTATGAAATCAACGTGGTTCACCTTTCTTCTGCTGGGATTGGGGTTCGGTGCGGTCTTCGGCCAGGCGCCCCCGGCGCAGGCCCCCGATCCTGCGGCCCTGGAGGCGCGGCTGAAGAGCCAGCCGGGCGATCTGCCCACGATGGTGGCGCTGGGCCGGGCCTACCTGGACGCCGGGCGCTACGACGATGCCGCGCGTGTCTTCGAGGACGTGCTGGCGCTGGACTACCAGAACTTCCAGGCCCATTTCGGCCTCGGCCTGGCGCTGTACCGCAAGGGCGACCTGCGGGGCGCGCTCTTCGAGTTCGACCAGGTTACCCGCCTCTTCCCGGACCGATTCGAGGGCTGGTACAACCTCGCCGTGGCCTACGCCGACAGCGGCCGCTGGAACGAGGCCGCGGCCGCCTTCCAGCGGGCCATCGCCCTGGGCGAAGAGCAGAAACTCGCCCCCGACGTGCTCCGCCCCGCCTACTTGGGGCTCGCGACCGCCCAGCGCAAGCTGGGTGAGCCCGACCAGGCGGCGCAGACGCTGATGACGGCGGCGGAGAAGATGGGTGAGGACGAGGAGATCCTCTACCTCATCGCCGAGAACCTCTCGCTCGCGGGCAAGCCCAAGGAGGCCATTCCCTACCTCTACAAGGTGCTCAACAAGGACCGCGGCAACGTAGCCGCGGTCAACCTTCTCGCCGACATCTTCGTGGGGCAGGGGTTGGTGGACCGCGCCCTGCGCGAGCTCGACCGCTCGCTCGAGGCCACCCAGGACCCGGCCATTCGCGCCAACTTGCTCCTGAAGAAGGCGATGCTGCTTAAGGCCATCGACCCGGAGAAGGCCGCGAAGCTCCTGGAGGAGGCTAGCGCCCTCGACCCGCGGCTTTGGCAGGCCCATTACGATCTGGGCAGCAGCTGGTTGCGCGCCGGGGATCCCGACCGTGCGCTGCGCGCCTTCCAGAAGGCCTACAGCGTCAATCCCACCGAACCCAAGATCCTCGTGGGGCTCGCGGCGGCCTACTTCCAGAAGCAGGACTACAAGCAGGCCTACCGCTATGCACAACTTGCCGCCGACTCCTCTGAAGGGGCGGTCAAGGCTGACGCTCTGCTGATTGCTGGCAAGAGCGCCTACCGTCTCGGGCGCTACGCCGAGGCCCGCGCCCTGCTCCTGCGGGCGGTGGACCTCGCGCCCGACCGCGCCGACGCCTGGCTGTGGCTCGGGCTCGCTGCCTACGCCCTCCAGGACTTCGACACCGCGGTGCCGGCGCTCGAGCGCGCCGTTCAGCTCGATCCCTCGCCGGTGGCCAAGCTCAACTTGGGCGCGGCCTACCTCGCGGTCAAGCGCTTCAGCGACGCGGAGCAGATTCTGACCCAGGTGGTGCTCGAGGACCCCGAGAACGCCGAAGCCTGGTACAACCTCGGCTGGACGCTGAACGCCCTGGGCCGAGAGTCCGAGGCGCAGCGCGCTTGGAAAGCGGCGCTGGACCTTGGCTACGAGCCGGCTCGTAGCCTGATCAAGAAGTAGGGCCGAAGGAGGGTTTATGCGCTGGTTGCGAGATAATTGGATTGATGCACTCATTTTTGCCGTCTTCGCCGTGACCGTCGTGGGTATCGTGCTCTTCCTCACCGGCGTCAACCCTTTCAAGGCCAGGACGCCGGCCCCCGCGCCCGCGCCGCAGGTGGAGCAGCCGCGTCCCCAGACGCCGCCCGCTCAGCTGGAGGCCCCGGCCCAGCCGGAGGAAACCGCTCCGGTGACCGTTGTTCCGCTCCTGCCCGAAGCGCCCGAGCCACAGGCGCCCGCCGAGACGGTGCGGCCCGAGCCCGCGCAGCCGGCCACCCCCGCACAGCCGTCGACCCCTGCAGCGCCCGCTCCCGCACAGCCTGCCGAGAACCCCACCGGCATCTTCCGCGTTTCGGTGGGGGCCTTTGGAAACCCGCTCAACGCGTTGGCGCTCGCGGAGCAGCTGGAGACCCGAGGCTACCCCGTGCGACTCGAGCCGGTGGGGCGCGTCACCCGGGTGGTTGTAGGGCCCTACAACAACCGCGCCGAGGCTGAGCGGGCGGTTGCGCAGCTGGCGAAGTACGAGCCGCAGGTCTACCGCGGTGACACCCCGCCGCCCACCGGGCGCTACCTGCAGGTGGGCGCGTTCAAGCGCCTCGACTCGGCGCGCGCGATCGTCGCCAAGCTGCGTGAGGAGGACAACTGGCCGGTGGTGCTCAACTACCGACGCCCCTGGCTGAAGGTCTGGGTGGGTCCCGTAGACGACGCCGAGATAGCTGGCTGGAAGGCGCGGCTCGAGGCGCTTGGCTTTGAAGTGGTCGAGGTGCGCTAGTGGCCAAGATTCCCGACGCGACCATCACCCGCATCGTTCGTTACCTGCGGGCGCTCGAGCGCATGGAGGAGGCGGGGCGCGTGCGGACCTCGAGCGAGGAACTCGCCCGACTCACCGGCGTGACCGCATTCCAGGTGCGCAAGGACCTGGCCTACTTCGGGAGCTACGGCACCCGTGGCGTGGGTTACACCGTCCCGATACTGCGGCGAGAGTTGCGGCAGATCCTCGGCCTGGGGCGCAAGTGGCGTCTGATCATCGTGGGCATGGGGCGGCTGGGGCAGGCCCTTGCCGACTACCCCGGCCTGGCTGAGGGTTACGAGCTCGTTGCCGGCTTCGACGTGAACCCCGAGGTAATCGGTCGTACCGCGGGGCCGGTGCAGGTGGAACCGATGGACCGCCTTGAGGAGGTCGTGCGTTCGCGCCATGTCGAGGTGGCGTTGCTCACCGTGCCCGAGGCCCAGGCGCAGCCGGTGGCCGAGCGCCTGGTGCGCGCGGGCGTTCGCGGCATCCTCAACTTCGCTCCGACCGTGCTCAGCCTGCCCGAAGAGGTCGCCGTCGAGAACGTCGACTTCATGGCTGGACTTTCTCGGCTGGGGTTCTTTATGCTGAACCCAAGGTGGCGAGAGGAGATGATGGGATGAAGAAGTACGTCTTGGTTGGTCTTTTTGCGCTCGCGGCAACCCTGCTGGTGCTGGCGGGGTGCAGCAGCTTTAGCTACACGAACCCGATCGGTGTCCCAACAGTGTCCCTGGCCATTGGGGACCGTTCCCTGACCCGTAACACGAACACGGGTCTTTGGAACCTGACCTTCAGTCTGAACGCTTACACCCTTCCGGGCTCGCCAGCCGGGGTCGTCAATAGCTTCGCGCTCCAGAACGGGGGCTCGCTCTCCGCTGGGCTCCGTGTCGAGAGTTGCGGGCAGGAGGTGACTACCGACTGCGGGCCCTTCACTGTAAACTACAGCTTCGAGCTCTCTACATACCCGCCCGAGGGCAGTTACGTCATCACCGCGTTCACCGTGACCGGTCAGAACGGCACGGTTTATGAGCAGCGGCTCGCCGAGCCGCTGGTCATCCACTAGGGTCGGGCACCGTTTTGCGTTAGAGTATCCGACGTGAGCCAGCGACTCGTGGCTGCCGACGCGTCAACTCTGCCCCCTGAGTTCGACCTGCGGCTCAGGGAGCTACTCAGATCCGACGTCGAGTTCATTCAACTAATCGAGGACGACCTGATCACGGCCGGGGGGAAGCGGATTCGCCCCCGGCTCGCCCTATTGGCTTCGGAGGTGTTGGGGGGTGTGCCGCACGCGCTCGAGCTTGCCCTTGCGGTGGAACTCTTGCACTCAGCTACCCTCTTGCACGACGACCTCGTGGACGACGCCGAGACGCGGCGCGGACGCGAGGCGGCCTTTCGCAAGTACGGCAACGCCGTCTCCGTGCTCTCCGGAGACTATCTGCTCAGCCGGGTACTTTTCCTGCTGGCCGAGACCGGCCGGGTAGAGCTGGTGCACCTCTTCGCCGAGGCCGCGCGCCTGCTGGCAGAGGGCGAGGTGTTGCAGTTTCAGGCGGCGGCCTACCGCGAGTACTCCGAGGCGCAATACTACCGGATCATCGAGAGCAAGACGGCCGCACTCATGCGCGCGGCCACCGAAGGGGCCGCCCTGTTGGGCGATGCGCCTCGCACCCTGCGCAAGGCGCTTGCCGCTTACGGGCGCGCCTACGGCCTGGCTTTCCAGATGCGCGACGACTACCTCGACCTCATGGGCGAGGAAGCCCGGCTTGGCAAGCCGGTGGGGGGCGACGTACGAGAGGGCAAGGTGACCCTCATCGCTCTTTGGCTCCTTGAGGCGCACCCCGACGAGGTGGAGCCGATCCTCTTGCGGCGCGGGCGCGAACCTGGGGACGTGGAACGCTTGCGTAGGCTGGCTGAGGTCAGCGGTGTGGCCGCTCGTGTGGTGGCCGCCATCGAGGAACGGGTGGAGGAGGCTCGCCGGGCCCTTGCAGCCCTGCCCGAGGGGCCTGCGCGTGCGGCGTTGGAAGGTTTGGCCCTCGCGGAACTCGAGCGGTTGCAGTAGGATCAAGCGTCATGGCGAGACCAAGGAGGTGCCCATGCTCAAAAGCGCCTACAGGCCTCCCGGCGAGCCGGGGCTCTGGCACGACTTCCTAGCGCAGCTGGAGCGAACCCTGGCTCAGGTGGAGGCCCATCCCGCGACAGTGGAGTACCTGATCCACCCCCGAAGAACGGTAGCACTGACCGTACCGGTACAGCTCGACGACGGTACGGTTCATTTTTTCAGCGGCTACCGCGTCGTCCACAACATCGCCCTCGGTCCGGCCCGCGGAGGCGTGCGCTTCCATCCGCGCGTCTCGATGGGACAGACGGTGGGGCTCGCGGCCATCGCCACCGTGCAATCGGCCATCTTTCATCTGCCCTACGGCGGGGCTGCGGGCGGGGTGGCGGTGGACCCACGGCGGCTTTCTAAGGGGGAGCTGGAGCGTCTGACCCGGCGCTACGCCGCCGAACTGGTGGACGTGATCGGCCCCGACAAGGACATCCTGGGGCCCGATTTGGGCACTGGTGAGCGCGAGATGGCCTGGATGATGGACACTTTCTCCACCAATCGCGGTTTCACCGAGCCTGGCGTCGTCACCGGCAAGCCCCCGCAGCTCGGGGGCGTTTCCAAGCGTGGCGAGGCCGTGGGGCGTGGGGTTCTCTACGCGGTGGAGACCTTCGCCGAGTTCAAGGACCTGCGCCTCGAAGGGAGCACCGTGGCCGTGCAGGGCTACGGCAAAATCGGCCGCGCGGTGGTGCGCCTCTTCGCCGAGGCGGGTGCCCGGGTGGTGGCCGTCTCCGACGAGTGGGGCGCGGTCTACAACCCCGAGGGACTCGATCATAAAACTCTGCTTGCCCACTTCAAGGAGACCGGCCGGGTCGAGGGTTTTTCCGGCGCCCACACCATCGGGCGCGAGGCGCTGGTGGGGCTCGAGGTAGACTTCCTCATCCTGGCCGCGGTGGAGGGCGTGCTTCACGAGGGAAACGTGGAGCAGGTTCGCGCCGGAGTCGTGGTCGAGTCGGCCGTGGGGGCGATCACCGCCGAGGCCGACGAGCACCTGCGCCAGCGGGGCGTGCCGGTGATCCCCGACGTGCTGGTCGGCGGCGGGGGGCTGACGATGGACTACCTAGAGTGGGTCCAGAACTTTTCGATGTTCAACTGGTCGGACGACCGGGTTTGGCTAGCGATGCAGCGCCGGGTCTCGCAGACCCTGCGCGAGGTCTGTGAGTACGCCGAGGACCAGGAGATTGACCTGCGCCTGGCCTCGTACGTCTTGGGCGTGGACCGCATCAACGTGGCCACGCACATGCAGGGGGTGTATCCATGAAGAGCGAACCGCTGTCCTACCTCCCCGCGGGCGATCAGGGGCCCTGGGGCATCTACCTGGAGCAGGTGGAGCGCGTGACGCCCTACCTGGGCAAGCTTTCCTACTGGGTGGACACCCTTAAGCGGCCCAAGCGCGTGCTGATCGTGGACGTGCCCATTCACCTGGATGACGGCACGGTCATGCACTTTGAGGGTTACCGAGTCCAGCACAACACCTCGCGTGGCCCCGCCAAGGGCGGTGTGCGCTACCACCAGGATGTCACGCTTTCCGAGGTGATGGCCCTGGCCGCTTGGATGAGCATCAAGAACGCCGCGGTGGGGCTGCCCTATGGTGGCGGTAAGGGCGGCATCCGGGTGGACCCGACCAAGTTCTCGCCCAGCGAGATCGAGCGCATTACCCGCCGCTACACCTCCGAGATTGGCATCCTCATCGGCCCCAAGAAAGACATCCCCGCACCAGACGTCGGCACTGGCCAGCGGGAGATGGCCTGGATGATGGACACCTATTCGATGAATGTGGGGTCCACCACTCCTGGCGTGGTCACCGGCAAGCCCATCGCTATCGGGGGCTCGCTGGGGCGACAGGACGCCACCGGCAACGGCGTTTTCTTCACCGCCGCCGCGGCGGCCGAGAAGATCGACCTGCCCATCGAGGGCAGCCGCGTGGTGCTGCAGGGCTTCGGTAACGTGGGCAACGCTGCGGCGCGCGCTTTCTACGACCACGGCGCCAAGATCGTGGCTGTCTCCGACGTGACCGGCGCGATCATCAACGAAAAGGGTATCGACCCATACGACCTACTTGAGTACGTCCAGAAGTCCGAGACCCGCGGCGTCCTCGGCTACCCCAAGGCCGAGCCACTGCCGGCGGCCGAGCTCTTCGCAGTCTCCTGCGAGTTCCTTGTACCGGCGGCGCTCGAGCGCGTGATCACCGAACAGAACGCCTGGAAGGTGGACACCCGCATCGTGGTGGAGGGCGCGAACGGCCCCACTACCCCCGCGGCCGACGACATCCTGGCCGAGCGCGGCATAATCGTCGTCCCCGACGTCATCGCCAACGCCGGGGGCGTGACCGTCTCCTACTTCGAGTGGGTGCAGGACTTCAACTCCTACTTCTGGACCGAAGAAGAGATCAACCAAAACCTCGAGCGCGTACTGCGCGAGGCCTTTGAGGCTGTCTGGCAGGTGGCGCAGGACCGCAAGGTCACGCTCCGTACCGCCGCCTACATCGTGGCGGCCACCCGCATTCTCGAGGCGCGCGCGCTGCGCGGACTCTACCCATAGCCCGCTTTTCGCCATCGCCCCGGCCTGCCCATCTGGGCCGGGGTTTTCGCTGTCGCGCCCGCTGGGCTAAGCTACGAACGTGACGCGTCCGCAACCGGCTGATCCCGAGCGGCCCCGCTGGGGCCGCGTGACCCTGAAGCCGTTTCACGAGGGGTTGACGCCGAGGGAATGGCGGGGGTTCTGGGAGAGTTTTCGCGACCCGGAGATCGCCCGCTGGAACGGCAATCGTCCGCTGAAGATGCCGCTGTGGCTCTTCAAGCGCATCGTCATGGGGGAGGTGCGGCGGGGTGACCGCATCGGGTTCGTGATCCTCGACGAGCAGGGGGGTTGGCTGGGGACGCTCGAGCTCTACGACCTGAAGGAGTGCGAGGCCACCCTCGGCATCATCCTCGGCCGTAAAGACCGCTGGGGCCAGGGCTACGGGCGCGAGGCGGTGCGGGCGGCGCTCGGCTACGCCTTCGGCCGGATGGGGCTTGAGCGCGTCAAGCTGCGCACCTTCGCCCACAACGAGCGGGCGCGGCGCGCCTTCCGCGCCGCCGGCTTTCGCGAGGTGGGCGAGGTCGAGCTCCCGGGCGGCAAGAAGGACGTGCTCATGGAGGCCAGGCCGGAGGACCTCGAGCCGTGAAGCTGCTCGTGGCGGACGACGTGCACCCGCGTTACCTGGAGGGCCTTGACCCGGGGGTGCGGGTGGTGCGCTGGGCCGAGGGGCCACCGCCGCCGGAGGCGGAGGACGCCGAGTTCCTGGTGGCGACGCGCACCTGGATGCTTCCCCATCTGGATGTGCTCCGGGGGCTCGAGGTGGTCCAGACGCTCTCCGCTGGGGTGGACTGGATCGCAGAGCACGTTCCCCCTGGCGTTACGCTTGCCGATGGCCGTGGCGTTCACGACGTGGCGGTGAGCGAATGGGTGCTGACCGCGTTGCTCGTACTAGCCAAGAACGTACCCGCGCTGGTCGAGCGCCAGCGCGCGGGCGAGTGGGACCGGGAGGCCCGCCCCCGGGAGCTCTGGGGGCATGAGGTTGCGATCCTGGGCTACGGATCGATCGGCCGCGCGGTGGCGGCGCGGCTCGCGCCGTTCGGGGTGCGGGTGCTGCCGGTGGCCCGCCGCCCCAGGCCCGGCGTGGAGACGCTGGAGGCGCGGGCACGTTGGCTCGCGCGGGTGGACGCGGTGGTGCTGCTTTTGCCGCTCACCCAAGAGACGCGGGGGCTGGTGGACGCCGGGTTCCTCTCGGCGATGAAGCCGGGCGCCTGGCTCGTCAACGCCGGCCGCGGCGCCCTTGTGGAGACGGGCGCACTCCTGGAGGCGCTGCACGCTGGCCGTGTCCGCGCCGCCGTTGACGTGACCGACCCCGAGCCGCTGCCTCCGGAACATCCGCTATGGCGCGCGCCTGGCGTTTGGATCACGCCCCACCTGGCGGGTAGCTCGCCGCGCTTGCGCGAGCGCGGCTTCGCGCTGGTGCGGGCCCAGGTAGCACGCTACCTACGAGGTGAGCCGCTGTTCAACCGCGTGGTCGAGGGTTACTGAGGCGTCCCACAGGCGGCGGTAGAATGAGGCCGGAGCGAGATGGACTTCGACCTCAAGCGCTACTTGCGCGAGCATTACCAGGTTTTTGGCCCGGTGGCGCCGGCCCGTTTTGAAAGCGAGCTGGCCAAGCGCATCGGCGCCCCCAAGAAGCGCAAGCCGGTGCTGGCGGCCTGGTCGGCATACCTGCGCGAGCCCGGGCGCGAGGGGGTGCGAAGTTTCTACCAGCGCACGCTCACCGCCGCGCCCCGGCGGCTCGAGCCTCTCGTCTACGCCCTGCACTATCCTTTTTTGCAGTTCTACGTCCAGGAGGTGCTCGGCTTCCTGCCCGAACGGGGCCGGGTGCTGGAGGTGGGCGCGTATACCGGAGCGCTGGTGCACGCGCTGGCGCAGTTGCGCCCCGAGATGGAGTGGCACGCGCTCGAGCCGCTTCCTCAGGCGGTCACGCGCGGCCGTGAGGTGGGCGCGCAGCTGGGGCTTGAGGTGGCGTGGCACGAGGGCTGGTGGGAGGAGTTCGCGCCCGCCGAGCCCTACGACGCGGTGTTGCTGCTCTCGGTGCTGCCCGAGGGGCATTTGCGCGAGGACATGCCACCCGAGATCGAGGACGAGACTGCCTTCTACCGCACATTTGCGCTCTGCGAGCGCCTGGGGCGGCTGGCGTCGGTGCTGCGACCCGGCGGACGGGTGGTCTACGGCCACGGGCCCTTCCTGGGCAAGAACCCGCAGGCCTTCGCCCGCCTGCTCGAGCGTATGGGCTTTGGCGAGGTCGCGCTCGCGGGTGGGGGTGACTACGTGCTGGTGAGCGGGCGCATGCCCGAGCGGCTGCGGCCCGCTGGGGTGGCGCCACAGCGTGCGGCGGTCCGTCCACGCGAGGAGGCGGCACCCGCGCGCGACGTGTTGGCCGTGGCGCGGGCGCAGCTGGAGCGCGGCGAGGCGGAGGCGGCGCTCGCGGTGCTGGAGGGGGCCCAAGGGGCCGAGGCCGCCGCTTTGCGAGGCCGCGCGCTGGCCGCTCTGGGGCGCTGGCGCGAGGCAGAGGGGGCGCTGGCCCAGGCCAAGGGTGCCCAGGCGCGGGCGCTGCGCGCGCTGGCGCTGGTGGAGCTGGGGCGAGGCGGGGAAGCCATCGCCCAGCTGGAGGCGCTCGCGGGTGAGGCCGAGGTTTATCGCACTGCGCTGGCGCGGGCTTATGCCCAGGCGGGCCGGCTCGACACGGCCCTGCGCGCCTTCGCTCAGCTGGAGGGGGCCCGCCCGCCCGAGCTCGAGCGCGTGCTCGAGCGCTACGCCGAACGCCTCTTCCGCGATCTGCGCGAGGGTCGGCTGGTGGAGGTGAGCCGCCGGGTCGAGTACGCCGAGGACCTCTCGCCTGAGTTCCTCACACGCGAGCTGCTTTACCTGGGGCTCCACGCCGCGCTGGGGCAGAGGCTGTGGGGCCGAGCTGAGCGCTACGCCCGCCGGCTCTACGACTTGGGCGAGGTGAGCGGGGCCGTGGGCCTGGCGCTGGCGCGGCTGCGCCTGCGCGGGGCCGAGGAGGTGGAAGCGGTGGACCGGGCGGCGCTGGAGGAGGTGGAGCCCTACCTCACCGACGCCGCCGCCCGCAGTGAGGATGCCCTGGCGCTCTTGGCGCTGGGCCGCCTGCGCGCTGAGCAGGGGCGTTACGAGGAGGCGCGGCGGTTGCTCGAGAAGGCGGCGCGCGCCGCCCGCGGTGCTCCGGTGGGAGCGGCTTACCGCCTGCTGGCCGAGGTGCTCGAGCGGTTGGACGCACCCCTCGACGTCGTCTTGGGGGCGCACAAGCGCGCTCACGCCTTCCGCCCTTACCCGCCGCAGCAACTGTTGGCGATGGCGCGGCGGGCCGCTGAGGCGGGGGAGAAGGTGCTGGCGCGGGAGTTTCTGGGCGCGTTGCGGGAGACCGGCCTGGGCGATTTGGATGCGGAGTGCTTCGACGAGCTGGTGCAGCTCATCGAGTCGCTCGAGGGGGCCTGGGAGGCCTTCCGGGTGCTCTGGGGCGCGCTCGCCCACACCCCCGCGGCCAGCCTGGAGGCGCTGGAGCGCGCCTATCGGCTCTCGCGCCCCTTCGCCGCGGCCGAGGAAGCCGAGGAGGCACTGGCTGCCTACGTGGGGGCGCTCAACCAGCAGGGCCGCGCCGAGGAGGCGCTGGCGGTGCTCGAGGCCGAGGTGGCGCGCCGGCCGCACGTGCTCGAGTTGATCTTCGACCTGGCCGAACAGCACGAGCGGCTGGGCCGCTTCGAGGAGGCCCACCAGGTCTGGAAGCGGGCGCTGGACGTGGCCTACTATCGCGAAAAAGATCTCGACCTAGCCCGCGAGGTGCTGCGCAACCTGCTCTTTCTCAACCACCACGATCCCGACCTGGAGCTCTACCTCGAGGAGCTCAAGGCCACCTCCGCCAAGCTGGCGGAGCTCGAAGGCACGCCCGACCCGCTCGCGGGGCAGACCGCGGAGGATGTGCGGGCCTCGGGTCTGCCGCGCTTCTCGGGCGAGTACCTGATCGTGCTGGGCGGGCACACCCAGCTTCGCAGCCGCCTCAAGCCGCGGCTGGAGGCGCTGGGCCTCAGGGTCGACTGGTTCGACTCCGACTCCACCACCGCCGCGCGCGAGAGCCTGCGCCGCATCCAGAGCCGCCTGGGCCGCGCCCACGGGGTGATGATCGTCAGTTCCTACGTGGGCCACGACCTCTCCGAGCCGGTGCGGGCCGAGGCGCAGGCGCTGGGCGTGCCGGTCTACATCACCCCCGGCCGCGCCCGTGGCGTGACCGGGCTGATGCGGGCTTTGGCCGAGTTTGCGCCCGAGATCATCAAGCAGGCGCTCGGCTAGGCGCCGGCTGGTATGATGAGCGGCGATGACGCAGGAAACCCCCATCGAACAGCTTGCGATCAACGCCATCCGCTTCCTCGCAGCCGACGCCGTCGAGGCGGCGAAGTCCGGCCACCCGGGCATGCCCATGGGCGCGGCGCCCATGGCCTACGTGCTCTGGCACGACTTCCTCAAGCACAACCCCGCCGACCCCGCCTGGCCCGACCGAGACCGCTTCGTGCTCTCGGCCGGCCATGGCTCTATGCTGCTCTACGCGCTCTTGCACCTCACAGGCTACGACCTGCCGCTTGAGGAGTTGAAGCGCTTCCGTCAGTGGGGCTCCAAGACCCCGGGCCATCCCGAGTTCGGCCACACCCCGGGCGTCGAGGTGACCACTGGTCCCCTGGGCCAGGGCATCAGCACCGCGGTGGGGCTGGCGCTGGCCGAGCGCAAGCTCGCGGCCGAGTTCAACCGCGACCGCTTCGAGATCGTGGACCACTACACCTACGTGATCGCCTCCGACGGCGACCTCATGGAGGGTATCTCCAGCGAGGCTTCGAGCCTCGCAGGGCTGTGGAAGTTAGGCAAGCTGATTGTGTTGTGGGACGACAACCACATTTCGATCGACGGCCCCACCGACCTGGCCTTCCGCGAGGACGTCCTGGGCCGTTACAAGGCCTACGGCTGGCAGACCCTCTTCGTCGAAGACGGCAACGACACCGACGAGATCCGCGCCGCCATCGAGGTGGCGCGCGCCAACACCTCCGCGCCCACGATCATCGCGGTGCGCACCCACATCGGCTACGGCAGCCCCAAGCAGGACACCCCCGAGGCCCACGGCGCGCCGCTGGGCGAGGAGGCGCTCGCCGCGGCGCGCGAGAAGCTGAGCTGGCCCTACCCACCCTTCGAGATCCCCGACGAGGTCTACGCTCACTTCCGCCCCGCGCTCGACAAGGGCGTGGCGGCGCAGGAGGCCTGGGAACAGCGGTTCGAGGCCTACAGCTGGGAGCACCCCGAGCTGGGCGAGGCCTTCACCCGCCGGGTGGTGCAACGCACCCTGCCCGGGGGCTGGCGTGAGCGTTTGCCGCGCTTCGAGCCCGAGCAGAAGATAGCCACCCGCAAGGCCAGCGGCCAGGTGCTGGCGGCGCTCTCGCCCTACCTGCCCGAGCTGCTGGGCGGCTCGGCCGACCTGACGCCCTCGAACAACACCAAGGCGCCCGACATGGCCGATTTCTCGCCCGACAACCCCACGGGCCGCTACATCCACTACGGCGTGCGCGAGCACGCGATGGGCGCAATCATGAACGGCCTGGTGCTGCACGGGGGCTACCGCCCCTACGGCGGCACCTTCCTGGTCTTCTCCGACTACATGCGCGGCGCGGTGCGGCTCGCTGCCCTCATGGGCACGCCCACCGTCTTCGTCTGGACCCACGACTCGATCGCCATCGGCGAGGACGGCCCCACCCACCAGCCGGTGGAGCACCTGATGAGCCTGCGGGCGATGCCGAACCTGTGGGTGATCCGGCCCGCCGACGCCAACGAGACGGCGATGGCCTGGCGGATGGCGCTTGAGCGCAGCGACGGGCCAACCGCCCTCGTGCTCACCCGCCAGGGGCTGCCGGTGCTCGATCGCGAGCGCTACGCCCCCGCCGAGGGCGCGCTGCTGGGCGGCTACGTCCTCAGCGAGCCCGAGGTGGCGCCGCAGGGCGTGATCGTGGCCAGCGGCAGCGAGGTGGCGCTAGCGCTCGCCGCGCAGGAGCGGCTGGCCGCCGAGGGCGTGCCGGTGCGCGTGGTGAGCCTGCCCTGCTTCGAGGCCTTCGAGGCCCAGGACGCGGCTTACCGCGAGCGCGTGCTGCCGCCCGAGCTGCCCACCCTCGCCGTCGAGGCCGGGGCGACGCTGGGTTGGGAGCGCTACGCCGACGACGTGGTCGGCCTCGACCGCTACGGCGCGAGCGCGTCGGGGGAGGTGGTCTACCGCGAGTACGGCTTCACGCCCGAGAACGTGGCGGAGCGGATGAAGGCCTTGTTGGAAGGGTAGGCGAAGGGTATGAAGCGGGTCGTTAGCGTATCCATCGGTTCTTCGAAGCGGAACGCCAAGGCCGAGGTCGAGCTGCTGGGTGAAACCCTCGTGCTCGAGCGCGTGGGCACCGACGGCAGCTTCGAGAAAGCCATCAAGCTCATCCAGCGCTACGACGCCGACCCCGAGGTGGCGGCGATCGGGCTGGGGGGCATCGACCTCTACCTCTACGCGGCGGGCCGGCGCTACACGATTCGCGACGCCCTCAAGCTGGCCCGGGCGGCCAAGCAGACCCCGGTGGTGGACGGCTCGGGGCTCAAGCACACGCTCGAGCGCAAGGTGGTCGCCGACCTCGACGTCGAGATCGGTTGGAGGGGCCGCAAGGTGGTCATGACCTCGGCGGTGGACCGCTTCGGTATGGCCGAGGCGCTGTGGGACCACGGCGCCGAGATGGTCTTCGGCGACCTCATCTTCGGCGTGGGGCTGCCCGTGCCCATCCACACCCTCAGCGGTCTGCGCCTGCTGGCGCGCATCCTGCTCCCCGTCTTCACCCGGTTGCCTTTCAAGATGATCTATCCCACGGGCGAGAAGCAGGAAAAGCAGATCCAGGACTGGCGCCGCAAGTACTACGACTGGGCCGAGGTGGTGGCGGGCGACTTCCTCTACATCAAGCGCTTCATGCCTGACCGTATCGACGGCAAGATCGTCCTCACCAACACCACCACCCCCGAAGACGTCGAGATGCTGCGCGAGCGGGGCGCGGCCATGCTGGTGACCACCACCCCGCGGCTGAACGGCCGCAGCTTCGGCACCAACGTCATGGAGGGACTCTTCGTGGCCCTCGCCGGCAAGTTCCCCCTGAGCGAGCAGGACTACCTCGATTACATCGAAAAACTGGGCCTGGGGCCCAACATCACCCGTTTTTCCGAGCCGTCATAGAATAAGCGAAGGAGGCAAAACCGGATGATCAGCGTTACCGACCTCAGACCGGGTACCAAAGTGGAGATGGACGGCGCGCTCTGGGAGTGCGTCGACTACCAGCACCAGAAGATCGGCCGCGGCGGCGCCAAGGTGGTGGCCAAGTTCAAGAACCTCGAGACGGGCGCCACCGTCGAGCGCACCTTCAACTCGGGTGAGAAGCTCAAGGATATCTACGTCGAGGCCCGGGAGATGCAGTACCTCTACCCCGAGGGCGGGGAGCTCGTGCTCATGGACCTGGAGACCTACGAGCAGTACCACGTTCCCCGGGCGGCCGCGGGCGACGCGGCCAAGTTCCTCAAGGAGGGCATCACCCTCATCGGCGACGTCTACAACGGGCGCGTCATCAAGGTGACCCCGCCCACGGTGGTGGAGCTCGAGGTGGTCGAGGCCCCGCCGGGCATCAAGGGCGACACCGCCTCGGGCGGCTCCAAGCCCGCGACCCTCGAGACCGGAGCGGTGGTCAACGTACCGCTCTTCATCGAGGCGGGCGAGGTGATCAAGATCGACACCCGCACCGGCGAGTACGCTGGCCGGGCCTAGGAGGTGGGCGTGAACCCCAAGGAGATCAAGGCCATCCTGCAGGCGATGGTCGCCACCGAGACCGACGAGCTGACCCTCGAGACCCCCGACTACAAGCTGACCGTGCGCCGGCGCCTGCCGCCCCCGGCGGCTCCCGCACCGGCGCCGGCCCCCGCCGTTGGCGCGCCCCCGCCCCCACCGCCGCCCCCGGCGGCCGCGCCCGAGGCGGTGGCACCCGCTTCCGCGCCCGTTGAGGCCGCGCCCGAGGCGGGTGCGGAGGAGGGCGACTGCCCGGGCTGCGTCGAGATCACCGCGCCCATCGTGGGCACCTTCTACCGCAAGCCCGCGCCCGACGCCGAGCCCTTCGTCAACGTGGGCGACCGGGTGGAGAAGGGGCAGGTCGTCTGCATCATCGAGGCGATGAAGCTCTTCAACGAGATCGAGTCCGAGGTCTCCGGCATCGTCCGCAAGGTTCTGGTCGAGGACGGCGAGCCCGTCGAGTACGGCCAGCCGCTCTTCCTCGTCGAGCCGGCGTAGGGGGCGTATGTTCAAGAAAGTCCTCATCGCCAACCGCGGCGAGATCGCGCTGCGCATCCTGCGCGCGGCCCGCGAGCTGGGCGTGCGTACCGTGGTAGCGCACTCCAAGGCCGACGCCGACAGCCTGCCGGTGCTGCTGGCCGACGAGGCCATCTGTATCGGCCCGGCGAGCCCGCAACAGAGCTACCTCAACATCCCCAACATTCTCTCGGCGGCGATCATCAGCGGCGCCGACGCCATCCACCCCGGCTACGGTTTTCTGGCCGAGAACGCCCAGTTCGCTGAGATGACCGCCGAGCACGGCATCACCTTCATCGGCCCCACGCCCGAGAACATGCGCATGCTGGGCGACAAGGCCACCGCCCGCCGCATCGCCCGCGAGGCGGAGGTGCCGGTGGTGCCGGGCACCGACGCGCTGGAGAGCGTGGAGGAGGCGTTGGCGGCCGCCTCGGAGATCGGCTACCCCGTCATCCTCAAGGCTTCCGCCGGCGGCGGTGGCCGTGGCATGCGCGTAGTCCACAACCCCGAGGACCTCGAGAACGCCGTGCTGCAGGCCCAGGAAGAGGCGCGTGCCGCCTTCGGCAACCCCGAGATCTACCTGGAGAAATACGTCGAGGAGCCTAAGCACGTCGAGGTCCAGGTGCTGGGTGACGGCGAGCGGGTGGTGCACCTGTGGGAGCGCGACTGCTCGATACAGCGGCGTCACCAGAAGCTGCTGGAGGAGGCACCTTCGATCCTGCCTGACGAGGTGCGACAGGGCCTGGTCTCGGCCGCGGTCAAGCTGGCCGAGCACATCGGTTACGTCTCCGCGGGGACGCTCGAGTTCCTGGTGGACCGCGAGGGCAACTACTACTTCATCGAGATGAACACCCGCATCCAGGTGGAGCACCCGGTCACCGAGATGATCACCGGGGTGGACCTGGTGGCCGAGCAGTTCCGCATCGCCGCCGGCGAGGGGCTGCGTCTGCGCCAGGAGGAGATCGAAGCCCGCGGTCACGCCATCGAGGTACGCGTCAACGCCGAGGACCCCGACCGCAACTTCCGCCCCTCGATCGGCAAGGTGGAGACGGTACTCTGGCCCGGGGGCACGGGCGTGCGGGTGGACTCGCACGTCTACACCGGCTACGCCATCCCCAGCCACTACGACTCGCTGATCGCCAAGGTGATTGTCTGGGCCGAGGACCGCGAGGCCGCGATCCAGAGGATGAAGCGCGCCCTGGCCGAGACGGTAGTGGACGGTCCCGGCCTCAAGACCACCATCCCCTTCCACAAGAAGGTGCTCGACAACGCCTTCTTCCGGCGCGGCGCGATCTACACGAACTTCATCGCCCGCCGCATGTCGGAGTGAGGGCCGGTGCGGTAAGGTAAGGCCATGGTGGACTACGAGCTCAGCGACTCGGCGATCGTCGGCATCATCACCCTGAGCCTCGAGGGGCTCGAGGGCGCGCGCCTCGCCAGCGGCGGGAGCCGCAGCGTGGGCGACGTGCTCTCGGGGCGGCGCGGCCGCGCCGTGCGCATCGCGCGGGAGGAGGGACGCATCCGGGTGGAGCTGCAACTCGTCGCCCGCTACGGCGAGTCCCTGCGCGAGCTGGCGGAGCGGGTCCAGCGCACCGTGCAGGACGTGCTCACGGCGACCACGGGGCTCAAGGTCGAGGCCGTGGACGTGGTCTTCGTGGACGTGACCGCCGAGGGGGAGCATGCGGCGTAAGGCCCGGGAGCTGGCGTTTCGGGTGCTGTTCGAACACGCCCAGGGGGACGTTCCCCTCGAGGAGGCGTGGAACCACGCCCTCGCGGCGATGGACGAGACCGACGACGAGCCCCTCGATGCCGAGGGGCGCGCGTTTGCCCGCCGTTTGGTGTGGGGCTACGCCGAGCACGCGGACGAGGTGGACCGGATCCTCGCCGAGACCGTCGAGGGCTGGGACTTCAACCAGATGTCCAAGACCGACCTGACGGTGCTGCGCCTGGCGACCTACGAGATGCTCTACGAGGCGACGCCCTTCGCGCCGCTGATCGAGGTGGCCGTGCGCATCGCCGGCAAGTACGGCGGCGAGGACTCGGGCAAGTTCGTTAACGGCGTGCTGGCGCGGCTCAAGCGCCGGGTGGACGCGGGCGAGCTGACCACGGTGCCCAAGCAGGACTGAAAGGAGACAGCGACGTGCCCACACGCATGAGCGGTCACGAGGTGGCGAAGGCGGTGTACGCGGAGCTGCACGAGGTGCTGGAGCGCCTGCCCTATACCCCGGCGCTGCGGGTGGTGCGCCTGGGCGAGGACCCGGCCTCGGTGTCCTACACCCGCCTCAAGGACAAACGCGCGCGCGAGCTAGGGATGGACAGCAAGGTGCTGGCGCTGCCCGAGTCGACATCGCAGGAGGAGCTTCTGGGGCTCATCGCCGAGCTCAACGCCGACCCGCAGATCGACGGCATCCTGGTGCAGCTGCCCCTGCCCGGGCACGTGGACCCTCAGGCGGTGATCGAGGCCATCGATCCGGCCAAGGACGTGGACGGCTTCCACCCCTTCAACGTGGGACGGGTCTGGACCGGGGGTCGGGCGCTGCGCCCCTGCACGCCCGCGGGCATCGTGCGCATGCTTGACCACTACGGCGTCGCGCTCGAGGGCAAGGAGGCCGTGATCTTGGGGCGCAGCAACATCGTGGGTAAGCCGCTGGCCGCGCTGCTGCTGGCGCGCAACGCCACCGTGACCGTGGCCCACTCCCGCACCCGTGACCTGGCGGCGGTGACCCGCCGGGCGGAGGTGCTGGTGGCCGCGGTGGGCCGTCCGCGCTTCATCACCCCGGAGATGGTGCGCGAGGGCGCGGTGCTGGTGGACGTGGGCATCAACCGCGTCGGCGAGGACCTGGTGGGCGACATCGACCCCGAGGCGCACGTGAAGAGCTCGGCTTACACGCCCGTTCCCGGCGGGGTGGGCCCGATGACCGTGGCCATGCTGTTGGCCAACACCGTCGAGGCGGCGAGGTGGCGCCGGGGATGAACGCGCTCCTCCAAAACGACGTGCTCTGGGCGGCCGTGCTGGCCAACGTGGTGGCGCAGTCGCTTAAGCTGATCGTCTACTACCTGCTCGAGCGCCGCTGGAGCTGGGAGCGCCTGCTCGAATCGGGGGGCATGCCCAGCAGCCACTCGGCGATGGTGACCGCACTGGCCACGGGGGTGGGGCTGGAGGCGGGGCTCGAGAGCCCGCTCTTTGCGGTGGCCCTGGTCTTCGCCCTCATCGTGATGTACGACGCCACCGGCATCCGCCGGGCCGCGGGCCAGCAGGCCGAGCTCCTCAACGACCTGGTGGAGGAGCTGCGTGCCGTCTTGCACGAGGGCTTCAAGCCCAAGCCGCTCAAGGAGCTGCTGGGGCATACCTACCTGGAAGTGGTCATGGGCACGCTCCTGGGGGTGAGCGTGGCCTGGGCCTTTCTCCACCGTTAGCGGGTAAACTTGTCCCATAGAGGTCTGATAATATTGAACCGAGTATAACGAGGGGGTGGCTATGCTGACGCCGTTCGAAAAGGTCCTGTTCGTACTCGCGGTTCTCGCCTCGGCCTACTTCGGGGGCATCGGGTTCTACCGGGTGATCCGCGCCGTGTTGCGCGGTAAGCCGGCCCCGGGGCGCCTCGACCGCCTTCCCGAGCGCATCGGGCACGCGCTGTGGCTCTTCATCACCCAGCAGACCGTCTTCAAGCGGCGTCCGCTGGTCTCCACCCTGCACGCTATGGTCTTCTACGGCTTCATGTACTACATGGCCGTGAACGTGGTGGACGTGCTCGAAGGCATGTTCGGCCTCCACGCGGTGGGCGGCTGGTGGAACCCCTACAACCTCCTCGCGGACCTACTCACGGCCTCAGTGCTCATCGGGATCATCGGCCTGATGATCCGCCGCTTCGTCCTCAAGCCGCCCGAGTTCGTCTTCAACCCCCGGGTCAAGCTGCACGAGAAGGTGGCTGCGGGCATCCCCCGCGACTCGGCGATCGTCGGCGCCTTCATCACCTTTCACGTGGGCTCGCGGCTGCTGTCGAAGTCGGCGCAGCTGGCGCTCGAGGGCACCGACCCCTACCAGCCGGTGGCCTCCACCATCGCGGGCTGGCTCGGAGGCATGAGCGAGAGCTCGCTGGTGGTCATGGAGCACGTTTTCTGGTGGTTCGCCATCGGCTCGATCCTCGCCTTCATCCCCTACTTCCCGCGCAGCAAGCACATCCACCTGATGGTGGCCGCCTTCAAGCTCACCTTCCGCACCGACAAGCCGGGCGTGCTCGACCCCATCGACTTCGAAGACGAGTCGGCCGAGTCGTTTGGCGTGGCCAAGCTCGAGGACTTCAGCTGGCCCCGTCTCATCGATCCCTACGCCTGCATCATGTGCAACCGCTGTGCTGACGTCTGCCCGGCCAACGTCACCGGCAAGTCGCTCAACCCGGCGGCGTTGATCATCAACGAGCGTTACGAGCTCAACGACATCCTCCCCGCCTTCGCCGCGGGCGAGGCGAGCCCGCGCCCGCTGCTCGAGTTCGCGCTCGACGCCGACGCGCTGTGGTCGTGCACCACCTGTATGGCCTGCGTGGAGGTCTGCCCGGTGGGTAACGAGCAGATGTTGCACCTGGTGGACATCCGGCGCGAGCGGGTGCTCATGGAGGGCGACTTCCCCGCCGAGTTGCAAAACGCCTTCCGCGGCATGGAGCGGGCCGGCAACCCCTGGGGCATCAGCCAGGACAAGCGGCTGGACTGGGTCGAGGGGCTCGACTTCAAGGTACCCACGACCGCCGACAACCCCCACCCCGAGGTGCTCTACTGGGTGGGTTGCGCCGCCAGCTACGACCCGCGGGCCCAGAAGATCGCCCGCAGCATGGCCGAGATCCTGAATGCCGCCGGCGTGGACTGGGCGGTGCTGGGCACGCGCGAGAAGTGCACCGGTGACTCGGCACGGCGCGCGGGCAACGAGTACCTCTTCTTCCAGCTGGCCACTGAGAACGTGGCCACCCTCAACGAGGTGGCGCCGAAGCGGATCGTGACCACCTGCCCCCACTGCATGCATACCATCGGCAACGAGTACCCGCAGTTCGGCGGCGACTACGAGGTGGTGCACCACAGCGTCTTCATCGAGGAGCTCATCGCCACCGGCCGCCTCGACGTCAAGCCGCTCGATAAGGGGCATAAGGCCACCTTCCACGACCCCTGCTACCTGGGCCGCCACAACGGCGAGTACGAGGCTCCGCGCGATGTGGTGGGCGCGCTCGGTTTCGTGGTCGAGGATCCGGAGCGCAACCGCGAGGACGCCTTCTGCTGCGGCGCCGGCGGTGCCCAGTTCTGGAAGGAAGAGGCCGGGGGGGCCGAGCGCATCCCCGAGAACCGTTACCGCGAGCTCGTCGGCACCGGGGCCGAGGTGATCGCCACCGCCTGCCCCTTCTGCACCCAGATGTTCGAGACCGAGGCCGCGAGCGCCGAGAATCCCAAGGAGGTCAGGGATATCGCCGAGCTCGTGGCGGCGGAGCTCAAGAAGAAAGAAGCCTACCTGGGCCACAGCAAGCCCGTGCTGGGCTGAGCGCGAATCGCAAAGCCGCCCGGGGGAGTCCGGGCGGCTTTGGGTCTATACTTGAGTACCCCACTCGGGTATACTGAGCGCATGAGCGAGGAGACCCCCAGCCCGACCCAGGCGGCCGAGAGCACCGAACTGCCCACGAAGGAGCAGATCCTCGAGGCCCTAAAGGTCGTCAAGGATCCGGAGATCCCGGTCAACGTCGTCGACCTGGGTCTGGTGTACAATGTGGACGTCAAGCCCAACGGCATGGTGGACATCGACATGACGCTAACGGCTATCGGCTGTCCGGTGCAGGACATGATCAAGGCCGACGCCGAACTCGCGGTCATGCGCGTTCCGGGCGTCAAGGGCGTGAACGTGGACTTCGTCTGGAGCCCGCCCTGGACGCCGGCCAAGATGACCGAAGAAGGCAAGAAGCAGATGCGCATGTTCGGCTACAACGTCTGAAGCGTTTCGCGCGCGACGGACGGGGGGCGGCGCGGGCCGCCCCGTCTGGTTAGACTGAGACCATGCGCTACACCCGAGAGGAGCTGCTCGAGCTCGAGGACCGCGCGCTCGCGCCCTACGCCATGCGGGCCGCGGCCACGCGCGGGCGCGAGCACCCTGAGCCGGAGTCGGCCTACCGCACGCCCTTCCAGAAGGACCGCGACCGGGTCCTCCACACCACCGCCTTCCGCCGGCTCGAATACAAGACGCAGGTCTTCGTCAACTATGAGGGCGACTACTACCGCACGCGCCTGACCCATACGCTCGAGGTCGCCCAGGTGGCGCGCAGCCTTGCCCGCGCCCTCGGGCTCAACGAGGACCTCGCCGAGGTAGTGGCGCTGGCGCACGACCTCGGGCACCCGCCCTTCGGTCACGCCGGAGAGCGCGTGCTTGCCGACCTAATGGCCGACCACGGCGGCTTCGATCACAACAAGCAGTCGTTGCGCATCGTCACCTGGCTCGAGCGCCGCTACCCCGGTTTCCGCGGGCTCAACCTCACCTGGGAGGTGCGCGAGGGCATCGTCAAGCACGAGACCGTCTACGATCTGCCGTCGGCCGAGGGCTACGAGCCCCAGCTCAGGCCCACCCTGGAGGCCCAGATCGTCAACCTGGCCGACGAGATCGCCTACAACGCCCACGACCTCGACGACGGCCTGCGCAGCGGGCTGCTTGAGCCCCACATGCTCGCGGAGGTGGAGTTGCTGGCCCGGCTGGCGCGCGAGCTGGACCTCGACCTCGAGCGCCTGGGCGAGTTCGACCGCCGGGTCTTCATCCGCGAGCTTTTGGGCTGGATGATCACCGACGTTATCGAGGCCACGGACGCCGCGATCGCGCGCGCGAACGTGCGCACGCTCGAGGACGTGCGCCGCCATCCCGGGGCGCTGGCGGGCTACTCGGAGGCGATGGCCGAGCGCATAGCCGAGCTGCGGCGTTTCCTCTACACCCGGCTCTACCGCCACTACCACATCGTGCGCCAGGTGGCCAAAGCGCGCCACGTACTCGAGCGCCTCTTCGAGGCCTACACCCAGACCCCGGAGATGCTGCCGCCGACCGTGCAGCAAGCGGCCGAGGAAGAGGGGCTCTTCCGTGCGGTCTGCGACTACATGGCGGGGATGACCGACCGCTACGCGCTTGAGGAGTACGCGCGTCTCTTCGACCCCTACGGGCGCTAGCTCGCGGCCTCGGGGGTAGGCGGCGCATGCCCGGGGCGCGGGTTCTTCCAGAGCTCGAGCCCCCGCACCGGCGCGTAGACCTTGATGGGTTCGAGTAGCTCGCCGTCCGGGGCGAAGCGCTGGATGCGGGTGGAGCCGCGACGGGCGGCGTAGACGATGTCCTGGGGATCCACCACGATGTCCACCAGGCTGAGCGGGTCTTCGTTCTGCATGGTGGGCAGGGGCAGGCTCATGATCACCTGGCCGTCGGTGTTGAGCTTGCGGATCTTCTGGGCGTCGGCGTCGAAGATGTAAAGGTGGTCCGCCTCGTCGATGCCCAGGCCCGAGAGCACCCGCAGCTCGTCGGAGCCCCTGCTTTTGCGGAAGGCGAAGCGCGAGAGGTAGCGCCCCTCCAGCGTCAGTCGCTGCACTTGGCGGTTGCCGTAGTCGAGCACGTAGAGGAAGTGGCGGCTCGCCACGATCTTGCGGGGGGTGTCGAACAGGCCCTTGCCCGTACCTTTGCCACCAAAGCGGCTGAGGGGGCGGCCGGTGAGGTCGAAGCGCTGGATTGTGTGGTTTTCGCTGTCGAGCACCAGCAGCTCGCCCAGGTCCGACGAGGTGAGCGAGGCGGGGTAGAGGAACTCGCCGGGCTTGACGCCGTAGGGGCCGATCGAGGCCACGAGCTTGCCCTCGGGGTCGAAGCGGTGGACCATACGGCTCTGACCCGAGCCGTACTCGAAGACGGAGATCCAGATGTGCCCCTCGCGATCGGTGGCCAGGTCGAGCGGGGGCGAGGCGAACATGCCCGGCGCGGAGCCGACCCCGGAGAAGAGCTTGAGGGGGGTGCCGTCGGGCTCGAGCAGGCGAATCGAGCCCCGCTTGGCCTCGGCGGCCACGGCCAGGTAGAAGGGGCGGCCGAGCTCCTGGGTGTCCTTGAACTTGCCCTTCAGCTTCTCGATCACCTCGTCCAGGCTGGGCCGCTTGTCGGCCTCCTTGGCCAGCATGCGCATGATCAGGTCGTTGATGGGCGGGGGGATCTCGGGGTTGAGCTGCTTGGGCGGGGTGGGCAGCTCGTAGATCTGCTGGTGGATCACCGACTCGTAGCCGCCCTGGAAGGGGGCCTGCCCGGTGAGGCTCTCGTAAAAGACAATCCCCAGGCTGTAGATGTCGGAGCGGTGGTCGATGCGCTGGCCCTTGGCCTGCTCCGGGCTCATGTAGACCGGGGTGCCGATGCGCGCCCCGGTGATGGTGAGGCGCGTCAACACCTTGCCGGCGGCGATGCCGAAGTCCATCAGGCGCACGCCCTTGGGGTCGATGCGCCCGTCCTCGCCGATGGCCCCCCGGAGGACCATGATGTTGCCGGGCTTGATGTCGCGGTGGATGATGCCCTGGGCGTGGATGTGGCGCAGGGCGTCGGCTACGTGGCGCATGATGTTGATGGCCGCGGGCACGGTGAGCTGGCGGTTTTCGATCAGGCGGTCGAGCTCCTCGCCGTCGAGGAACTCCATGGCGATGTAGTGGGTGTCGCCGAAGGCGCCGTGGTCGTAGACGCGCACGATATTGGGGTGCTTGAGTTTTTGCAGCACCTCGGCCTCGCGGTGGAAGCGTTTGACGAAGCGGGTGTCGCTGACGAACTTCTCCTGGGGGATCTTCAGCGCCACCATGCGGCCGTCGCTCTTGCGGCGCGCCTTGTAGACCGAGGCCATGCCGCCGATGCCGATGCGGTCGAGGATCTCGTAGCGCTTTTCGAGCTCCGGGGCCGTGGTTTCGTGCAGCGTGGGGTTGCGTCGGACGCGCGGTCCGCGGCTGCGGTGGCTGCGACGCCCACTGCGGCGCGCGCGTCCTCGCGGGCGTAGCGAGAGCGGGTAGGCCACGAGGCCCAGCGCCCCCCAGCCTACCGCCTGCCAGACGAGCCCGCGGGTGTAGCCCAAGAGGGCGACCTCGGCGCCGACCACGCCCACGGTGAGCAGCCCCAGCAAGGCGACGTTGAGCCTGAGCGCCAGCACCAGGGTCAGGAGGAAGAGGGAAAGGGCTACGATCAGTTCGATCATCGTATGCGCACCGCCACGACGGTGATGTTGTCGGTGCCCCCACGTTGCACCGCCTGGGCTGTCCAGTAGTCTACCGCGGATTGCAGGTCCTTATGGTCCAGATCCGCGGTCCACTCCTCCGGGGGCACGAGGTTGTAGAGACCGTCGGTGGCGAAGACGTAGACGTCTCCTTTGTTGAGTTGGACCGGGATGACCTCGAACTCGGCGTCCTCCACCCCCAGCGCCTGGGTCAGCATGTTGCGCCAAGGATGTTCCTCGGCCTCGTAGTGGGTCATGCGGCCCATGCGCACCTGCTGGGCGACCCAGGAGTGGTCCTGCGTCAGCATCTCGAGCTCGCCGCCGCGGTAGCGGTAGGCCCGCGAGTCCCCGATGTGGCCGATGAAGCCCTTGCGGGCGTGCTCGAAGGCGACCAGCGCGGTCATCGTCGTGCCCATCCCGCGGGTCTCGGGGTGCTGGGCCACGTACTTCTGGATGCGCCGCTGGGCCAGGGTGAAGGCTTTGAGCACCAGGCGGTCGAGGGGCACGCTGGGGCGGTGCGAGGCCAGGTGCTCGGCGTAGGCGCGCACGGCTTCGCTCAGGCTGTCGATGGCGATCTTCGAGGCGATCTCCCCGGCTTCGGCCCCGCCCATGCCGTCCGCCACGCCGGCGACCATCAGGGGGCCTTGCGAGGTGGGGTAGACGGCGGCGCGATGGAAATCCTCGTTGTTCCGCCGAACGCGGCCAATATTGGATGCGGTGGCGATTTCCAGTCGTTCGGTCAGGTGCATAAGCCGCGTTACTCCTTACCTTTATAATAACCGTTGAATGAACGTCGAACTGAACGATCTCATCGAACTTTTCGCCTACAAGGTGGACGATCTTGAGGCAGGGCGGGAGCCCAAGGGCGGCACGGGCTCGCTCTTGCACCTGCGCCGCCGACTATTGGAGGCCAAGTTACCCGGTCCGCTCGCCAAGCGCTTTCGTGAGATCGACCGCCGCTACCGCGCCGCCCAGGAGCAGGGCCCGCCCCCCGCGGCCGCGCACGAGGCGGCGCCCGCCGCGACGGCCGCCGAGGTAGCGGAGATCGACCTGGGCATCGTGGAACTGCCGATCGAAGAGGACGTGTTGCCCGCCGAGGACCAGACCCAAGCACTCCTCCAGGCTTTTGCCGAGGACGTCTACTGGGCCCGGCTGAACCGCGAGCTCGCCCGGGTGGTGCGGGGGCTCACGGGTGGTCGGCGCTACGAGCTGCGGCTCGCCTACGCCTTCTTGCAAAACTTCGAGGCCTACAGCGCCACCCCCAACTTCGCCCGCGACTTCAACCTCTCCAAGTTCACGCTCAGCGAGCCGATCCCGGCGCTCTCGGACCCGCTCGTCACCCTGGACGACGAGGAAATCGCCCTGGCCTTGATGCGCGAGGTCTTCCACATCGCGCTGCGGCTGGGCGATGGCAAGACCTACCCGCTGCCCCTCCCCCCAGAGGGGGTGCTGCCCTACCTGCGGCGCTTCCTGCGTCGGATCGTCGAGACGCCGGAGGCCCTGCCGGTCATGCCGCCGGGCGGCGGGCCCACCAGCGACGAACTCCGCGCCGCCCTCGACGAGGCCCGGCGCAGCGCCCTCACCGCCCACGAGCGGGAGCAGCTGGTGCGCGACCTTGAGGAAAAGCTGCGCGAGGTCGCCGCGCAGGAGCGGCGCATGCGGATGGTGGCCGAGGAGGACCGCCGCCGCTTCTTGGCCGCGGCCGAGCGCCTCACCGCCATCCTGCGGCGTTACCTGCCCGCGCCCCGGGGCGAGGCCGCCTTCCCCGAAGTGCCCGAGCCGCTCGCGAGCGGCGCCGACGCGGGGCCCAAGCTCGACGAGCTGCCCCGCGACGCCACCATGGTGACGCTGCGTCGCGCCCCCACGCGGCTTACCCTCGGTGGGGTGCCGCTTACCCTGAGCGTAGCCGGCGAGCACACCCAGCTCACGGTGGCGGGCGAGGAGTACCCCCTGCGCGAGGGCGAGCCCCTGAGCGTGCCCTACGAGACCTGGGAGGTGTGGGCCTTCTTGCGGGGCGACTACGTGCACGTGCGCCTGGAGATGCGCGAGGGCGCCCAGCTTTCGGCGCTGCTCTCGGAGGGCCGGGTGCTGGCCTACCTCGTCCACCCCCACGCCGACTACGCCTACCTGCGGCTCTTGCGCGCCTTTTCGGCCCGGCTCAAGGGGCCGGTCAACTACGAGGAGTACAGCCCCGAATCGGCCGAGCGCTTCACCGAGGCTCCGCTCGACACCCTCGAGGCCTTCGCGCGCAAGGGGCTCGGAGTGGTCAAGCAGCGGCTGCGCAAGACGCCCGGCGGCCTCAAGCTCCTGCGCGAGGTGGCGGTTTCGCTGGGGCTCGAGCCCGAGGGGCAGAAGCTCCTGCGCGTCCTCTCCGACTGGCTCAACTTCCGTCCGCCCACCCGCGAGACCATGGGCGGCGACCTCGGCATCGCCACCATCGCGGGCGAGCCTGTAAACGTTCAGGCCGGTAACCTGGTCCTCTCGGTGCGCCAGACCGACGACACGGTCTACGTGGGCGCGGCCGGCAGCGTGCCGCGCAAGCTGGGCGACCTGATGGTCTGGCCCCTCGACGACGGCGCGGTGGTGATCGCGCGTGAGGGCAAGCGCCTGGCCCACACGTTTGTGAAGGTTATTTAAAGATTCTGCGGCTCGGTGTGTTCAAGCTAGGGCGTAGAAGGTTCTCCGGTCGGTTATAATCCAGCGTAATGTTGAAGGTATTACAAAACCCCGACTTCGGGCGTTTGTTTGCGTCGCACTTCGTATCCGAGATCGGCAACCAGATCTACCGGATTGCCCTAATGGCCTGGGCCTATCAACTTACCGGATCCCCCGCGCTAGCCGCGGGGGTTATGGTTTTTAGCATGCTCGCCCAGGCGATCGTCGCCCCGCTCGTTGCGCCTCTTGCCGACGTGCGTGAGCGCAAGCGCTTGCTCGTCTTCTCGGAGGTCACCTCTGGCTTCGCGGTGATGCTGCTGCCGCTCTTTTTTATGAACAACATAGTGGGTATCTATTTGGTGGCCTTTCTGGTGGCCGGGGTGCAGCGCCTAGGCGAGCCGGCGGTGATGGCGATCGTGCCCGAGATGGTGGAAAAGGACGACCTGGACGCCGCCAATAGCCTTATCATGCTGCCGCAGCGCAGCCTGGAAATGGTCTTTCTGGGCTTGGCCGGCCTGCTCGTGGCCACGCTGGGGGCGAAGGCGGCGTTCTGGATCGACGCCGCCTCGTTCTTCCTGGCTGCGCTGGTGCTCTTGGGCATGCGCGACTTTCCCGCCAAGGACGAGCCCTCGGGCAGCTACTGGAGTATGGTGGTGGACGGCCTTTCCTACATCGCCAAGAATCCCACGGCTCGCTTCGTGGTCGGCGTGCTCGCGCCCGCCGCGGCCTTGGGCGCGGTCGAGGGCAGCGTGGCGGTGGTGCTGGCTACCGACGTACTGGCCAAAGGCGACGCCAAGCTGGGGACGATCTACTACGGCTTCCTCGACGCCGCGATGGCCGCGGGGGCGGTCCTGGGCCTCTTCGTGGTGCCCTACGTGACCGCGCGCTACTCGCGCCGCGCCGCTTTCCTCGTTGGACTCGCCCTCTTCGGCATCTTCGAGGCCGCAGTCGGCTTTACCAGCTGGGTAGGCTGGGCCATGCTTTTCTTTGCGCTTGCCGGGGTTGTCAACCAGATTTTCATTGTTCCAGCGCGGACGATGCTGCAAGAAAGCGCCGACCCCAAGTTCATGGCCCGCCTTTTCGGCGGCTGGGGGGCGGCCATGAGCACCGCGACCGTAATTGGCTTCGCGCTCGGCGGTTTTTTGGCGGAGTGGATCGGGGTCTCCAATGCCTTCATCGTCGCGGGCGTGGGCGTCTTTCTGGTAGCGGTCGCGGGTGCCTGGTTCGGGCGCTCGGTCAAGGCCTGACCCGCCGGTCAGTTATAGTGGGGGCATGTCGCAGGAGACCTTGCCCCGCTGGGACCTGACCCCGCTGTTCACCGACATCGAGACCCCCGAGTTCCGGGAGGCCTGGGCGCGCCTGGAAGGCGCGATCGAGGCCTTTGAGGTGCTGGTGGAGCGCCTAGGCGTGGGGGAGCCGGACGCGCCCCACACCGCCGCAGCGCTCGAGGAGGTGGCCGCGGCCTACGACGCGGTGGCCGAAGCCCTCACCCCGCTCAGGGCCTACCTGCAGCTGCGCATCGCCACCGACGCCGAGGACCGCCCGGCGGCCGCGAAGCTAAGCGAGCTCGAAGGCCTGACGCTGCGCCTCGACCGGCTGCGTCCGCGGCTGATCCGCTGGTGGGGAGGTTTTCCCAAGGACTTCGAGGCCGGTCCCTACCGGCGGCTGCTGGCCGAGGCGCGCCAGCTCGCGGTGCACCAGATGAGCGAGCTGGAGGAGACGCTAGCCTCCGAGCTCACGCGCTCGGGCGCGCGCGCCTGGACGCGGCTGCACGGCAACGTCACCAGCCGCATTCGCGTGGATTTCGAGGGTGAGGAGCGTCCCATCACCGCCCTGCGCAACCTCGCCTACGACCCCGACCCCGCCCGCCGCGAGGCGGCTTACCGCAAGGAGCTCGCGGCCTGGCGGGAGCACCAGGACGTGATCGCCGCCAGCCTCAACGGCGTCAAGGGCGAGCGGGTGGTGCTGGCCCGCCGGCGCGGCTGGGCGGACGCGCTCGAACCCACCCTGCTCGAGCGCCGCATTACCCGGGCAGCGCTCGAGGCGATGCAGCGCGCGGTCGAGGCCAGCTTTCCTGACTGGCGCCGCTATTTCCGGGCCAAGGCGCGCTTCCTCGGCAAGGAGCGGCTCGACTGGTGGGACCTCTTCGCTCCGGTGGCGCGTTCGGAGAAGCGCTGGTCGTGGTCCGAGGCGCGCGACTTCATCGTGCGTCACCTGCGGGACTTCTCGCCCGCGGCGGCCGAGCTCGCGGACCGCGCTTTCCGTGAGCGCTGGATCGACGCCGAGCCGCGGGTGGGCAAGCGCGGCGGGGCCTTCTGCATGCACGCGGGCGGCGGCGCGAGCCGCATCCTGGCCAACTACACCCCCACCTTCGACGCGGTCTCGACCCTGGCCCACGAGCTGGGGCACGCCTACCACAACCTGCGCTTGGCCGAGCGGCCCGCGCTCTTGCGTACCACCCCCATGACCCTGGCCGAGACGGCCTCGATCATGAACGAGACGGTGGTGACGCAGGCGGCCCTGGCCGAGCTCGAGGGCGACGAGGCGCTGGCGGTGCTGGAGACTTGGCTGCAGGGGGCGGCGCAGGTGGTGGTGGACATCCACTCGCGCTTCCTCTTCGAGTCGTGGGTCTTCGAGCGGCGGGTTGTGCGTGAGCTCGGGCCCGAGGAGTTTGCGCAGCTCATGGAGGAGTCGCAGCGGCGCACCTACGGCGACGCCCTGGCCAGCTACCACCCCTACATGTGGGCGGTAAAGCCGCACTATTACGGCAGCGACTTTTACAACTACCCCTACACCTTCGGGCTGCTCTTCGGTCTAGGACTTTATCGCGCCTACCAGGACGATCCCTTGGGCTTCGGCGAGCGCTACGACGCCCTGCTCTCGGACACCGGCCTGGAGGACGCGGCCGCGCTCGCGGGCCGCTTCGGCTTCGACCTCGAGGACGAGGCCTTCTGGGCCGGAGGGCTCGAGCTCTTGGCCGAACAGATCGCCCGCTTCGAGGCGTTGGCCCCGTAGGGCCGCGCCCTTCGTGCTAAACTGTACGTACTATGATTGAGCCTACGGTGGCCCTGTACGGCGACGCCTTCGACCGGGCGGCGGCCGTTTTGGAAGAACTCATCGAACAAGCCCAGGTCCGATACGTGTTGCTGGTGGACCGCAAGGGCTTCGTGCTAGCGCACAAGGAGGCCCTATGGGCCCCGCGGCCGCCCGCGCTCGACTCCATTGCCACGCTGGTGGCGGGCAACGCCGCGGCGACCCAGGCGCTGGCCAACCTGCTGGGCGAGCCCAAGTTCAACGAACTCGTCAAGCAGGGGGAGAAGCAGGGGTTGTACGTCGAGGAGGTGAACGACCTGGCCCTCCTCGTGATGATCTTCGACACCGACACCCCCATCGGCCGCGTCAAGCTCTTTGGCAAGAAGGCCGCAGCGGCGCTCGACGAGATCACCCGCGGCGCGGTGGTCATGCCCCGGGAGCTGGGCATCGACAAGGAGTTCCACGAGTCGGCCGACGCCATGCTGGACGACCTCTTCGGAAACTAGACCATGAGCACCATCAACTTCGCGAACCGCGAGATCAACTTCAAGATCGTCTACTACGGCCCTGGCCTTTCGGGCAAGACCACCAATCTGCGCTGGGTCTACCAGACCGTGCCCGAGGAGCGCAAGGGCGAGATGGTCTCGCTGGCCACCGAGGATGAGCGCACCCTCTTCTTCGACTTCCTGCCCGTGGACCTGGGCGAGGTCAAGGGGTTCAAGACGCGCTTCCACCTCTACACCGTACCGGGCCAGGTCTTCTACAACGCTAGCCGCAAGCTGATCCTGCGCGGCGTCGACGGCATCGTCTTCGTGGCCGACTCGGCCTCCAACCGCCTGCGCGCCAACGCCGAAAGCATGCGCAACCTGCGCGAGAACCTGGCCGAGTACGGCCTCAGCCTCGAGCATGTGCCGATGGTCATCCAAATCAACAAGCGCGACCTGCCGGACGCCCTGCCGGTGGACATGATCCGCGCCGTCATCGACCCCGAGGGCAAGTTCTCCGTCTTCGAGGCCGTGGCCACCGAGGGCAAGGGCGTTTTCGAGCCCCTCAAAGAGGTTAGCCGACAGGTGCTCTCGAAGCTGGCCGAGCACACCTGAGGCCGGACACCTGCCCGTGTCCCCGCCCTTCGGGGCGGGTTTATGCTGGTGGGGATGAAACGAACCCCGCTGTACGACGAACACCTGAAGCTGGGCGGTCGCATGGTGGACTTCGCCGGCTGGGCTTTGCCGGTGCAGTACACCTCGATCACCAAGGAGCACCTGGCGGTGCGCGAGGACGTGGGGCTCTTCGACGTGAGCCACATGGGCGAGTTCTTCGTGCGCGGGCCCGGAGCGCTCGACTTTTTGCGCTGGGCCACGCTCAACGACCCCGCCAGGCTCAAGGTGGGCCGGGCCCAGTACTCTATGCTGTCCAACGACCGGGGCGGGGTGGTGGATGACATCTACGTCTACCGCACCGGCGTGGAAGAGTACCTGGTCGTGGTCAACGCCGCCAACGTGGCCAAGGATTGGGCCCACCTGAGCCGGCTCGCGGAGGGCCGCGAGGTGGAGCTCGAAGACGCCTCCTACGCCTGGGCGTTGATGGCGCTGCAGGGGCCGCGGGCCGAGGAGGTGTTGCAAGCGCTCACCGATACCGATCTCGCGGGCGTGCGCAAAAACGCCACCCTTACCCTGACCGTGGTTGGCGTGCCCGTGCGCATCGCCCGTACCGGCTATACCGGCGAGGACGGCTTCGAGATCTTCACCACCCCCGAAGACGCCCCCGCCGTCTGGCGGGCGCTCATCGAGGCCGGGGTTACCCCCGCCGGCCTGGGCGCGCGCGACACCCTGCGGCTCGAGGCGGGCTTTCCTCTTTACGGCCACGAGCTCACCGACGCCACCAACCCCCGCTGCACCCCGCTGGCCTGGGTGATCAAGGACAAGCCTTATTACGGCCGCGAGGCCATGGAGGCCGCGACCTGCGACGAGCGGTTGGTGGGCTTGGTGATGGAGCGCGGCATCCCCCGCGAAGGCTACCCGGTGCTCTCGGGCGGTGCGCCGGCGGGCCGGGTCACCTCGGGCACACAGTCGCCGCTGCTCAAGAAGGGCATCGCCCTCGGCTGGGTGCGGGAGGATCTGGCGGAGGAGGGGGCGGAGCTCGATGTCGAGGTGCGCGGCCGCGCCCTGCCCGCGCGCGTCGTGCGTCCGCCGTTCGTTCTGCTCGGTAAGAAGAAGTAGCTGCGCTAAGCTAGGATCAGGAGGCTAGAGATGAACATTCCCGAGGATCGCAGGTACACCGCTTCGCACGAGTGGGCCAAGCCCGAAGGCAACCTGATCGTGGTGGGTATCAGCGACTTCGCCCAGGACTCGCTGGGCGACGTGGTCTTCGTCGAGCTGCCCGAGGTAGGGCGCGAGGTGGAGGCCGGAGAGGCGGTGGCCGTGGTCGAGTCGGTCAAGACTGCTTCTGACATCTACGCGCCGGTGGCGGGCACTGTGGTGGAGGTCAACGAGGCGCTCGCCGACGAGCCCGAGCTGGTCAACGGCGACCCCTACAACGCGGGTTGGCTCTTCAAGATCGAGCCGGCGGACGCCTCCGCCTACGAAAAACTTCTCGACGCCGCGGGCTACGCCAAGGTGGTCGAGGAAGAGTCCTAGGAGGGGTCCATGGACTACACCCCGCACACCACCGACGACGTGCGGGCGATGCTCGAGGCGCTCGGCATGCAGGAGCTGCGCGAGCTCTTCGCCGATCTGCCCGAGGCGTTGCTCGAGCCCGAGCTCGACCTGCCCGCACCTATGGACGAACAGGCGATCCTAGCCCACTTGCGCGAGCTGGCGGGCAGGAACGCTTCCGCCGCTAAGGCCTTTCTGGGCGGCGGTTTGCGCCCCCACTTCGTACCCAGCCTCGTCCCCGCGCTCGCCCAGCGCGGGGAGTTTCTTACCGCCTACACCCCTTACCAGCCCGAGGTGAGCCAGGGCGTGCTCCAGGCGGTCTTCGAGTACCAGACGATGATCGCCGAGCTCACCGGACTCGACGTCTCCAACGCCTCGCTCTACGACGGCGCGGCGGCGCTGGCCGAGGGCGTGCTGCTGGCCCTGCGGCAGACCCGGCGCATGGGCGTGGTGGTGAGCCAGGGGGTGCACCCCGAGTACCGTCAGGTGCTGGCCACCTACCTGCACGCCGTGGGGGCTGAGCTGCGCACCGTGGCCCTGGAGGGCGGTCTGACCCCGCCCGCCGAGTTCGACGACTCGGTGGGCGCGGTGGTGTTGCAAAGCCCCAACTTCCTGGGCGCGATCGAGAATCCCGCCCCCTGGGTGGAGGCGGCCCGCGCCAGCGGGGCGCTGGTCGTCTACGTGGCCGACCCCCTCAGCCTGGCGCTCCTCAAGCCACCGGGTGAGTGGGGCGCGGACATCGCCGTGGGCGAGGGTCAGCCTCTGGGCAACCCCATGAACTTCGGCGGGCCCCAGTTCGGCTACATCGCCGTGCGCGAGAAGCTGGCGCGCCAGCTCCCCGGGCGCCTGGTGAGCCAGACCTACGACGTGGACGGTCGCCGCGGCTACGTGCTGGCGCTGGCCGCGCGCGAGCAGCACATCCGCCGCGCCAAGGCCAAGAGCAACATCACCACCAACGCCCAGCTGACCGCGCTCATGGGGGCGATGCACATGGCCGCGCTGGGTCCCGAGGGGCTCGCCGACGTGGCCGCCGCCTCGGTGGCGTGCGCCCGCGCGCTCGCGGAGATGCTTGCGCGGCTTCCCGGGGTGGAGCGGGTAACGCCGGAGCCGTTCTTCAATGAGTTCGTGCTGCGCCTGCCGCGGCCGGCCGCCGAGGTGCGTTCCGAGCTGGCGGCGCGCGGCTGGCATGCGGCCGCGCCCGTGCCCGCCGAGTACGGGGAGAACCTGGCCCTCTTCGCCGCGACCGAGCGCCACGACGAAGACGACCTGGCCGGCCTCACGGCCGCCCTGGAGGAGGTACTCCAATGAAGCGCGACTTCCCCGTGATCTTCGAGCGCTCGCGCTCCGGACGGCGTGGCACCCGCCCGCCCCGCCCCCCCGAGGTTGACCTGGCAGGCCTTCTCGGTGCCGAGAACCTGCGTTCTGCCCCGCCGCGATTGCCCGAGGTGGACGAGCTCACGGTGGTGCGCCACTACACCAACCTCAGCCGCCGCCAGGTGGGGGTGGACACCAACTTCTACCCCCTGGGCTCGTGCACGATGAAGTACAACCCGCGCGTGAACGAGGCCGCCGCCGCCCTCTTCACCGAGCTGCATCCTTACCAGGACCCGGAGACGGCCCAGGGCGCGCTCCAGATCATGTACGAGCTGCAGGAGTACCTGGCCGAGATTACCGGCATGGACGCGGTGACCCTGCAGCCGGCGGCGGGGGCGCACGGCGAGCTGACCGGCATGCTGCTCATCCGCGTCTACCACGAGTCGCGCGGCGAGGGCGAGCAGCGGCGGGTGGTGCTGGTACCCGACAGCGCCCACGGCTCCAACCCGGCGACCGCCAGCATGGCCGGCTACCAGGTGCGTGAGGTGCCCAGTGGGCCCGACGGTGAGGTGGACCTGGATGCCTTGCGGGCAGCTCTGGGGCCGGAGGTGGCGGCGATCATGCTCACCAACCCCAACACCCTGGGGTTGTTCGAGCGCAAGATCCTCGAGCTCATCGACGCCGCCCACTACCAGGGCGTGCAGCTCTACTACGACGGTGCCAACCTCAACGCCATCATGGGCTGGGCCAGGCCCGGCGACATGGGCTTCGACGTGGTTCACCTCAACCTGCACAAAACTTTCTCCACCCCCCACGGTGGCGGCGGCCCCGGTTCGGGACCGGTAGGGGCCAAGGCCCACCTGGCGCCCTTCCTGCCGGTGCCCACCGTCAAGCGCGAGGGCGAGCGTTACGTCCTGGACTTCGACCGGCCCCAGACGATCGGGCGGATGCGCTCGTTCTACGGCAATTTCGCGGTGATGGTGCGGGCCTACACCTACATCCGCATGCTCGGGGCCGAGGGGCTGAAGAAAGCCTCGGCCATGGCGGTGCTCAACGCCAACTACCTGCGCAAGAAGCTAGCCGAGGTGGGCTACAAGATCCCCTACGACCGGCTGTGCAAGCACGAGTTCATCGCCCAGCCGCCCGAGGGCCTGAAGGCGCTCGACGTGGCCAAAGCGCTGCTCGACTACGGCTACCACCCGCCCACGGTCTACTTCCCGCTTATCGTCAAGGAGGCGATGATGATCGAGCCCACCGAGACGGAGAGCAAGGAGACCCTGGACGAGTACGTAGAGGTGATGGCCGAGATCGCGCGGCGCGGGCTCGAAGACCCCGAGTGGATCGCCCACACGCCCTACCACACCCCGGTGCGCCGCCTCGACGAGGTGGCGGCCAACCGCAAGCCGGTGCTGCGCTGGCGGCCGGAGGAGGGCTGAGCGCTTGCGGCGTGCGGTGACGCGCTGGGTCTGGGCCGCGCTCCTGCTGGGCGCGGCCCACGCCAGCGCGGACCCCTTCCGGCTCGAGGCCTTCGCGGGGTGGGCGTACGGACCCACCGCGCCTGCCTACTTTGGGCTGACGCTCGAGGCCGACGCCGAACGGGGCCCCTTCGCCGTCCACGTGGACGGATGGATGCGCGCAAGCGAGGCGCTGCTGGCTGGGGGCGAGGCCTGGCTGGCGCTGCGCCCGCATCCCGACGTGGAGGCCCGCGCCGGCTATGCCGCCTGGTTCGCCCAGCCCCCCGCGTTGGGGCACGCGTTTGGCATGGGGTTCGACTGGCGCGTTCGCGAGGGCTGGTTGTTGCGGCTAGCCTACGACGCCACGGGCACGTGGGGCGTCGGCACGGAGGTCCGCTGGGGCGCGGCGTGGTTGGGGGCGTGGGCCCGCGCTGGCGACTGGCTCGCCGAAGCGGGCTGGACCGCGGACGCGTTCGAGGCGCGGGCGTGGTACCTGGCGCCCTACTCTGGTTGGGTGCCGGAGCGTTACGGTTTCGAGGCGACCTGGCGACCCGGGCCTTACACGCTCGGCTGGGGATACGCCAGCAGCTGGGGTTGGACGGGCCGGGTCGGCTGGGAAGGGCCGCTGGAGCTGGCCCTGGAGGGGCGCTGGAATCCCGAGGCCAGTTTGCAGGGGCTCGCCAGCGCGCGCTGGGCCTGGGCGCCAGGGCTCGAGCTCTACGGCGAGTTCGGGCGGGTGTGGCTGCCCTTCGAGGCCTGGATGGGGAGGCTCGAGCTGCGCGCGGACGCCTACGCCGCCCCGCCCTCCCAGGGCGAGTAGCCGGCGGCGACGAAGTAGAGCCCCTGGGGCGGCGCGGTGGCGCCGCCCTCGCTGCGCTTGGGGTTTTCCAGCAGCCGGGCCACGTCCTCCGACGGCCGGCGACCCAATCCCACCTCGACCAGTGTGCCCACCATCGCCCGCACCTGACCGCGGACGAAGCCGCTGCCCACGAAGTGCAGGTGCAGCTCGCCCCCCACCGCCTCCACGTGCGCCTGGTAGAGTCGGCGCACCGTGGCGCGCTTCTCGCGGTTGGCGAAGGCGCCGAAGTCGTGCTCGCCCTCCAGCAGCCGTGCCGCCGCCGCGATCTTCGGGAAGTCGAAGGGCTGGGGCACCCACCAGACCCGGTGGCGGTCGAGTGCGGTGGGCTGGCTGCGATTGAGCACCCGGTAGAGGTAGCGGCGCCAGCGGGCCGAGTAGCGGGCGTGCCAGTCCGGCGGCACCTCCTCGGCTTCGAGCACGCGCACGTCGGGCGGCAGCAGGGCGTTCAGCGCCTGGGGCACTTTGGCCACCGGGACGGTGTCCTCGGTGTCGTAGTGCACCGGCATCGCTAGCGCGTGCACGCCGCTGTCGGTGCGACCCGCGGCCGTCACCCTAGGGCGGGCGCCGGGAATCCGGGCCAGCGTTTCCTCCAGCACTCCCTGTACCGTGCGCTCGCCCTGGGCCTGCAGCTGGAATCCGGCGAAGCCGGCTCCGTCGTATTCGAGGATGAGCTTGACGCGCCGCATCGAGCCCAGTTTACGCCCCGCCGCGGCACCACTCGCGCGGCCGTCTGCTGGCCTGAGATCGGCGCCCGCGCGCCTTGCGCAACCTCCGCAACGCTTGTATACTGCTAAAGTTGCGGGACCCCGGTGTCGGCCCCGGCACCGGGCAGCCTTCCGCCTCCTGCAGGTCCGTCAGGAAGGGCCAAGGAGGCGGTTACAATCGGAGCCCAGACGCTGGGCTCCGGGAGGTTCTTGCCAAGACGGGGGCAGCACCACGGCGCTGCCCGGAAGAAAGTGAAGGGAGTGAGGTAGGCTTGCCGACAATCAACCAGCTGCTACGCAAAGGCCGCAAGGCGGCCAAGAAGAAGACCAAGGTCCCGGCGCTCAAGGGGAGCCCCTTCCGCCGCGGGGTGTGCACGGTGGTACGTACCGTGACCCCCAAGAAGCCGAACTCGGCGCTGCGCAAGGTGGCCAAGGTGCGCCTCACCAGCGGATACGAGGTCACCGCCTACATCCCGGGCGAAGGCCACAACCTTCAGGAGCACTCGGTCGTGCTCATTCGCGGCGGCCGTGTGAAGGATCTTCCGGGCGTGCGCTACCACATCGTCCGCGGTGTCTACGATACCCAGGGCGTCCAGGACCGCAGGAAGAGCCGTTCCAAGTATGGGACCAAGCGGCCCAAGAGTTAACGAGGTAAGGTATGGCACGCAGAAGAAGAGCAGAAATCCGCAAGCTGGCCCCCGATCTGGTCTACGGCGACGTTGTCGTCTCGGCCTTCATCAACAAGATCATGCGCGACGGCAAGAAGAACCTCGCCGCCCGCATCTTCTACGACGCCTGCAAACTCATCCAGGAGCGAACCGGGCAGGAGCCCCTCAAGGTCTTCCGCCAGGCGGTGGACAACGTCAAGCCGCGCATGGAAGTGCGCAGCCGCCGCGTGGGCGGGGCCAACTACCAGGTTCCCGTCGAGGTTTCGCCGCGCCGGCAGCAGTCGCTGGCGCTGCGCTGGCTCGTGAACGCCGCCAACCAGCGCCCCGAGCGCACCGCCGTCGAGCGCATCGCCGGTGAGCTGCTCGACGCGGCCGAGGGCAAGGGCGGCGCCGTCAAGAAGCGCGAGGACGTCGAGCGCATGGCCGAGGCCAACCGCGCCTACGCGCACTACCGGTGGTAAGCCATGGCGGTTAAGACGGAGTTCGACCTCAAGAAGACGCGCAACATCGGGATCGCCGCGCACATTGACGCCGGCAAGACCACCATCACCGAGCGCATCCTCTACTACACCGGCCGCATCCACAAGATCGGCGAGGTGCACGAGGGTGCGGCCACGATGGACTGGATGGAGCAGGAGCGCGAGCGCGGCATCACGATCACCTCGGCGGTGACCACGGCCTTCTGGCACGACCACCGCATCAACATCATCGACACCCCCGGCCACGTCGACTTCACCATCGAGGTGGAACGCTCGATGCGCGTCCTCGACGGCGCCGTGGCGGTTTTCGACGCCAGTCAGGGTGTGGAGCCGCAGTCGGAGACCGTCTGGCGGCAGGCCGAGAAGTACCGGGTGCCGCGCATCGCCTTTGCCAACAAGATGGACAAGACCGGCGCCGACATCCTGCTCGTGCTCGACAGCATGAAGCAGCGGCTGGGCGCCCGTCCGGTGCTGATGCAGTGGCCGATGGGCCAGGAGGATGAGTTCAAGGGCATCATCGACCTCGTCTCCATGAAGGCCTACACCTACGGCAACGACCTCGGCACCGACATCCGCGAGATCGAGATCCCCGAGGAGTACCAGGAGGTGGCGGCCGAGTGGCACGAGAAGCTCGTCGAGGCCGCGGCCGATCTCGACGAAGACGTCATGATGAAGTACCTCGAGGGTGAGGAGGTGACCGAGGAAGAGCTGAAGACGGCCTTCCGCAAGGGCACCATCTCCCTCGACGTGACTCCCGTCTTCCTGGGTTCGGCGCTCAAGAACAAGGGCGTGCAGCTTCTGCTCGACGCCGTGGTGGAGTACCTGCCCTCGCCGCTCGACATCCCTCCGATCAAGGGCGTGACCCCCGACGGCAGCGAGGTGGAGCGCAGCCCCGACCCTAAGGGGCCGCTGGCGGCGCTGGCCTTCAAGATCATGGCCGACCCCTACGTGGGCCGCCTCACCTTCGTGCGCGTCTACTCCGGGACCCTCAAGGCTGGCTCCTACATCTACAACTCCACCAAGGGCAAGAAGGAGCGCGTGGGGCGCCTCCTGCGCATGCACGCCAACCACCGCGAGGAGGTCGAGGAGCTCTCGGCCGGCGACCTCGGGGCGGTCGTGGGCCTCAAGGACACCGTGACCGGCGACACCCTTGTCGGCGACGGCGACGAGCCGGTGGTGCTCGAGTCCATCGACATCCCCGAGCCCGTCATCTCGGTGGCCATCGAGCCCAAGACCAAGGCCGACCAGGAGAAGCTCGCCATGGCACTCTCCCGGCTCGCCGAGGAAGATCCCACCTTCCGGGTGCACACCGACCCCGAGTCGGGCCAGACCATCATCTCCGGCATGGGCGAGCTGCACCTGGAGATCATCGTCGACCGCCTTAAGCGCGAGTTCAAGGTGGACGCCAACGTGGGCCAGCCCCAGGTGGCCTACCGCGAGACGATCACCCGCATGGTCGACGTCGAGGGCAAGTTCGTGCGCCAGTCGGGCGGTCGCGGTCAGTACGGGCACGTCAAGATCAAGGCCGAGCCGATGCCACGTGGCGGCGGCTTCGAGTTCATCAACGCCATCGTCGGTGGCGTGATCCCCAAGGACTACATTCCCGCCGTGCAGAAGGGCATCGAGGAGGCCATGCAGTCGGGTCCGCTCATCGGCTTCCCGGTGGTGGACCTCAAGGTTACCCTCTACGATGGCTCCTACCACGAGGTGGACTCCTCGGAGATGGCTTTCAAGATCGCCGGTTCGATGGCGATCAAGGAGGCGGTGCAGAAGGGCAACCCCGCGATCCTCGAGCCCATCATGCGGGTTGAGGTGACCACGCCCGAGGAGTACCTGGGCGACGTGATCGGCGACCTCAACAGCCGTCGCGGTCACGTACTGGGCATGGAAGCCCGTGGCAACGCGCAGGTGATCAGCGCGCACGTGCCACTGGCCGAGATGTTCGGTTACGCCACCGACCTTCGTTCCAAGACCCAAGGCCGCGCCTCGTTCGTGATGTTCTTCGACCACTACGCCGAGGTGCCCAAGCAGGTGCAGGAGAAGCTGATCAAGCACTAGCGCGACGCGCTAAGGAGGAAACATGGCCAAAGGTGTATTCGAACGAACCAAGCCCCACGTCAACGTGGGCACCATCGGTCACGTCGACCACGGCAAGACCACCCTCACCGCGGCGATCACCTTCGCCGCCGCCGCCGAGAACCCCAACGTCGAGGTGGCCAGCTACGACGAGATCGACAAGGCTCCCGAGGAGAAGGCCCGCGGCATCACCATCAACACCGCCCACGTCGAGTACGAGACCGCCAAGCGCCACTACTCCCACGTGGACTGCCCCGGCCACGCCGACTACGTCAAGAACATGATCACCGGCGCGGCCCAGATGGACGGCGCCATCCTGGTGGTCTCCGCCGCCGACGGTCCCATGCCCCAGACCCGCGAGCACATCCTGCTCGCCCGTCAGGTGGGCGTCCCCTACATCGTCGTCTTCATGAACAAGACCGACATGGTGGACGACCCCGAGCTCCTCGAGCTCGTCGAGATGGAAGTGCGCGAGCTCCTCAGCGACTACGAGTTCCCCGGTGACGACGTCCCCGTCATCGCCGGCTCCGCCCTCAAGGCCCTCGAGGCCCTCCAGGCCAACCCCAACACCAAGCGGGGCGAGAACGAGTGGGTGGACAAGATCTGGGAGCTCCTCGACGCCATCGACGAGTACATCCCCACCCCCGAGCGCGACGTCGACAAGCCCTTCCTCATGCCGGTTGAGGACGTCTTCACCATCACCGGCCGCGGCACCGTCGCCACCGGTCGCGTCGAGCGCGGCAAGATCACCGTCAACGAAGAGGTCGAGATCGTCGGCCTGCGCGAGACCCGCAAGACCGTCGCCACCGGCCTCGAGATGCACCGCAAGATCCTCAACGAGGCCATCGCCGGTGACAACGTTGGCGTCCTCCTCCGCGGCGTCGCCCGCGACGAGATCGAGCGCGGCCAGGTCATCGCCAAGCCCGGCACCATCACCCCCCACACCAAGTTCGAGGCCTCGGTCTACATCCTCAAGAAGGAAGAGGGCGGCCGCCACACCGGCTTCTTCACCGGCTACCGCCCCCAGTTCTACTTCCGCACCACCGACGTCACCGGCGTCGTCACCCTCCCCGAGGGCGTCGAGATGGTCATGCCCGGCGACAACGTCG
>JALSQD010000057.1 GCA_026985615.1 Thermaceae bacterium | reverse complement strand
CTTGGCGTAGGATCCTGCCAGCGCGAAGCCGTTGAAGGGCTTCACAACCGCACGCCCGGCGTAGTAGTAGTCGTAGGCCGAGGTGTTGTAGTTCCCGTACACACCGGTCAAGTTCAAGAAACCCGCGTCGAACATACCGATGACGCCCGGGCCACGGCCAAGCGCGTCGTTGTCGAACACGTATTCCGTAAACTTGACCTTGTTGCTGGTGCCGATCTTGAAGCGCAGATTCTGCCCGTCAGCAACCAGCAGATTAGTAGAGGCGTCGAGGATGTGCAGCGAGGGGGTGAAGGTCGGCGCGCCAGTGATCGGGTCGTACACAAAGCTGCCCGAACCCTGAAGGCGAATCCGGAAGTCCGTGAACTCGGGGTAACCGTTGTACCCATGGGCGGACTGGGCATCGTACTTGCCGTAATGCAAGTCGGTGCGCCACAGGGCCGAGGTGTCGCCAGGTATGTCGCCGTCGATGTCTTCGTCGTCAACCACCTGACCAACACCGGCGGATTCCCACCAAATGGACCCTTCTTCTGCATCCCCAGAGCTAAACGCCGAGTCCATGAAAAGGCGGTCGAGATCAAAGGCGTCGCCCACCAAGCGCTGCGACTTGTAGTTGAGCTGCAAAAAGCCGCTTACGCTGAACTTGGTGGCCTCAAGGTTTCCCACGCGTTCGCCCAGGTCATCCACGTTGGCTTCCAGGGCACTGACCTTGTTCGAGACGTTGACCAGGTCGCCGCGGATGGCGGTGACGTAGTCACGGACCGACTGCACGTCGCCCTTGGTAGCGATGCCCGTGAGGTCGGTCATGCCCGAGGCCTTCTCGAGAGCGGTCACACGATCCTGCAGGCTGAGCACGTCCTGGTTGAGCATGACGGCCAGCTCGTTCAGGGCCTTGATGCTGTCGGCGTTGGCTGAGGCCTGGGCATCAATGGCATCCACCTTGCCGCTGAGGGCCTGCACCTGAGCCAGAGCGGTGTCGGCAGCGATGGCCGCAGCTTCCACGCGGTCAGCCAGGTCCTTGACCGCGGCGCTGCTGGCGCCGCCGCCGGCCGGCATCCCCTGGAGCTCGGCGATCATCTTCTCGAGGCGCGCCACGTCGCTCTTGGTGGCGGCGTTGTCCTCGAGCGCGCTCACACGCACACCCAGGGAGGCCAGCTCAGCCGCGAGCTCCTGAACCGCGTTACGCAGGGCGGTGATGGTTTCCTGGTCCATGTTGGCCATCTGGCCCGGCTCCAGCTTCTGGAGCAGGCGATAGATGATCATCGCCGCCTGGTAACGGGTCAGGTTCTCGTTACCACGGAAGGTTCCATCGGGGAACCCGAGAATGATCCCCTCGGCCGCAAGCGCCTCCACGGCTTCCTTAGCCCAGTGCCCGGCGGGAACGTCCGAGAACTGCGCCGAAGCGAAGCTCATGGAGAGCACGGTCAGGAGACCGGCCAGTAGAAGGACTGCTTTCTTCATACCTACACCTCCTAAGGTGTTTCCTACCTTCGCGCGGGAGGTGTACGACTCGGGGCGAGTTGCCGAGTTTCCTCTCCCGAATCAAGACGACGCCCGCGCGGGAGACCCTGCCCCGACGCGACCCCGTCAATGCGGGATCTCAACGCCAGGAACAGGGTACATCCACCTCGCATCCTAATGGCCCGCTCATGCCGTTGTCAACCCAAAAATTTTCATATTTGCCGCGCTGGCCGGTATACTCTTGGGGTGGCCACCGGCCACGAAGGGGGGTGATGCAACCGAACCGCGGGGAGCGCAGGGAGTGCGTCCGACACGCACTTTACGAGGTGGTGGACCCCAGCTGGGGATAACCGGCGCACGCCGGGAAAGGTCGAACGGTTCCGCGGATGCCACCAGGGCTGGCCCGGCCCTCCCGCAAAAGACAAGCCAGAGGGGAAAGCCCAAGCCGCGAGGCGGGGACAACCCGAGGCAGGGCACGTGAACCACGCCGACAACCGGATCCACTGAGTGCCAGGACGACGACGAACCCGGCCCGAGCCGGGTCTTGAGGAGGACGCATGTGCGGCATCGTAGGTTACGTAGGCTTTAAAAACGCCACCGACGTGCTGATCGACGGGCTGAGGCGGCTCGAATACCGCGGCTACGACTCGGCCGGGGTGGCGGTGAAAACGAACGGTCGGCTGGAAGTGCGCAAGAAGGCGGGCAAGCTGGCGCGGCTGGTGGAGGCGCTGGAGAAAGAGCCCCTTTCGGGCCACCTGGGCGTGGGGCACACCCGCTGGGCCACCCACGGCCCGCCCACCGACGAAAACGCCCACCCCCACCCGGTGGAGGACGGCTCGCTGGTCGTCATTCACAACGGCATCATCGAGAACTACCTACCGCTCAAGGAACGGCTGCTCTCCGAGGGGCACGTCTTCAAAAGCGACACCGACAGCGAGGTGCTGGCCCACCTGATCGAAAGCCACTACGCCGGCGACCTGGAGGCGGCGGTGCGGGCAGCGCTGGCCGAGGCCGAGGGGGCCTACGCCCTGGTGGTGGCCCACAAGGACCACGACGAGCTGGTAGTGGCCCGCACCGTCAGCCCGCTGGTGATCGGGCTGGGCGAGGGCGAGAACTTCGTAGCTTCGGACGTGCCCGCGCTTCTGCCCTACACCCGTCGGGTCATCTTCTTGCACGACGGCGACATGGCCGTGGTCAGCAAGGACGACGTGCGGGTGATGGACCTCGCGGGCAACCCGGTGGAGCGCGAGGTCAGCAAGGTGGACTGGGACGTGGAGGCGGCCGAGAAGGGGGGCTACCCCCACTACATGCTCAAGGAGATCTACGAGCAGCCCTGGGTGCTCGAGAACACTCTGGGCGGCCGCCTGCACGAGGAAGAGGCGAACGTCGAGCTCGGGCTCGACCTCGACCCCACCCGCTTCGATCGGGTGCACATCGTGGCTTGCGGCACGGCCTTCTACGCCGGCTGGGTGGGCAAGTACCTGATCGAAGAGCTGGCGCGCCTGCCGGTGGAGGTGGACGTGGCCAGCGAGTACCGTTACCGTAACCCGGTGGTGGACGAGCGAACGCTGGCCATCGTCATCAGCCAGTCGGGCGAGACGATCGACACCCTCGAGGCGCTGCGCGAGGCCAAGCGCCGCGCCGCGGCCAGCCTGGGCGTGATCAACGTCAAGGGCTCCTCGATCACCCGCGAGACCGACGCCACGCTCTACATCCACGCTGGGCCCGAGATCGGGGTCGCCTCGACCAAGGCTTATATCGCCATGCTGGCGGCAATGGAGATGCTGGCCTTGTGGATGGGGAGAGCGCGCGGGGTGCTGGACGAAAGATCCGCCAGAACACTACTAGGCGAGCTGCGCAAGCTGCCGCGCCTAGTTGAGGAAGCCCTGGAGCGCCGGCCGATCGTGGCCCACATCGCCGAGAAATATCACCAGGCCACCGACTTCCTCTTCCTGGGCCGGCACGTCCAGTCGCCCACCGCTTATGAGGGAGCCTTGAAGCTCAAGGAGATCAGCTACATCCACGCCGAGGCCTACCCCGCCGGCGAGATGAAGCACGGCCCCATCGCCCTCATTGACCCGCGCCTGCCGGTGGTTGTGCTGGCCACCCAGGGGCCGCTCTACGAGAAGACGCTTTCGAACATCCAGGAGGTGGCCGCCCGCGGCGGTCGGGTCATCGCCGTGGCCACCGACGGCGATGAGGGTATCCGCCAGCGCGCCGAGGACGTGATCTACGTGCCCAAGGTGCACCCACTGCTGGCCCCGATCGTGAGCGTGGTGCCGCTGCAGCTGCTGGCCTACGAGACTGCGGTGCTGCTGGGCCGCGACGTGGACCAGCCGCGCAACCTGGCAAAGAGCGTGACCGTTGAATGAAGCGCATCGCGCCCGTGGCCCGCAAACGCAGCCTGGCGGAGGCCCGCAAGGGCGAGCGGGCCGAGTGGCTGCGGCTCGCCCCCTAGGAGCGCTGGCGAGCTGTAGAGGAGATGCGACTCGTTTGGTGCCACGCCCAGGACCCGCCGTGCGAGCTCGGTAAGGTGCAGCCGGTGGCGCGCAAACGCAGCCTAACAGAGCCTGATCCGGACCGAGGCTAGAGGGGCGCCGCGCCCAAACGGGCAAGATGTTCGTAACACCCCCGCGCTTATCGAGCGCGGGGGGGGTGCGTTGTCGGCTAGAGAAAACCGAACGACTCAAGGGCGCTGGCGAAAGCCACCACTGGTGTTATCGTTGTAGCTGACTCCGTTGATCGTGAAGATTGTCTCCTGCGCCACCGAGATGCCCCAAGAAGCGCTGTACTGGATTGTGCTGTCCTCGATGGTGATCTGCTGCTGCGAGGCGTTGCCCGCGCTGCTGACCACGATATTGCCGTAATCGTCGGCACCCAGGAAGGTGTTGGTACTGCCGCCATATTCGACGACGACGTAACGCAGCACGTTGTTGGCGTTATTGCTGTCATTGAAGTGGAGCCCGGCCCAGTAACCCTTGACATGCTGTTTGGCGGTGAAGGTGATGGGCTCGCTGGTGGTGCCCTCGGCGCGGATGGCGGAGGCCTGACCGTAGGCCTCGAGCCCTGCGTCCTGGTCGAAGATCAGCGTAGTTCCGGGTGCAATGGTTAAGGTGGCGCCATCGGCCACCGAGATCTGGTCGAGGATCAGGTAGGGCACGGTGAGGTGTTGCCAGGTCTGCTCGGGGACAAACTCGTAACCGCCACCCACACAGACGAAGTCTTCGTCGTTGCCGGTGAAGTCGTTGCTGGCGTCGAGGTGACCCACCTTGTTTTCGTAGATCGCTACCGGACAATTGGCGTTCGCGGTGATGGTGTTACGGGCAAAGTCGCCGTCGGGGTCGTTGTCGCTGCCAAAGTAAGCGTCGTTGGCCATGAAGACGCCGTAGCCGGCGCTTTCGCGCACCAGCGAGTCGGTCATCTTCAGGCGCGCGTCTTCCCCGAGTTCCACCGCGGCGCGGTAGCTGGCGAAAGCGCCCGGATCCCAACGTTCGTCAGCGCCGGCGTACTCGATCTCGACGTACTTGAGCTCGTTGTCGAAGCTGTTGCCGCCAACGATCACACCCTTCCAGTAACCCCTCACCTTTGAAGCCCCGGTGAAGACGATCTTGTCGGACGCGGTGCCCACCGCGACCAGCGCCCCGTGGTCCTGGACGTAAAGGCCGGTGTCCTGAGCGAACTCGAGCGTCGTACCCGGTTTGATCTCGAGTCGGCCACTATCTGTAACGGTAAGGTCGCCGGTGACGTGATAGGGGTTACAGTTCGCGGGATCGAGGATCTGGGTTGCGTCAATGGAACCACTAAGGTCACACCCCGCAAGGCCTCCACCGCTTCCGCTCGGACCGCACGCCGCCAGTAGCAAGGCTGCAAATCCTGCCCAAATCATTCTGCGTCTCATCTTGCACCTCCGTCCGCACGCTAGTGGAGGGAGCGTCACAAAAACGTCACAAACCACAAAAAACGAAACGCGCCCCTCCGGGGCGCGCAGGTGCCAGAGACGGCTTCAGGCGTTCACGCGGCGGCGCTTGCCGCGCGGGCGCTCGTTGCGCCGCGCCGGGGGCGGCGCAGCCTTGACCCTGGTGGCCGGGCGCACCCGCAAACCCTGCACCGCATCCAACCGGTCCAGCTCGCTGGGGCGAACGTCGGCGTAGCTCATGTCGCGCGCCAGCTGAATGCGACCGATGTTGGAGAAGCCTGCCCGCTTGAGCGCGGCCACAACCTTGCCCGCCGAAAGGTGGGGGGCCTCGAGCTCAAGCGTGCGCCAACCCTCGTCACCGGTCAGCAGGCTACGCGGCTTGGGTGCCCCGCCCAGCACCATCGCCAGAAGCCCGGCGAGCGACTCCACGTCTTCCCGCTCGATCCAGTCGCGCGCCACCTCGCGCCAGACCGCGCGGTCGGCCTCGGACTGGGCCGCGGCGCGGCGCAGCAATCCGGCGATCTTGGCCTGCTGCACCTCTTCGGGCGCGGGGGCGCGCCCGTGCTCGAACCTGCGCCCGACGGCGCGCTCGAGCTGCGCCAACTCGCGGCGCTCGCGGGCGGTGTGGAAGAGGATGACCGTTCCGCTGCGCCCCGCCCGCCCGGTGCGGCCGGAGCGGTGCTGGTAGGGCTCAGCCCGCTCGGGCAGGCGGTAGTGCACCACCAGGTCCACCTCGGGGATGTCAAGCCCGCGCGCGGCGACGTCGGTGGCCACCAGCACGCCCACCTGGCCGCTACGGAAGCGACCCACCGCGCGCTCGCGCTGGGTCTGGTTGAGGTCGCCGTGCACGGCCTCGGCCGCGTGGCCGCGCAGCGAAAGCGCGCGCGCCACCTCGTCGGCCTCCTTCTTGGTGCGGGTGAAGACGATGGCGCGCTCGGGCCCGTGCGCGTGCAGCAGGTCGTAGAGCACTCCCAGGCGCGCCTTGGGCGCGGCCTCGATGGCGATCTCGCGGTAGTTCACCTCTTCGTCCTCGACCACGTTGACGACCACCGGCTCGCGCAGGTGGCGCTTCACCAACCGCCGCGCCCAGCCCGGCAGCGTGGCCGAGAACATCAGCGTCTGCCGGTCTGTGGGCGTGGCCCCGAGCAGCGTTTCCACTGCCTCCTCGAACCCCACCTGGAGCATTTCATCGGCCTCGTCGAGCACGGCGATGCGCACCCGCGAGAGGTCGAGCACGCCGCGGTTCTGGTAGTCGATGGCGCGGCCCGGGGTGGCCACGACCACGTCGGCGCCGCGTCTGAGCGCCGCCGCCTGGCTGCCGTAACCGGTGCCGCCGTAGACGGTGACGACCCGCAGGTGCGGGGCAATCCACTCCATCTCGCCGGCCACCTGCAGCGCCAGCTCACGCGTGGGAGCGAGGACCAGCGCCCGGGGAGCGCGGCCGGCTTCGCGCGAGGGCTCGAGCCGCTCGGCAATGGGCAGCGCGAAGGCAAGCGTCTTGCCGGTACCGGTGCGCGCCAGTCCCAACACGTCGCGCCCTGCGAGCGCAACCGGGAGCGCCTCCTGCTGCACCGGGGTGGGTTGGGCGATGCCTTTGCTTTCGAGCGCAGTCAGGGCGCGCTCGGACAGACCGAGTTCGGTAAACGTCATCGTAGTTCCTTTCCGGGGCCCCGCCTACCTAGCCCCGTACTCGGAACCTCGGGTGGGTTTTGCCCGCAAACTATGGCATTCTACCCGCCTTTCAGGCTGCGGTCAAGCTAAACGTATAATCAGGCCGTGCAGCCCGGCGGTTTTACCCTTCCGCTCCTCAAGCTGGCCGGCGAAGACCCCGCCCCCCTGCCCGGCTGGCCCGGGCTGACGCTCGCGCGCCTGCGGGCGCGGCGGTCGGTGGAAACACCGGCGCGGCGGCTCTACCTCGTGCTCGAGGGCGAACTGCTCATCGACCTCGCCTCTGGAAGCTACCTCCACCTCCGCCGCGGCGACGCCGCCCAGGTGGAAGAAGCCCACACCCTCGTACCCGTCGCCCAGGCCGTGGTGCTGGAATGGAAGCCTTCCTCCTAGGCGCCGGTCTCGGCTTCGCCGCCGGGGTGAGCCCCGGACCGCTCCTCGCCATCGTTCTGCGCGAGGCGCTGCGCCACGGCGCGGCGGCGGGCATGCGTGCCGCCTTGGCCCCGCTCATCACCGACAGCTGGGCAATCGCGCTCGCCTGGGTCGCGGGCGCGGCGCTGCCCGAGGCCGCGTTGCGCGGTCTCCAGGTCGCGGGCGGACTCTACCTGGCCTACCTGGGCTGGACGGGGCTGCGCCAGCCGGCGCGGCTCGAGGCGGAGGGCGGTTCGGGGAGCCTGCGCGCGGCGGTGCTGGCCAACCTGACCAACCCCCACATGTACCTCTTCTGGTTCTTGGTGGGCGCGCCGCTGCTTAGGCGGCTGGGCGCAGAGGCCTGGGCCTTCTTGGCCGGGTTCTACCTGCTGATAGTAGGCAGCAAGATGACGCTCGCCTGGCTCGCGGCGCGGCTGCGCCGCACCCCGCTCCACGGCCCCGCGCTACGGCTGGGCGACGGCGTGTTGCTCGCGCTGGGGCTGTACCTGATCGCAACGGCCGCGCTCTAGTCGTGGCTCGACTTGAGGGACTCCCAGGGGAACTCGTCGAGGGCGTAGAAACGGTCGGCCTGCTGGGCCAGGCGGTAGGACGAGAGCGCGTGGAAGGTGGCGTTCTCCACCTGCATCCCCATGTCCTGCACCACCCGCACCACCTCGGCGAAGTCACCGTCGCCGCTCACCAGCACGGCCACGTCGTAGGCGCGGACGTAGGCCAAGCGCAGCATGTCGACGGCAATCTGGATGTCCACGCCTTTCTCCACGAAGGTCTCGCCCCGGCGCTCGAGCCGCCCCAGCCGGACCGAGACGTAGGGCACCCGCTTGAGGTAGTTGAGGAAGCTCTGGTGGGCCCTGCTCGCCGCGTCCTCGGTGGGGAGGGGGGCGTTGTAGTAATAGGCCCGCAAGAGCCGGCGCCCTGCCACCAGCGCCTCGATGAACTTGACGAAGTTAAGGCGATAGTCCGCCCCCAGGGTGGAGACCAAGCCTTTATACAAGTTGCTGCCATCAATAAAAATGGCCACGCGTTCCATACCGCCCCCTAACCTTGATAACCCCACGGCCCTCGGGTGGATCTCCGGGGACCTACCCTTACTCTACACACTGCGGCTCGGCGAAAATATAGGTCACTACACTGAATGAAACCACAGCATGGGTACAGAGGCCAAGCTTTAGCGCGAAGCGCTCAGGCGGTAGGAGGTCAGGACCGTGTGGGGGTAGTAGTAGGCCAGAATCTGCCGGTAGCTCCACCCCTGGCACGCCAGCCCCCGGGCGCCCCACTGGCTCATGCCCACGCCGTGCCCCGAGCCGCGGCCTTTGAAGGTCCAGCCCGAGAGCGTCGCGAGCGTAGAAGGCAACCCCAGCGCACGCAGGAACCGGCCCGCCTCGGGCACCTTCAGCACGACCTCGCCCTCCGGTGTGGCCACGCCCACCCGGGTGATGCGGCCGCTGGGCCCTGTGGCCAGGACCTCGAGCCCCTGCACCGCGCTCACCGACCGGCCCAGCCCCGCGAGCGCGCGCTGGACCTCACCCGGGCTCACCCGCACCGACCAGCTCCGGCGCGGCGACCAGGGGTCGTCCCGCGCCTGAAGGTAGGGAATGGGGCGGCCCCACACCTCCTCAGCCGCGGCGGTAGTGCCGCCGGAGTCGGCGTGGTAGACCGCCGAGATGGGCTCGCCCTGGTAGGCCAGGATGCGACCGGCGGTGTCGCGTACCGCGCGGGTGTGCCGCTCGGTCTCGGCGTCGAGGCCGAGGTAGACCTGACACTGGGCGGTGGCGCAGAGGTCATAGTAAGGGTTCGAACCCAGGCGGCTGAGGGTGTAGGTGCGCGCCAGAATGGCCTGAGCCTTGAGCACCTCGTAGGGGAAGGAAGCCGGCACCTCGCCCGGGAGGACGCCCTGGAGGTAGTCTTCGAGCTCCACCCGGTTGATGAGCCACAACTCACCCTCCTGCCAGATCACCCGCAAGAAACCGCGGTAGCGGCGGCCGTCCACCTCCACCGCGCCCTCCTTGGGCACGAAGGAGATCAAGTTGCCCACGTAGCCCTGCACGGCGCAGGGCGGGTCGTCGCAGCCCACCTCGATGCCGCGATCGGTGGCGAAGACGCGGTAGGTGGCCGCATCGTCCACCCCCGCCAAGCGCCCCGACCAGCTCCAGAGACTGTGCGGGCCCTCGAGCCGCACCTCGGCCAGCGTGGTCTTGTCGAGGAGGATGCGGACCGGCAGGTCCGCCGCCCACGCCCCCAAGAGCAGGACGAGACCCAGGACGGCGAAGGCGCGCTTCATGGTCCCTCCAGTCTAGCGCAGGCCTCAGGCCTCGATGGTCACGCGGCCGCGCGCCGGGCTCTTGCACAGGCGCTCGAGAACCTCCGGCCCCCGCTTGAGCACGAAGCCGAGGAAGCTGTAGACCCGCTCCTGGGGGCGTCCCATGGGCCGCAGGTGCACGAGCAGGCGCCGGTGCTGGTCCCGCACCGTGCGCTTGCTGGCCAGCTCTGCCGCCAGCAGCTTGTGGCGCAGCCGCTCGATCTCGCCCTCCAGCCGTCGCTGGCTGCGCTCGAAGGCGCCCACCAGCGTGGGGTCGAGCGCCGGCAGGGTGGCCAGCATGCGGCTGAACTCGTCCTCGACGCGCCTCAACCCCTGCTCCAGCTCGGCTGCGCTGGCACTCTTGCGCCCCAGCGCGGCCAGCAGCGCCTCCTCGGGAGCGTCCTGGAAGGCCCAGGGGTCGAGCTCGTACTTCTCCAGGATGCGGCGCACCGGAGGCTCGAGCACCAGCCCGTGCATGCGGTCGATCACCGCCGGGGGCTCGAGCCCGTGCAAGCGGTAGACCCCGGCGAGCTGGACCACGTAGGCCATCTCCCCCGGCCCCACCACCAGCCCCGCCGTCGGCACCACCGCGTCCTGCACCACCGGACGCAGCCCCGCCGCGGGGGTGATGCGGCTGGGGTCGGCGCGCAAGAGCGCGCGCAGCTCAGCCGCGTCGTAGCGCCGCACGCCGTCGCTGAAGCGACCGTCGTCGTAGTAGAGCAGCCGCCGCCGGCCGTCGTCGCCCTCGAGGAAGAGATTGGTCGCCCCCGCCGGACGGCCCAGCGAGGGTTGGATGCCCAGCGCCGCCAGCGCCTCGCCCGCGGCGTTGATGGCCAGTGAGGAGGCCAGCGGGTCGTCGAGTTCGCGCTCGAGCGGCGGGGCGAACAGCGGCGCCAGCTCCGGAGCCATGGGGTCGAGCGGCACCACCCCGTGCGGTCCCAGGAACTCGAGCAGCAAGCGCGCGAAGACCTCGGCGTAGTTCCAGGGGCCCTCCATCGCCGCCTCGATGCGGCGGCGCACCTCCTCGAGACCGCCGAACGACCGCAAAAAGGCGCGCACCTCGTCCGCGTAAGGCTCGAAGGACAGGCGCGCCACCGGCACGGCCTCGGGCAGGTCGAGCGCCAGCTCGCGCACGCGCTCGTCGCCATCGAGCAGGTGGGTGCGGGCCACCTCCGCGGTGTCGTGGTCCTGGCTGGCGATCCAGAAGAGCGCCACCACCGGACGCTCGGCGTCGTCGTAGGCGTAGGCCAGCTTGAGCGCGGAGTGGGCCTTGTACAGCGTGAAAGCCGGGCCGGTCAGCAGGCCCGCCTGCTGCCCCGTCACTACCGCTCGACTCGCCGGATGGGCCAGTTTGCGCGCCGCGGCCAGGCTGGCCTCGGACGCACCGATGCGCTTCAGATAAGCCTCGAGCGCCGCGGCCAGCTCCTCGCGCGGCGCGTCGCGCCCGGTGGCGATCCGTGCCGGCAGGTCCTCGGGTCCGTAGGGCAGGAAGCTGCGCAGGCGCCCCTGCAGAAAGGCGGCACGCACCTTGCTCATACAGGCCCCCCGCGGTCCAGCGCCAGCGCGCGCACGGCCTCGACGTCCAAAATCACGATGCGGCGGTAGTTGATCTCCAGTAGGTCGCGCATGGCCAGTTCTCCCAAAGCCCGGGTCACGGTATCGCGGCTCGCCCCCACGAGGTGGCCCATCTGTCGGTGGCTGAGCGTGACCTCGAGCCCTTCCCGCCCCGGCCGCATCTGCTCGATGAGCAGGCGCGCGAGCCGCGGCAGTACTTCATAGTACCGGCGCTCCCGGTAGCGCCGCTGCGCAGCGTGCAGGCGCTCGACGAGCCGAGCTAGCGTCCAGGGCGCGAGCGCCTCGTGCTCCCGCCACAGACGCAGGAACGCCGCGCGCTCAAAGCGCAGCACCCGCGAGGCCGCGAGCGCCTCCGCCCCCGTCGCCCGCGACCGGCCCTCCGCCAGCGCCTCCTCTCCGAAGAGCTCGCCCGGGTCGAGCACCAGGACGGTCACCTCGCGCCCGTCGGCCTCCAGCCGGTAGAGCCGCACCCAGCCCTCCTCGAGGAAGAAGAGAACGTCGGCCGCGTCGCCCTCCTCGTAGATCGTCTTCCCCGCCCGCAGCACGAGCGGCTCGGCCAGCTCTGCAAGCGCCTCGCGCAGCGGCTCCGGGAGCTCGGAAAACACCTCGGGGAGCATCTTCTCCAGTCTACCCGGCGCGAACGCAGGGACATCTGAACTATATACCTCGATTTCTATGGCGTTAACCTAACTTGAGTGCCTGGGAATGAGGAGTATACCATGAGCGAAACGCGTCATCAGATCCTGATCATCGGTGGGGGCACCGCGGGCATCACCACCGCCGCCCGCCTCGCCCGCTCCGGCAAGAAGCTGGACGTCGCCATCGTCGAACCGTCGGACAAGCACTACTACCAGCCATTGTGGACGCTGGTGGGCGCCGGCATCGTCGCCAAGGAGAGCACCGAGCGATCCGAGGCCAGCCTCATCCCCAAAGGGGTCACCTGGATCCGCGACGCGGTGGTCGAGATCGATCCCGACGCGAACCAGGTGCGCACCGCCGGCGGCCGCACCATCGGCTACGACTACCTGATCGTCGCCCCGGGCATCAAGTACGACTGGGACGCCGTCAAAGGGCTCCGGGAAACGCTGGGCAAGAACGGCGTGGTAAGCAACTACACCTACGAGACAGTCGACTCGACCTGGGAGGCGATGAAGAACTTCCAGGGCGGCACCGCGGTCTTCACCAACCCCCTGGGCCAGGTCAAGTGCGGCGGCGCGCCCCAAAAGGTGATGTACCTCGCCGACGACTACTGGCGCCGCACCGGCGTGCGGGACAAGACCCACATCATCGGCGGCTTCGCCGGCACGGTGATGCTGGGCGTGCCCGAGATCAACAAGAGCCTCGAGCGCATCGTCAAGGAACGCGACATCGAGATGCGCTTCTACCACAACCTGGTCGAGGTGCGCACCAGCCCCAAGAAGGAGGCCGTCTTCGACGTGCGCGACCCCAAGACCGGCGAGACCACCCACCAGGACGTCATCCCCTTCGACTTCCTGCACGTCACCCCGCCCATGAGCGCCCCCGATTTCGTAGCGCAAAGCCCGCTGGCCGCAGGTGAGGGGCCGCACAAGGGTTTCGTGGACGTGGACATCCACACCCTCCAGCACAAGCGCTACCCCAACGTCTTCGCGCTGGGCGACGCCGCCGCCCTGCCCACGGCCAAGACCGGCGCGGCGGTGCGCAAGCAGGCGCCCAAGCTGGTCAAAAACCTGCTCGCGGTCATGGAGGGCAGGACGCCCGAGGCCAAGTACGACGGCTACTCCTCCTGCCCCATCGTCACCAAGCGCGGCCGCGTGCTGCTGGGCGAGTTCATCTACGACAACAAGTACAAGCCCACCTTCTTCTTCCTCGACCAGACCAAGGAGCGCTGGGACATGTGGATCCTCAAGCGCTACATCCTGCCGCCCCTCTACTGGTACGGCATGCTTAAGGGCCTGGCCTGACCCTCGCTGCCTCCTTTCCGAAGCAACCGCCGCCTCAAGGGGTGGCGGTTGCTTTAGCAGCAAAAGAGGGGATTCGGGTTCGGGGGAACGAGCCCGCGCGCCTCAGCCCAGGCGAAGAGTTCGCGCACCGCGGCCTCGCCCTCTTCGCCCACGTCGAGGGAGAAGTCGTTGACGTAAGTGCGGATGTGGGCCCGCATCACCTCGTCCGAAAGCTCGTCGGCGTAGCGGCGCACGTAGTCCATCGGCTCGTCCGGGTGGGCGTAGGCGTAGGCGAGGCTCGCCCGCACAGCCTCGTTCACCTGGCGGATGCGCTCCGCGCCCAGGTCGCGCCGCGCGAGGATAGCCCCCAACGGCAGGGGCAGACCGGTCTCCCCTTCCCACCACTCGCCCAGGTCGAGGAGCTTCTCGAGGCCGTGCTCGGGGTAGGTGAAGCGCGACTCGTGGATGATCAGCCCCGCGTCCACCTCACCCGCGGCCACCGCGGGCATGATGCGGTCGTAGCGAAGCTCAACCGGCTCGAAGGCGCCCTCGCCCAGCAGCAGCGAGAGCAGCAGGAAGGCGGTGGTGTAGCGGCCCGGGTGGGCGATGCGCGCCCCCTCGAGCGCCCGCGGTTCGCGGACCACCACCAGCGGCCCCACCCCCCGGCCCAGCGCCCCGCCGGCACGCAGGGCCACATAGTGCTCGCGCAGGTGGCCGTAGGCGGCGTAGCTGATCTTGGTGAGCTCGAGCCGCCCCTCAAAGGCCCAGCGGTTGAGCGTCTCCACGTCCTCCAGCACCTCCCCCACCGGTTCGGGCACGAGCACCTTGCCATGGATCAGGGCATAAAAGATGAAGGTGTCGTTGGGGCAGAGCGAGTAGCCCAATTTCATGCCCCCAGGCTACCCGAAGCCGCTATCCTGGAGGCATGAACGAAAACGAGCCGCGCGGTCCCGTCTACCTGAGCGAGGAGCAAATCCAGGCCCGGGTGGCCGAGCTGGCCGCCGAGATCACCCGCGACTACGCCGGCAGGACCCCCCACCTGATCGCGGTACTGAACGGCGCGTTCATCTTCATGGCCGACCTGGTCCGCCGGATCGAGCTCCCCCTCACGCTCGACTTCATGGCCGTAGCCAGCTACCAGGGCACCGAGAGTTCGGGCGAGGTGGAGCTGATCAAGGACCTCAGCCAGCCCATCGGTGGACGCGACGTGATCGTGGTGGAAGACATCGTGGACACCGGCATCACCCTCGAGTACCTGCTCGACTACCTGCACGCGCGCAAGCCCGCGAGCCTGCGCACAGCGGCGTTGCTCTCCAAGCCGGCGCGCCGCCTGCGCGAGGTGCCGGTGGACTACCTGGGCTTCGAGATCGAAAACGCCTACGTCTACGGCTACGGCCTCGACCGCGACCAGCTCGACCGCAACCTGCCCTACATCACCTCGCTCCCGCCAGGCTGACCGCCGCGGCGCGGACTGGATTATGATGTCCCCCGGTGCGTTCGTACCGGGGGTTCCATGAAGAGCTACCGCTACCTCGACCTCATCACCGCGGCCTTCGTGGCCGTGCTCATCATCTCGAACGTCGCGGCCACCAAGGTGGTCGTGCTCGGCCCCTTCACCTTTGACGGGGGCACGCTGCTTTTTCCGCTGGCCTACATCTTCGGCGACGTGCTCACCGAGGTCTACGGCTACGCCCGCAGCCGCCGGGTGATCTGGACCGGCTTCGCATTGCTTGCGCTGGCAAGCCTCACCTTCAGCGCGGTCGCGGCGCTGCCCGCGCTCTCGGATCCCGAGGTCGCCCCCTACGCCGAGGCCTTCGACCTGCTCTTCGGCCTGGTGCCGCGCATCGTGCTGGGCAGCCTGATCGCCTATTGGGCCGGCGAGTTCGCTAACAGCTACGTCCTCGCCAAGATGAAGGTTTTTAGCCGCGGCCGCTTCTTTGGCGCGCGGGCGCTGGGCTCGACGCTGGCGGGCCAGGCGGTGGACACCGGCCTCTTCCTGCTCGTCGCCTTCGCCGGGGTCTACCCCGCGCACGTGCTGGGGCTGATGTTCGCGAGCAACTACGTCTTCAAGGTGGGCGTCGAGGTCGTCTTCCTGCCGCTCACCTACGCGGTGGTGGGCGCGCTCAAGCGCGCCGAGGGCGAGGACTACTACGACACCCACACCGACTTCAACCCCTTCCGCCTCGGGGGGTAGACTGCACTCATGCACATCGTCGAACGCGACGAAGACCTGCGCTGGATCCTGGGCAGCGCCTACGCCGTGGCCGTGCTGGGGGCGCACCCCGACCCGAAGCGCCCCGCGCACTACGTGCCGGCCTACCTCAAGAAGCATGGCTACCGGGTGCTGCCGGTGAACCCGGGGTACGCCGGCCAGGAGCTCTTCGGCGAGCGGGTGCGGGCTCGGCTCGACGAGATCGACGAGCCCGTAGACGTGGTGGACGTCTTCCGCGGCTCCGACAAGCTCATGGACCACCTGGAGGAGATCCTGGCCATGAACCCGCCGCCGGGGGTGGTCTGGTTGCAGCAGGGCATCAAGAACGACGCCTTCGCCAAGGAGCTGACCGACGCCGGCATCACCGTGGTCCAGGACCGCTGCATGCTCGAGGAGCACCGCCGCCTGATGTAAGGAGAGCGCGATGGAGATCAAGGTCATCCACGATCCACCCAAGGAAAAGCTGGAAGAGATGGGCGTCTTCGACTGGCCCGTCTGGACCAAGGAGGTAAGCGAGTTCCCCTGGGCCTACGACGCCGAGGAAACCTGCTACTTTCTCGAGGGCAAGGTCGTCGTCACCCCCGTAGGCGGCGCGCCGGTCGAGGTGGGCGCCGGCGACCTGGTCACCTTTCCCCGGGGAATGCGCTGCACCTGGAAGGTGATCCAGCCGGTGCGCAAGCACTACACCTTTGCTTAGGGCGCTGCTCGTTTTGACCCTGCTGCTGGCCGGCTGCGCCGCGCTGCCGGCGAATCGCGTCTTGCCGCAGCGCTCGCCCGACGGTCGCTACGTCTTCGACTTCGACCGGGGGGTGCCGCTGATCCGGGAGTGCCGCGGGGTGGTCGTGCGCGACGAGGCCGCCCCCTTTCGCAAGGGCCCCGACCTCTACTGGCTGTGGGACGAAGCGGACCGGCTGTGGCTCTACCGCGCTTCGGACGGCGCGGTCTGGTACTACGCCCGGGGCACGGAGGGCTGGCGGCGGCACGTCTGGACCGGCGAGCGCTCTGAGCACCCCGAACGCGACCTGCTGCCCCCGCTGGGGCTCTACCCGCCATGCCCGAGCCGCGAATGACCCCCGCGCTGCGGCGGGTGCTGCTCGCCTGGTACGACGCCACCCGGCGCGAGCTGCCCTGGCGCGGCGCGCGCGACCCCTACCGGGTGCTGCTCAGCGAGGTGCTCTTGCAGCAGACGCGGGTGGAGCAGGCCCTGCCCTACTACCGGCGCTTCCTCGAGCGCTTTCCCACGCTGGAAACGCTGGCGGCGTCGGACGAGGAGGCGGTGCTGGCCGCGTGGCAGGGCGCGGGCTACTACGCCCGCGCGCGCAACCTGCTCAGACTCGCGCGCGAGGTGGCGCGCGCGGGCTGGCCGCGGGACCGCGCGGGGCTCTTGCAACTGCCGGGGGTGGGGCCCTACACCGCCGCAGCGGTGGCGAGCATCGCTTTTGGCGAGCCGGTGGCGGCGGTGGACGGCAACGTGCGGCGGGTGCTGGCGCGGGTGCACGCCGAGGAGGAGCCGGGGCGGGCCTGGCTCGAGCGGGTGGCCGCGGTCTGGCTCGAGCCCGCGCGCCCCGGCGACTGGAACCAGGCGCTGATGGAGCTGGGCGCCCGCGTCTGCACGCCGCGAAACCCGGACTGCGCTGCCTGCCCGCTCGCCGGGATCTGTCGGGGACAGGCCGCCCCGGAGCGCTACCCCGCGCCGCGCAAGCGGCACGCGCGCACCGAGGAGCGCTGGGCGCTGGTGCTGCGCGCCCCCGGCGGGGTGGTGCTCGAGCGCCGCTCCAGCGGCCAGCTCGCCGGGCTGTGGGGCGTACCGATGGGCCCGGGCGCGGCGCCGCCCGCGAGGGTGCTCGCGCACTACCGGGCCGGGGCGGTGGAGGCTGCGGGCACGGTGCGCCACGCCTTCACCCACCGCCACCTGGTCGTACGCGTCTTTCGCGGCCACGCCCCAAAGGGCGGCGTGGCCCCCGCCGCGCGGCCGCTCGCCGAGCTGGACCGCAAGCTACTGCGCGCCGCCGGGCTCGAGGGCGCGGCCGAGGGCGAGGCCTGAGGCCGCCCGCGCCGCGGGCGGCGCGTGGCCCGCGGCCACCCGGCCGGTGGCGTAGAGGCCGGCGAAGCGGCGCAGCCGGCCGCTGGCCGAGTCCCACTCCCCGGGGGCGAAGCGCTGGAAGCGCACCGCGTAGGCGGGCGCGCCGTCCGCGGCGGCCACCTCGTAGCCGTCGGACACGAAGGCGAAGCCAAGCCCCTGGAGGTGTTCGTAGAGGTCGGGGTAGGCCGCCTCCCCCAGCCGCCCGGCGGCCTCCTCGAGCGCCCCCGCCGCCAGCCGCGCGCCCAGGAAGCTGCCCACCGCCAACACCACCGCGCCGGCGCGGTGGTCGAACCCCTCCCAGGTGCGCACCCCGGCGGCGCGGCCGCCCTCGAGCAGCAGCCCCACCACCGACGACTGCAATAGGTGGATGTTCTCAAGGCCCTCGAGCGCGTACTTGGCCCGGCGGTGCAGCGTCCAGAGGTCACCGCTGGCGACCTCGGCCAGCAAACTGCCCGCGGGCGCGGCGCCTTCGGGGAGCACCTCGGGCCGGTAGACGCTGTCGAGGCTGTCGGTCACCAGCCCCACGACGAGCCCCCGGCGCGCCAGCGCCCAGGCGGCCTCGCTTCCGCTCGGCCCCGCGCCCACCACCAGCACGTCGTAGTCGTTCACGACGTCACCCCGCCCAGCATCGGCGTTCCGCGCTCGAGGCGGAAGGCCAGGTAGCCGTCGCGGGGGGTGCGCACCATCAGCAGGTGCTCCTCCGGGGCGGCGAGCCAGAGGAAGAGCGGCAGCTTGGTGCGCGGCCAGCCCCGCTGGTAACGGTCGCCCTCGTAGGTGTAGGCCATGAAGATTTTCTCATCGTCGTCGGCGAAGCCCGGCTCGTAGAGGGCCACCAAGTCGCCCTCGCCCGCCTCGGCCCGCTCCATAACCTCCCACAGCCAGATCTGCGCCTCCACCGGGCTGAAGAAGACCCCCGTCGCCTCGCCCAGCCAGGCGTAGGCGGCGCTGGGCAGCGCGGGGAAGGAGACGAAGACCCCTTCGGAGCCGTGCACCAGCTCGACCACCTCGTTGGCGTAGCGGGCGCCACCGGCGTGCTCACGCACGAATCCGGCGAGGAGGCCGTGGCGCTCTTCCAGCTCGCCGGGGGTGAGCCCGAGCTCGAGCGCCTCGATCAGGACCCGGTAGTTGCCCAGCTCGCGCGCCCACTTCACGGCTTGTCCCCCACGTGCACCGCGGCGATGCCGCCGGTGAGCAGGCGCCAGCGCACCTCGGCGAAGCCGGCCGCGCGCATCATCTCGGCGAGCCGTTCGGGCTCCGGGAAGCGCTCCACCGAGCTGGGGAGGTAGCGGTAGGCCTCGGGCCTGCCCGAGATTACGCCGCCGATCCAGGGCAGCACGCCATTGAAGTAGAACCGGTAGGCCCGGCCCAGAAGCCCCTTAGGCGGCGGAGGGAACTCGAGGATCACCGCCCGCCCGCCGGGCGCCAGCACCCGCTGGAACTCGGCCAGGCCGCGCTCGTAGTCGGCGAAGTTGCGGAAGCCGAAGGCCGCGGTGATCGCGTCGAAGCTCGCGTCCGCGAAGGGTAGGGCGAGGGCGTCGGCCTCCAGAAAGCGCACGTCCACACCCGCCCGCGCGGCCTTGGCACGCGCGAGCTCGAGCATCTGGGGGGTGAAGTCGCCCCCCACCACCTCGGCTTCGGGCCGCGCCCGCTTGAGCAACAGCGCCACGTCGCCGGTGCCGGTGGCCACGTCGAGGATGCGGCGGGGCGCCTTCTCGGTGGCCATCCGCACCGCCAGCCGCCGCCAGCGCTGGTCCACCCCGCCCGATAGCAGGCGGTTGAGCAGGTCGTAGCGGGGCGCGATCTCGCCGAACATCTCGCGCACCGCGCGGGCCTTGGCCTCGGTCTCGTTCACGCGAACATCCTACCGCGCCAGGCCCGAAGCGGCGAGCCCGAACCTCCTTTCGAACCGGGACGAAGCTACACCCCAATGCGTTAGAATCGGGGGCGTGAACCGCATCTGGCTAGCCTTCACCTCCGTCATCTTCCTGCTCTTGCTCGCCGTTAGCCCCTGGGCCGTGGCCATACGGGCATTCGGCGGCAAGGGAGTGCTCGTCACCCTCTGGGGCACGGTGGACCTCTACGGCCGCGCCAAGGTTCTGCCCGACGTGAGCTGGTTGGGCTACTTCACCGCTTTCTGGGTGGCCCTGGCGCTCGCGGCCGCGGTGGCCACGTTCCTGCCCGAGGCGCGCACCCGCGCCCGGGCCTTCTACGTCCTGGGCATCCTGGGCGTGGCCGTCTTCGCGCTCGAGGCCTACCTCTTCTATCACGCCGTCTGGGCCGTCAACAACGCGGCCCTGGCCGAAGGCGCCCGCAGGCCCCCGCTCAAGCGCTACAGCCTCTCGCTGGGCGCCTACGCGAGCTTCCTCTACAGCCTCTTCTTGCTCATGATCGGGCGCATGCAGCTGCCCGGTGGGCGGGCGCTCTTGGTGCGCTGGCGCGGCGTCGTTGTGCCCGCGGTGAGCATGCTGCTCGCCATGGTAGCCGGGGCCGTGGTGGTCTGGATCCTCAAGGACGTGAAGATGCCCGAGGGCAGCAGCACCCTCGACTATTACGCGGCCAAGCTCGACCTCGTCACCTACACCTTCCAGCTGCTCTTCGGGCCGCTGCTCACCGCCTCCGGATGGTTCCAGAGCCTGCTCATCGCGACCCCGCTCATCTTCACCGGCCTGGCGGTGGCCTTTGGTTTCCAGGCGGGGCTGTTCAACATCGGCGCCCCGGGGCAGCTCACCATCGGCGCCATCAGCGCCATGCTTGTGGGCGTGCACCTGGCCAACGCCCACTGGTTCGCGGGCCTGCCCGACCCGGTGGCCCGGGCCATCTTCCTGCCGCTCAGCATCCTCGCCGCCGCCACGGGCGGCGCCTTCTGGGGAGCGATCCCGGGTTGGCTCAAGGCGCGCTACGGCGCCCACGAGGTGATCAACACGATCATGATGAACTACATCGCCGCCTCGATCTTCCTCTTCATGATCGCCTCGAATGAGTACACCTTCTTCGGCAAGTGGACGCTCCACATGCCCTTCAAGTACCCCGGCTACGAGGGCCGCAGCTACGAGGTGGCCGAGTCGGCGCGGATCCCGCTGATGGTCAACTTCTTCGGCTTCCACCAGGACCCCGCCACCGGGGCCTGGACGGGGGCCTTTAGCTGGTCCATGCCGCTGGCGCTGGCCTTCATGATCGCCGCCTACGTGCTGCTGCGCCGGCTCGAGCTGGGCAAGCGCCTGCTCGTCGCCTTCGGCGCGGCCATCGCCGGCTACCTGGTGGGCAGCTTCCTCCCCGGCATCCCCATGGAGCTCTCGCCCAAGCTGGCCTCGGTGCGCCTCAACGGCGCCTTCATCATCGCGGTCTTCGCCGTGGCGTTCTACAACTACTATATGTGGCGCACCCGCGACGGCTACGAGCTGCGCGCGGTCGGCCTCGCTCCCAAGGCGGCGGAGTACGGCGGCGTCAGCATCGCCAAGAAGACGATCTTGGCCATGGCCATCTCCGGCGCCCTCGCCGGCCTGGCCGCCACCCACTACGTCCTCGGCGGCGGCATCGACGAGTACCGCCTCAAGCAGTCGCTGCCCACCAACGTGGGCTTCGACGGGATCGCCGTGGCGCTCCTGGGCCAGAACACGCCCATCGGCGTCTTCCTCTCGGCGCTGCTCTTCGGCGTGCTCTCCACCGGCGGGCTCCAGCTCGACCTGCAGCTCGGCATCAGCCGCGAGCTGGTGATGATGCTGCAGGCGCTGATCGTGCTCTTCATCGCCGCCGGCGGCTTCCTGCCGCGCTACTTCACCGACCCGATCCTGGCCGCCCAGGCCGAGGAAGGCGCTCAGGGGGTGATCTGACGTGGGTATCGAAACCATCTTCACCGCCGCATTCCTGGTGCCGCTCTTGCAGACGACGCTGCGCTCCACCACGACGCTGCTCCTCACCGCCCTCGGCGGCATGTTCAGCGAGCGCAGCGGCGTGGTCAACATCGCGCTCGAGGGCATGATCATCTTCGGCGCGCTCACCGCCGCGGTCAGCGCTCAGCTGATGGAAGCGCCCTACCTGGCCAAGGACCCCGGTGCCCGCATCTGGTGGATCCCCTGGGTGGCCGTGCTGCTGGCGATGGTGGTGGGGGCCTTCATCGGCTGGATCCACGCGGTCGTCTCGATCAAGTACAAGGCCGACCAGATCATCAGCGGTACCGCCATCAACCTGCTAGCCGCCGGCCTGCCCTCGCTGGTACTCGTCTACTTCTACGACAACACCACCGCCTCCAAGGAGGTCGTCAACCGCCTGCCCGAGTGGTTCGGCTTCAGCCCGCTGGTCTACCTCGCCTTCGCGCTGGTGCCCATTACCTGGTACGTGATGTTTAAGACTCCCTGGGGCCTGCGGCTGCGCAGCGTGGGCGAGCATCCCGAGGCCGCCGACACCATGGGCATCAACGTATTCCGCACCCGCTACGTGGCCGTGATCCTCTCGGGTGTGCTGGCGGGGCTCGCCGGCGCCTTCCTCTCGATCGGCGTCCTCAACCAGTTTGTGCGCAACATGTCCGCCGGTCAGGGCTTCATCGCGCTAGCGGCGCTCATCTTCGGCAAGTGGCACCCCATCGGGGTGCTGGGCGCGACGCTGCTCTTCGGCTTCGCCAAGGCGCTGGCCATCCAGCTGGGTGGCAAGGACATCGTGCCCCCCACGGTGATCGAGGCCTTCCCCTTCATCCTCACCATGCTGGTGCTGGCCGGTTTCGTGGGCACCTCGCGCGCGCCCAAGGCCATCGGCAAGCCCTACGAGAAGTAGCCCCAAGATCCCCACGCCGCCCCCGCACGTGCGGGGGCGGCGTCATTCGTGCACGCGAAAGCGGGTGCCGAAAGCGCCTAGGCGCACCTCGAGCCGGCTGCCGTCGTCGAACCACAGCTCAAGGTGGCGCCGGTTGAGGCGGAAGCGCCCGATCCGGGACACCAGCTCGGGCGCGAGGCCGCGCCCTTCTTCGGGCGCCCAGGCCTGCACCCAGCGGGTGTGGGGATCGTGGCGGAAGTGCAGCAGGCTACCGTCTTCGAAGACGAGCTGGGCCTCGAAAAAGCGCCGCCCCACCCGCAGCCTGCGGGCGGCGGCGCGGGCGCGCGCGGCCCACACGGCTACTTCGCCCCCAGCTCGCGAACCTCGGACGCCGGATGGCCGTAACGGTAGCGCCCATAGTAGAGCAGCGCCAGCACCCGGGCCGGGTCGAGCGCCTGGCCCGCGAAGGCGTCCGGGTCTTCCCAGATGCCGCGCACCCGCCCCACGAAGAGGGTGTGGTCGCCCGTTACCAGGGCGTCTGTCTTCTCGAGCTCGTAGGCGGCGTAGAAACCCCCCAGCAGGGGCACGTCGAGCGCCCGGCCGCGCAGCACCTCGAGATCGTAGGCGGCCACCTTGTCGACCTCGCGCCCGCTCACCGAGCCCAGCCGCTGTACGAGCTCTGCCTGTTCGAAGGGGTGAAAGGTCACGCTGAAGGCGCCCGCCTCCTCGAGCAGGCCGTAAGTGAAGCGCTTGGGGCTCACCCCCACGCCGAAGAGCGGGGGGTCGAAGGACAGCCCCACGTTCCAGACCGCAGGCATGAAGTTGACCCGCCCCCGGGCCTCTACGCCAATCACCACCGGCACCGCCGGGTAGAAGTGGTTGAAGTGGCGCGGCCGCTTGGCTACCTTGTAAAAATGCATGGCTACTCCTTGGGCTCGCGCGGGCGCAGGTCGCTCGCTGGGGCGGTGATCACGCCGCCGCCCTCGGTGTAGAGGTCCACCGTGCCCGCGAGCGGGTTGAGCTTGATGACCTTGCCGCACACGCCCGCCGAGGTGCAGACCTTGGCGTTCTTCTTGGGCATGTCGGCCAGGAGCTCCTTGTAGTGCGGGTGCTCGTAGGCCAGGCAGCACAAGAGCCGGCCGCAGGGGCCGCTGATCTTCTCGGGGCTGAGGGGGAGCTGCTGGTCGCGCGCCATGCGGATGGTGGCGGGGGCGAAGTGCTGCATCCAGGTGCTGCAGCAGCTCTCCATGCCGCACATCCCCAACGTGCCCAGAAAGGCCGTCTGGTCGCGCGGCCCCTTGGCCACGAACTCGACCCGCGCCCCGGCGTGGCGGGCGATCTCGCGCACCACCGAGCCCAGGTTGACCCGTTGCTCGGCGGAGTAGTAGACGACCACGTGGCCGCCATCGAGGGTGTAGTTGCAGCCCAGCACCTTCACCTGGGGCAGCTTGGGGCGCAGCCGCGCGCGCAGCCACCACTTGAGGCTCTCTTCCTTCTCGCGGAAGCGGCGCACCCGCTCCAGGTCGTTCTCAGTGGCAACGCGCACCACCTCGCCGAACGACTTCTCCGCCTCGTAGGGGCCGCCGCGCACCTCCCCCAGCTCGAGCCCCCGCGGGGTCCGCGTCACCACCCGCGTTCCCACCGCGGGCGGCTCGCCCTTGTAGCGCATCACGTACAGCTTGGGTTCCCTACCGTGGTGGAGGCGAACCCGAACGCAGCTCGGCATAGATCCTCCTCATCGCAAACGCGAAGCGGGTGTAGGCCAGCTCCGCGGAGACGTAGGCCTCCAGGTCCTCGCGCACGGTCGCCAGGGCCTCGAGCGCGGCCCGGCGGGAAGCGGCGGGCCAGGTCGCCAGGTCCCGGGCCACGAAGGTCCAGGGGTCGAAGGGCCCCTCGGCCCGCTCACGCAGGCGCTCGGTGGCCACCAGCAGCGCCGCCGGGTCCCCGCTCGCGAGCGCGTCCAGCCAGTCGCGCGCCGCGACCTCGGCCTCGGCCAGCCCCGCAGGGTCGGCGAGCGCCGCCATCAGGCGGCCCACCGCACCCTCACTGTACCCGAGGGCGGCCTCGTCGCCGGAAAGCGCCCGCAGCTGCTCCGCCGGCAGGGGGCCGAAGCCGATGGTGAGGCTGCGGCTCGCCAGCGTGGGCAGCACCGCCTCGCGGCTGGGCGCGATGAGCACCACGTAGGCATAACTGGGAGGCTCCTCGAGCACCTTCAAAAGGGCGTTGGCCGCGGCCTCGCCCAGGCGGTGGGCGTCGTCCACGATGGCCACCTTGGCCTTGAAGCGGGGGCTCGTCTGCAACCACTCGAGCAGGCTCTCCTCGTCCGAGCCCTCGCGCGGCGCGATCTGCTCGAGGTGGATCTGCGGCCTGCGAGCCGCCCGGCCCGACTTGGTGGCCAGGCGCGGCGCCACCACCCGTACGTCGGGGTGGGGCTCGAGTCGGCAGGAGGCGCAGGTGCCGCAAGGCGGAAAGCCGCGCTCGCAGTTGAGGCCGCGGGCGAACCACTGGGCCACCGCCTTGCGCCCCACCCCCTCGGGGCCGACGAAAAGCAGGCTCTGCGCCGGCCGCGCCGCGAGCAGCCGGCGCTGCCGTTCGTGGCCGACGACCTCGGTCATGCCACCATTATCTACCCTTGTAGAGCCGCTGGTAGAGCACCGGGGGAAAGCCGACCTCGCGCACCCGCTCGGCCACCGCGTCGATGTCGAAGGGCACGCGGTAGACGCGCACCTCGCGGGCCTCTTCGTTCCAGATGCCGTAGCCCACCTGGGGCACGCCGTCGCGCGGCTGGCCCACCGAGCCCGGATTGATCATAGCCCGCGCCTTTGGGCCCACCTTGACCACGTTCTCCGGCTCGGGCAGGGGCTTGTAGCGCACCCAGGGGCCGCTAGGGCCGTCGAGGGCGGTAAAGGCGCCGGCCAGATGGGTGTGGCCGTGGAAGATCCAGCGCGCCTCGGTGCAGCCGAAGCCCTCGCGGGCGAGGTCGAGGTCGTCGATGTAAACGAAAGGGTCGCAGGGGCTGCCGTGGACCGCGAGCATGCCCTCCTCCTCGATTGTCCACGGGAGCGCCGCGAGCCAGGCGCGGTTCTCCTCGCCCAGCCGCTCGGCCTGCCAGCGCAGAATATCGAAGACGTAGCCCTGCCCCTCGAGCACCTCCACGGTCAACAGCCAGGCGTCGTGGTTGCCCATCACGCCCCGCGCCCCCAGGGCGCGCAACCGCTCGATCACCGCGTCGCCGTCGGGATAGTAGCCCACCGCGTCACCCAGGAAGACGACGCGGTCGTAGTCGTGACGCTCGGCGTGCCGCAAGACCGCGTCGAGGGCGGTGATGTTGCCGTGGATGTCGGAGAGAAGCAGCACGGACACGTATAGAAGAATAGCACGCGTCCGGGTAAGCTGAGCTCATGCCTAAGCGCGTCTCCCTCGACGCGATCCACGCCGACCTCGAGGCGCTGGCCCCTTACGCGCGCAGCTTCGCCGACGAGCTCGGCAGCGTCTACGCCTACTTCGAGGGCCGCCACGGCGGCGGCACCCTGCTGGTCTGGGCGCCGCGCGCGCTCGCCCCCGAGCTCCTGCGGCGCCTCCCCTCCGACCACCGCGGCCGCATCGTGGTGGGGCTCGACGCCTCGGAAGGCGACGCCTGGCCCTTCGCCCGCGCCCTCGACTGGGCCAGTCCCCAGGCCGTCCTGCTCGCCTACGAGGGCGAGGGCTTTTATCACGCCGGCGGTGGTTGGAAGGAGGTGGGCCCGCCCGAACAACCCCGACGGGCCCCGCTGGAAAACCCCGACGAGCCCCTAGAGCTCGTGCGCACCGCCCCCACCGGCGTGCGCTACCACGAGCTGCGGGCCTATCCCGCCTGGAGCTCCCCCTCCCTCGACGGCTCCCGGCCGGGCGACGGCGTGGCCCCACAGGCCCACCTCGCCCGCGCCCGCGGGCTGCGGGTCTATGCCGCCGGTCTGCTAGACTTGGACCAGGCTTGGACGCCGCTGCTAGAGCGCCTAGGAAACGCTCCAGACTGAACGAGGGAGGGAACCATGGACGGTTGGATCGTTTATGTCTTCGCTTTTCTGCTGGGAACCGCCGCGGTCACGCTGCTCTTCTACGCCACCTTCAACCCCAGGGCGCTGGCCGCCGGGGGCGAGAACGTGGAGCTGGGGCTCATCGGCCGCACGCTCTTGATGATCGTGGTCGCCGCCACGGCCGTGGCCGCGATGCTGCTGCTCGGCCGCGAATACGTCTTCCGCTAGGGCTCGCCGGCGGCGCGGCTGCGCTGCTTGAGGTAGGCGAGGTCGGCCTCGATCTCGTCACGGGTGTAGCGCAGCATGGGCTCGAGCTCCCGGGGAAACTCGCGCTCGAAGACCTCGAGGCAGGGCAGCACCTCGCGCTCGATGAAGCGCCGTTCCCAGGCGCGCCGGCTCTCCCCGCCGCGCGCGCTGGAAGCGGCGAGCTGCTCCATCTTGCCCACGAAGCAGACCCGGGGCGCCCCACCCACGCCGGCGCAGAGCAGGTCGGGGTGTCCCGGACAGTGCCGCATCGCCCGTTCGAAGCTGGGGGCCAGCTCGGGCCGACCGATTAGGGCCACGCCCAGCGGTCCGCCGTGAAGGGCCGCCAGGCGCCTGTAGCGGGTGCTGCGGAGCTGGCGGATGCGGCTCTCGTTCTTCACTGTTCCGAGCCTACGCCGCCCCGCCCGGGGGCATGAGGGACAAACGCCCATGCCCCGCGGGCGTCATTTTTTCATCTGCTCCATGAGCGATTCCAGCTGCTCGCGCTCGCGTTGCAGGTGGGCCAGCGTACGCGGCAGGAGCCGCAGCAGCAAGAAGAGCAGCCCCAGCGCCTGCTGCACCTCCGGGTCGCTCAACTGGCGCAACAGCCCCGCCGCGCTCACCCGCGGCGGCTGACGCAGCACCTCGTCCGTGAAGGTCTCGCGGGCCGCCTCCCCCGCCGCTTCCACGAACATCCCCAGGGCGTTGGGGTCGACCTCGGCCAGCACCTCGACCAAGTTGGCCAGGTGCGAGACCAAGCGCAGGTTCTTGGGCTCCATCAGGAGGCTGAGGTTTTGCATCAGCGTCTCGGAGGCGCCGCCGGCGAGCTGGAGAAGGCCGCTGCGGTCCAGCTTCTCGAGCGACTCGGCGGCGTGCTCGAGGGCGTCGGCTTGCTCGACGATGCGGTCGAGGACCGAGAGCAGGCGCAGGTTCTTGGGCTCCATCAGGAGGCTGAGGTTTTCCAGCAGCGTCGGCCCCATCTTGACGTCTGCGAGGAAAGCCAGGCCGCTGTCCTCCAGGATGCGCTCGATGCGCTCGAGCCTTTCTTCCACCGTAGGCATGGTGCCCTCCCTATCCGAACATCGCCGCGAAGAACATCGACTCGAAGAGCATCTTGGCGATGCGCACCGACCGGCCCGTGGCCATGACGCCGCAGGAGATCATTCCGCGTCCGGCGAGCATCTCGGTGAAGTCGCACTGCGGGAGGATGGCGTCGTCGCCGAAGTCCATGATGCACATGGCCACCGCGTTGAAGGGCTCACCGATGTAGGCGCCGCGCAGGTCGGCCGCGATCACGCCGGCGATGTACTCGCCCTGGTAGTGGACCACCACCCCCGCGGGCGGGAGCCCCAGCGCGGGGTTGACGGTGTCGCCGATGACGAAGACGTTGGGGTACTTGAGCGAGCGGAAGGTCTCGGGGCTCACCTCGGGGAAGCCGCCCGGTCCCGCCAGCGGCGACTCGCGCACGACCTTGTTGGGCGCGAAGGGGGGCACTAGGATGAGCCGGTCGTACTCGAGCGTCCGCCCGTCCTTGGCCTTCAGCACCCCGTCGCCACCCTCAGCGAGCTCGAAGTTGCCGTGGAAGGTGACGTCCTTGCGCTTCAGGATCTTGAGGACCGCGTGCGAGATCACCGGGCCCATGCCCGCCAAGGGGGCCGGGTTCATGTGAAAGATCTCGATACTCGAGCGCGAACGCAGCCCCTTGACGCGCAAGGCGAAGTCGAGCTGTCCCGCCACCTCGTAGGGCGCGGGCGGGCAGGGGTAGAAGGGCGAGGCCACGCCCACCACCCAGCGCTCGCCCTGGCTCTCGCGCAACCACGAACGCACGGCTAGCGCCCCCGCCTCCGACCAGGGCGCCTGGGCGCCCTCCACCGGCGAGGGCAGAGGCTCCGCCCCGAGCGAGACGATGAGGTAGTCGTAGCCAAGCTCCCCTCGGTCGGTCTCAACCACCCCGCGGTCAGGGTGCAGCGCCCGCACCTCGGCCTGCAGGAAGCGGATGCCGCGCTTCTGCAGGGCGACGAGCGGGCGGCGTATCTGCTGCACCTCGCGCAGCCCAAAGGCCACCCAGGGGTAGGCCGCGATGAAGGTGTGTTCGGCGTTGCGATCGACCACGGTCACGTCCACCTGATCGCCCAGGATCTCCGCCAGCTTGTTCGCGGTGATCACACCACCAGAACCGCCGCCCAATATCAGAACCTTCTTCTGCATACGGGCCTCCTTTACCGCCTGTTGGTTCTCTCTCAGTCTCGCGCTACCCCGCGCCCGGACCCAGTGTCAAATGCCCCCACCCCGCTCCTGCACGGGATTCTCTTAGGAAGTCCGCCGCGTGGCGTTTGTACCTGCGCCCGCCGTGGCCGCGGGGGTTAAATGGAAACGGGTTGAGCCAGGGGTAAAGGGGGTACCATGAACGCTCTGCACCACGCCGCCCGCCTGGCGGTCCGCCACAAGCTTGGAAGCCTCCGCTGGCAAGAACCGCGTCGCGATCTCGAGACCGGGCGGCGGCAGCGGTCCTTCCTCTACATCCACGTGCCCTTCTGCGAGTCGATCTGTCCGTTTTGCATGTTCAACGCCCACAAGCTCGACCGCCGCTCGAGCCAGGTGCAGGACTACTTCGAGGCCTTGAAGCGCGAGCTGCTGATGTACGAGACCGCGGGCTTCGAGTTCGGCGCCGCCTACGTGGGCGGGGGCACCCCGGCACTGGTGCACGAGGAGCTGGCCAGGTTCCTGGAATTCGTGCGCAGCCGCTTCGACCTGGCCGAGGTCTCGGTGGAGGCGAACCCACGCGTCTCAGACGCGGCGGTACAGTCGTTCCAGGCGGTGGGCGTGGACCGGCTCTCGGTGGGGGTGCAAAGCTTCGACGACGGCATGCTCGAGCGCCTGGGGCGGATCGAGGCCTACGGCAGCGGGGCCGAGATCCGCGAGCGGGTGAACCGGCTCTTAGGCAAGTTCCGCATTGTCAACGTCGACTTCATCTTCAACCTGCCGGACCACGACCCCGAGGTGCTGGCGCGCGACCTGCAAATCGCGGTGGACGACGGCATCGACCAGCTCACCACCTACCCGCTCATGGAGGCCCAGCAGAACCGCAGCTACATCGGCCGCCAGGGCCGCATCGACTACGACCTCGAGGCCTACCTCTACAAGCGGGTGATCCTGCCTACACTGCGTGAGCACTACACCCCGGTGAGCTCCTGGTGCTTCTCGCGCAAGGACAAGCCCGAGATCGACATGCTCGACGAGTACGTGGTGGACTACTTCGACTACGTGGGCATCGGCACCGGCTCGATGAGCCTACACGGGGGACGGGTGAGCGTCAACGCCTACACCCTGCCGCTCTACCAGCGCCTCATCGCCGAGGGGCGGCGGCCGGTGGTGCTCGAGTCGGCACCGCTGGCCCGGCGCGACTACATGCTCTACTACCTGATGATGGCCCTCTTCGGACGGCGGGTGGACTGCAAGCGCTTCGAGGAGATCTTCGGGGTGCCCCTGAGGCGCGCCCTCTGGCCCGAGTGCACGGCGCTGCGGGCGATGGGGCTCGTCTACGGCAACGGTGACCAAATCTACACCAACGAGCGTGGGATGTACGTCTTCCTGATGATCTTGCGCGAGTTCTTCACCCACGTAAACCGCTTCCGCAGCCTGGCGCGCGAGGCCTCGCACAGGCTCGAGCGCCAGCAGCCGCCCGCGCCCGAGTTCAACCTGGAGCCGGTGCTCGACTAGAGCGCCCGCAGGTCCTCGAAGAGCAACCAGCCCACACCCCTTGGCGTCGCCTCCAGCACGGGCGCGAGCCGCTCCTGCAAGGCCTCCACCCAGGGGTGGAGGGTGTTCGGGTCCCGCTCCGCGATCACGAGGGCGGTGAGCTGGTAGAAGCGCTGGGAGGCGGTGGGGGTGCCGTCGTCGAAGAAGGCGAAGGGTGGACTGATGGGGTCGACCAGCAAGCTGACCTCCGCCCCGTCCAGATCGATCTTCGGGGGCAGTTCGATCTCGGCGTCCCACGCCAGCTCGCGGGGAGCCCAGAGGTAACCCTGAAGGAGCCGGACCGCTTGCTCGCTCACGGGCGGTTGGGCGCGGCGGGCAGTCGCAGGCCCCGCCGCTCAAGCTCGCGCACGAAGGGCTCGGTGGCCTCGAAGCGGTGCGTCATGAAGCCCAGGTCTTCGGCTGCGGCGATGTTGTCTGGGTGATCGTCTACGAAAAGGACCTCGCCCGCGGGCAACCCCATGCGCTCGAGCGCTACCTCGAAGGCGCGCGTGTCCGGCTTTTTCAGCCCCTCCTCGTTCGAGAAAAAGACGGCGTCGAACCGGTCGAAGCCCTCGCCCGCGCGCAAGAAGTCGGAGATGACGGGGTAGTTGTTCGAAAGCAGGCCTACGACCACCTCCGCCGGGATCGCCGCCAGCACCTCGTACATCTCCTGCCGTGGCGCCACCGAGGCGAGAAAGAGGGCCTCGAACTCGCTATAGGGCGCCTCCACCCCCAGCGCCTCCGCGAAGTAGGTCCAGAACCGCGCGAGCCCCCATTCGCCCAGCTCCAGCCGCCGCACCTCCGCGAAGTAGGCCCGGGCGACCCGCTCCTCGTCGAGGCCGAAGCGGCGCGCGGTGTTGCGCACCACCCGGCCGTCGAAGGTGCCCACGGTAAAGACGCCGCCCCAGTCGAAGAGGATGCCGCTCGGTTTCATAACGTGAAGTTTACCTCACCGGCCGCCATGGGGCACGGCACGCGAAGCGCCGCGGACGCGGGCGCCCTCCCCTAGGGAAGTTCAGGAAAGCTATGAAATCAATCTCCGCGCGCGCCTGCGACTCGGGCAATGCCCACACCCCTCCCCCCAACCCTCCCCCAAGTGAGGAATAAAAGGTGTAGGGGAGGGTTTGAAACCCTCCCCTACCGTTGATGAACGTTTGGGCGCGGTTGTCAGACTCGGCCGTTGTCGGCCATCCTGCTGGCGTCAGGGGCGAATACGCGGGTCCGCCCCTACGACGCACTACGCACTACGTACTACGTACTGCGCACCACGAACTACGCACCAAGTACCAGGTACTACGCACCATGTATCTTCCACTTGGGGGTCTAACCGCTTGCACCAAGGGCTGATGAGCAATGCCCGTGTGCGTGATAGGCGGCCACCCGCCCCGGGACCTTGGCCGTACGGTATCTCGGTCTTTG
>JALSQD010000056.1 GCA_026985615.1 Thermaceae bacterium | reverse complement strand
AATGTCGCCCCGGAGATGTTCTACGTCAAGCACGGCGCCGATGAGCTCACACCTCATCTTCTCGCCGATCTCGGGGGTGATCTGTGTGCGGCAGGCGTCTTCGACCGGCGGCTCGCGGGCCGCGAGCTCGCCTTCGCCTGGGACGGCGAGGGCTTCGTAGACCTGCAAACGAAGAGCCGCTGGGACCTGCGGGGTCGGGCCCTCACCGGGCCCCTGACGGGCCGCAGGCTCGCGCCGCTAACCCACGACAACACCCTCTGGTTCGCCTGGACGGCCTCCTTCCGGGAGACGCGCGTCTACGGCGCGGAGCGCTAGGCTTCCTCCCTGCCCGCCGAAAGCACGGCCAAAAAGGCTTCCTGGGGCACCTCGACCTTGCCGATGGCCTTCATGCGGCGCTTGCCCTCTTTTTGTTTTTCCAGGAGCTTCTTCTTGCGGGTGATGTCGCCGCCGTAGCACTTGGCCAGCACGTCCTTGCGCAGGGCGCGCACGGTGCTGCGGGCGATGATCTTGCCGCCGATGGCGGCCTGGATGGGTACGGCAAACTGCTGGCGCGGGATCACGTCCTTCAGCTTTTCCACGATGGCACGGCCGATCGTTTGGGCCTTGTCCTTGTGAGCGATGAAGGCCAGCGCGTCCACCGGTTCGCCGTTGACCAGGATGTTTACCTTGACCAGCTCGCCCGGCTTGTAGCCGATCTGCTCGTAGTCCATGCTGGCGTAGCCGCGGCTGAGCGACTTGAGGCGGTCGTGGAAGTCGTAGAGAATCTCGCCGAAGGGCACCTCGTAGACGAGCTCGACCCGCTTGCCCAAGTAGTTCATGGTGACCATCTGGCCGCGCTTTTCCTGCAACAGCTGCATGATCGGGCCCACGTAGTCCTCGGGGGTGTAGACCGAGAGGCGCACGTAGGGTTCGCGGATCTCCTCGATCAGGGTGGGGTCGGGCAGGTCGGAGGGGTTGTGGACCTCGATCTCCTCGCCGCTCTTCAGGGTCACCCGGTAGATCACGCTGGGGGCGGTGGCGATGAGGTTGAGGTCGAACTCGCGCTCGAGCCGTTCCTGCACGATCTCGGCGTGCAACAGGCCCAGAAATCCGACGCGGAAGCCGAAACCCAGCGCCTCGGAGGTTTCGGGCTCGAACTGCAGCGCGGCGTCGTTGAGCTTGAGCTTTTCCAGCGCGTCGCGGAGCTTGTTGTAGTCCTGGGTGTCCACCGGGTAGAGGCCGGCGAAGACGACCGGCTTGGCGGGTTTGAAGCCGGGGTAGGGAGCGTCGGTGGGGTTGGCGTCGAGGGTGACGGTGTCGCCCACCTGGGCGTCGCCGATCTCGCGGATGCCGGCGGTGAGCCAGCCCACCTCGCCGGGGCCCAGTTTTTCGGTGCTCTCGAGCGCCCCCGGGCGGAAGACGCCGGTGCGGTCCACCTCGAAGGTCTTGCCGGTGGACCAGACGCGAATCACGTCGCCGGGTCTTACGGCGCCCTCGAAGACGCGCACGTAGGGCACCACACCCTGGTAGGCGTCGAAGATGGAGTCGAAGATGAGCGCCTTCAGCGGCGCGTCGGGGTCGCCCTTGGGCGGGGGGATGCGCTGGACGATGGCCTCGAGCACCTCGTCCACCCCCTCGCCGGTCTTGCCGCTGGCGAAGATGCACTCCTCAGCGGGGATGTCGAAGGTCTCTTCGATCTCCAGCGCCACCTCCTCGGGGCGGGCCGAGGGGAGGTCGATCTTGTTGATCACCGGGATGATGACGTGGTCGTGCTCGAGCGCCAAAAAGAAGTTGGCGACCGTCTGGGCCTCGACCCCCTGGGTGGCGTCCACCACCAGCAGCACGCCCTCCACCGCCGCCAGGGCGCGGCTGACCTCGTAGTGGAAGTCCACGTGGCCGGGGGTGTCGATCAGGTTGAGGACGTACTCCAGCCCGTCCTTGGCCTGGTAGCCCAGGCGGACGGCCGCGGCCTTGATGGTGATGCCGCGCTCGCGCTCGAGGTCGAGTGAGTCGAGGAACTGCTCACGCATCTGCCGTTCGCTGACGGCGCGCGTCTTTTGCAAGATGCGGTCGGCCAGCGTGGACTTGCCGTGGTCCACGTGGGCGATGATGGAAAAGTTGCGGATGCGCTCCTGCACAAGCCCCAGTCTACAAGGCGCGCGGCG
>JALSQD010000055.1 GCA_026985615.1 Thermaceae bacterium | reverse complement strand
TTCTTTTGAACATGGACGCACTATAATATGCAATATTGTGATGAATTATGTGATAGTGCACATTTTGCTTGTTCTTTGAGCGCAGCAACCCAACCAAGCGGCGGACTGAACCCCCGGCCAACTGCCGTTGGGGCTCCCAGTAGGGTCCGGTTTGAAACCCACCCCTACGTTTACGCGTCGTAGCCCAGTCCCTTATGATCTTCGCAGCGGACTGCCGGGTTTTCCCGGTCCAGGTGCCAGAGCAGCGGGTTGGTGGCGATGTATTCGCGCAAGCGGTCCAGCTATGCTTCGTTGCGGACGATACGGTCGCGGTAGCTGCGCTGCCAGAGGCGCTGGCCGGGCGTTCCCCTCAGCACGTTGATGCGCCGGGCCGAGAAGGTTTTGAACGCGCGGACGATCTCGGAAAGGCCGTGCCGCCGGGTTGCGGTAGGGGAGGGTTTGAAACCCCCTACAACGTCCGGGGCCGGTTTTATAGCGACTAGGCCGTGGAAGTGGTCGGGCATGACCACGAAGGCGTCGAGTTCGATGTGCGGGTAGTGGTCGGGCAGGCCGCTCCGAACATCTTCGGCGATTCTTCCCAGGGCGTTTATTCTAATCCGCCCTCCACGGCCTCCCCGAAGCAACACGCCCGCGCCTGCGTCACCCGCGCGACGAAGCACACCCCCGGAGTGCGGTAGTCAAACGCCCCGTTTGCTGCGGGGACGCTGCGGGGACGCTCCGCCACGGCTCCCCCTAGGGCCGCTCGCGCGCCAGCAGCTCGAGCACCGCCCCGTAGAGGCCGAAGAGCGCGTTTTCGTCCAACTCCTCGGCGTTCCAGGTGGCCGCCACGCAGTAGCGCGTTCCCGCATCGTCTTCCAGAAGCGTGGTCAGGTTGAGCACGCCCGGCTCGCTGCCGCCCTTGTAGACGACCCGCCTCCAGGCCTCCCGGCGGGCCAGGCCGGGGTTGATGCCGGCAAGCGGCGTATCGGCGGCGCGCTGGGTCAGCTCGCAGAGCTCGCGGACGCTGTAGAACCACTCGACCTCGGGGGCCGGGGGCGCGGCGAAGAGCTGCCGCGCCGTGGGCAGCGGACGGCGCTCGGCGTCCGCCACGATCTTCCGCCGCTCGCTCGCACTGGACTCGCGCCAGCGGCGGGCCAGGTCGGGGTTCGCCTTGATCACGAAGGCTGCGCGGGTGGTGAGGAGCGGAACGTTGGCGTAGGCGTACACCTCCACCCGCTCGCGCCCCAAGAGGTGGATCAGGTGGTCGGTGGCGGTGTTGTCGCTCTCCGCGATCATCCGCCCCGCCAGCGACGCAAGCGTGACCGGGGTGCCCGCGGGCCAGTCCGCCAATGCACCGGTGGGCAAGCTCCTGTAAGCGTTCTCGAGCGGCACCACCTCGTCCCAGGCGAGCGCGCCGGCCTCGATCTGGTCGAGCAGCGCCGCCAGCACCGAGAGCTTGAAGGCCGAGCCCACGGCCAGGCGCGCGTCGGGGTCGAGGGCGGCCAGCACCTCGTCGTTCTTGAGTACCAGGAGGCTCTTTTTCCCCGGAAGCGCCGCCATCTTCTTTTGCGCATCGGCCAGCGATGCGAACCGCGGCCGGGGCGGCCCAAAGAAGAGGCCGGCGATCCGCCCCTGGGCGTCCAGGGTGATGCGGACCGGCACCTCGCCCTTTTCGAAGACGGCCGCGTACCCCGCGCCCTCGGGGCGCACCCCCTCGAACGCGCCCAGCTGGCCCGCGAGCCGGCGCACGATCGCCCCCACCTGGGCGGCGGGCACCTGCTTCAGGAACGACGGGGCGAACCAGCGGCTTTCGATCTTCTGGGTGAACAGCGCCTCCACCCGCGCCGCGGCGGCGTCCTGTGCCAGGGCGGGCGCGGCCAGGACGAGGGCCAGCAGCCACCCGACGAAGGCGGGCCGCAGGCTCACGACCGCGCCCCTTCCCGCTTCCAGACCGTGTACGAGAGCACCACCAGGTACCCGGTCGCGAGCAGCAGCGCCGCCATCATCCCCCAGAGCACCCACTCCGGCGGCCACCACCAAGCCGCGGCCACGACAGCGAGCCCAAGGCCGATGAAGATCCAGCCGCCCACCCGGTTCGTCACCTGCCAGGCGCGTGGGCTCGACAGCGTCCAGGGGGTGCGCACCCCGAAGACCCAGTTCTGGGGC
>JALSQD010000054.1 GCA_026985615.1 Thermaceae bacterium | reverse complement strand
AGCCCGCCTTCGAGCTCCTCGGCCACCTCGATACGGTCTACGCGCAGACCGGTGGCGCGGCGCACCGCCTCGGCCAGCCCCTCGGGCACGGCCGCGGCCTTTACGCGCAGCACCAGCGCGTCGGTGCTGCCCTCCTTGGTCTCGACGACCACCTGGAAACCGCGCGGGTCGAGGCCGAAGCCGGCCAGGATGGGCGCCAGCTCGGTGGGGTAGAGCTTGACGCCCTTCACCTTGACCATCGTGTCGGTGCGGCCGAAGACGCCGCGGGGCAGGCGCAAACCGCGCGCGCTGCGCTCGGCGATGGCCAGGTCGCCGGTGCGGAAGCGGATCATCGGCATCAGCGTGCGCGAGAGCGCCGTGACCACCAGCTCGCCGCGCTCGCCGTCGGGGGCGGGCTCGAGCGTATCGGGGTCCAAAATCTCGAGCACCGCCATCTCGGGGATCTCCCACAGCCCGTCCTGGTCCAAGGTCTCCGCCGCCACGATGCCCAGCTCGCTGGTGCCGTAGGCGTCGAGGGCGCGGCCGCCAATGGCCCGCTGGACCCGCTCGCGGTAGCCGGGAACCGAGGTGAAAGGCTCGCCCCCGGCGAGCAGCAGCTCGAAGCGGCCCCCGGCCTCGGCGATCTTGAGGGCAAAGCTGGGGTTGGAGACGAGCGCGTCGAAGCCGAACTTCTGGGCGATCTCAGCGATGCGCGCCGCCTCGCCGGGGCCGTGGGGGAAGACGACGGCCCCCGCGCGCACCAGCGCCTCGTGGAAGAGCCAGCCCCCGGCGAAAACGTGGTAGCTGAAGGCCACGATCACCCGCTTGCCCGCAAGGCCCAGCCGCGCAAAGTAGGCACCCAGGGCTTCGGCCTGCGCCTCCAGGTCGGCGGCCGCCAGGTACTCGGGCATCCAGCCAAGGAGCGGGCTGGGGGTCAGGTGCACGAGCGCCGTGCCCGCCGGCGGCCGCGGCTGCTCTTTCAGGAAGGCCACCCAGTCGTCGCGGGTTACGGGCTCGATCTGGGCGAGGTCCGCGGGGGTGAAGCGGATCGGGTCCACGCCCGCCAGACGCTTGGCGTAGAGGGGGTGATCCCCCGCCGCGCGGACGACCGCTTGGAGACGTTCGGTCCGGTTCATGGCTTCCTCCTTAGTCCCTAGGGTAACGGCCCGCGGCCCGGCCGGGCGCGGATCCGCGCCCGCAAGCTCTACCCGCCCGCCGGGCCCCAGAGAGCGGCGGGTCGGCCGCCTGCGGGGCCTTGCCGGGAAGCGGCGGCGGTTTCTGCGATACATTTGCAGTAAAAAGGTCCTCACAAGAAAATGCCGATGGGCTTCGGGCGTTTCCGTTTCGTAAACCTATGCGTTTATCCACACGCTGCATATTTCGTGTTTTGCCGATGGTCATCGGCGTTTCCTAGATCTCCACATTTATATTCACAGGTTATCCACAACCCCGTCGGGCGGCCTGTAGAAAGGCCTCGAGCCGGGCTGGGTCCTTGATTCCCGGCGTGGCCTCCACACCGCTCGAGACGTCCACGGCATAGGGGCAGACCCGGGTAAAGAGCCCTGGCAAGCGCTCCGGGGTGAGCCCGCCGGCCACGATCAGGCGCGGGTGGTCCGCCAGGGGCTCGAGCCAGGACCAGTCGTAGGCCTCGCCGCTGCCTGGCCGCGGCCCGTCTACCAGCAGCGCGTCGGCCGGATAGGCCGCGAGTTCTGACTCCGGCGGGCCCGAAAGCCGCACCGCCTTGATCACCGGCAGGTGCCGCCGCAGCTCCTCGGCCCACTCGGGCGGCTCGTCGCCGTGGAGCTGCACCGCCGAGAGGCGCGCGCGCCGCGCCACCTCCAGTACCTCGCCCGGCGGCGCGTCTACGAAGACGCCCACCCGAACCACAAAGGGCCCCAGCACCGCACCAATCGCTGCCGCCGTCTCGGGTTCGACCCGCCGCTTGGAGGGCGCGAAGACAAACCCCAGCGCCCAGGCCCCGAGTTGCTCGGCGGCAAGGGCGTCCTCCTCGCGGGTGATGCCGCAGACCTTGGTCCGCACCGCGTGCACGCCTTCAGCCTACCAGCTTAAACGATTCTTAATGGGCGCCACATCGCGCTTTGGGATTCGAGGCGCTACCATGTAGATGTGGCTGGCCTAATGCTCTCGGTACTCCTTACGCTGGCGCCCCTACCGGGGTTGCCGGCCCTGCCCGATGGTGCCGAGATCCGCGTGGTCTCCCCCAACCTGCGCACCATCTACCTCTACTGGCGGGTGGACCACAGCGTCCTCGACCTGCGGGCCGACCCACTCGACCCGCCCGAGGGCGCGGCCGTGCGCATCCTCGTCCGGACGGGGCGCGAACTCCACGCCTACGAGGGGCGTGTCTGGGAGGATGACATCTACGTCCTCCTTGACGACGGTTACGTCAGCCTGCGCGACACCTTCCGCAAGGTCTACCAGCTGCGCGAGTCCGACCGCACACAGGCGGTTTGGAAGAAACGGGAAGAAAGGAGGCGCGGTGGCGGAGAAACACAACCCAACCCGCCCGATGGTGGGAGTCACGGGGGGCCAGGCGGAAACCCGAACACCGGCCCACACCAGAACCCCCCAGGGCCGCCCCAAGAACCGCCCCGGCGAGGTCATCCCTAACCGCAAACGCATCCTTCTGATTGAGGACGACGCCGAGATCGCACGCCTGCTCGAGGCCGAGCTGGGGGAGGTGGGCTACGAGGTGGACTGGGCCCCGAGCGGCATGCAGGGGCTTGTCAAGCTGCGTGAGTCTCCACCCAACCTGATCATCCTCGACCTCGGCCTGCCCGATATTGACGGGGCCGAGATCGCCCGTCGCGCCAAGCAGAACGGCGACCTGCCTATAATCGTGCTGACCGCCACCGACGCGGTGGAGCGCAAGGTGCAGCTCCTGCTTGGGGGCGCCGACGACTACCTCACCAAGCCCTTCCACCCCGCCGAGCTGCTGGCGCGCATCCAGGTGCAGCTGCGCAAGAGCGAGGGCGGCGAGGTGCGGCGCGTAGGGGCGCTTGAGATCGCGGTGGAGGCGCGGCGCGTCACACACGAGGGGAAGGAGATCTCGCTCAGCCCTAAAGAGTTTGCGTTGCTCGAGCTTCTCTCCAGCCGCCCCGGCCGCGTCTTCAGCCGCGACGAGATCGCACGGCACATCTGGGGCCACCCTTTGGAGAGCAATTCAAACGTCGTGGACGTGCACGTGGCCAACCTGCGCGCCAAGCTGCGCGACGCCGGTGCCTACGGCTACCTGCGCACCGTGCGAGGGGTAGGTTACGCCCTGCGGCAGCCCAAGACGTAGCACAATAAGTTTGTGCGCTACACTACCCGGCTCACTCTAGTCTTCGGCCTCATCTGGGCGCTGCTCCTCGCCCTGAGCCTGGCTGGCATCTACGCCACCCTGCGCACCTCGCTCGAAACCCGCATCGAGCGCCAGCTCCTCAAAGACGCCGCCGCCCTGGCCGAGCTCTACAACTCGGCCACCACCGGCACGCTCCGCCCCATCGGCGGCACCTACGTCGCGCTCTACGACTTCAACGGCCAGCCCATCCTCATCGACGAACCCAACCACCGCATCCCGCCGGAGGTGCTCCAGAACGCGGCAGCCGAGCCACAGATCTACAAAGGCGACGGCTTTGAGGCCGCCTACGTGGAGACCAGCGTGGGCGTGCTGGCCGTCTCACAGGACCTGGGGTTCATCGACCAGCTCAGCGAACAGGTGGCTCGCTCGGCGGTCGTGGTCTTCTTGCTCACCCTGCCCCTGGGCTGGCTGCTCGTGCGGCTGGGCGTGGGCTGGGCCAACCGTCCGCTCGCGAGCGCGGCCGAGGCCATCGCCAAGCGCAAGGGCGCCGACCTCTCGCCCATCCCCTACGACGGGCCCGAAGATGACGAGCTGGGCCTCATCGTGGCCCGCTTCAACGGCCTCCTCGACGAACTGCGCCTCGCCCGCGAACGCGAGCGCGTCTTCCTGGCCGAGGTGAGCCACGAGCTGCGCACGCCACTCACGGTACTGATGGGCTATCTCGAGCGCCTACGCAAGAACCCCGCCGACACAGGCGCGCTGGCCGCCGCCGAGCGCACCGCCCAGCACCTGACCCGTCTCGTGGGCGACCTGCTGGCGCTGGCGCGCGGCGAGGCTGAGCGCACCGTCAACCCCCACATCGTGGACCTGGCCGAGCTCGCGCGGAACGTAGCGCACGGTTTTCCGGGCGTGCGCTTCGAGGCCCGCGGCGAGCCCGAGGTACTGGGCGACCCCGACCGCCTGATGCAGCTTCTGCGCAACCTCGTGGCCAACGCCGTGCGCGCAGCCGGACGCCCCGAAGGGGTGTGCGTGACCGTGGGGGAAGCGGGCGGCCGCGCCTGGGTCGAGGTGGCCGATGACGGCCCGGGCATCGACCCCGAGGTACTGCCCCACCTCTTCGAGCGCTTCTCTCGCGGTCCCGAGGGCGGCACCGGGCTGGGCCTGGCCATCGCCAAACAGATCGCCGAGGCCCATGAGGGCACGATCACCGTCCGCTCCTGGCCCGGCCGGACGGTCTTCCGGGTAGAGCTGCCGGGGCTGGAGGGGGAGGGGTAGGGGTAGCCCCAAACGCCGCCAGCGCACTGGGCTCGAACCACCGCAGGACCCTGCGAAAAGCACGGAGCTGCTCGGGGGGGCCTTTGATATATTACGCATAACGTGATACGATATAAGCAAGCGGATGAGGTGGCTGCTCCATGGACTTCGCCGACGCAGGCACACGAGATATTTACGACGGAAACGACACCAAAGCCGCGCGGCGCACCCTCCCCCGGGAGCTCTGGAAGCTCGCCCGGCGAAAACTCGACCTTCTGGGCGCCGCCAAAGACCTAGGCGACCTGCGCGCACCGCCGGCCAACCGGCTGGAAAAGCTCAAAGGGGACCGCGCGGGCTACCACAGCATCCGCATCAACGACCGCTACCGCATCGTCTTCGGGTGGGAGGACGGCAGAGGAGCGCGCGAGGTGACGATCGTCGATTACCACTAGGTTCGCGGCCGGGCCGAGGGGGCCGGGCCCGCGAAGCGTGAACCGGTGAAAGGAGGGACTGTAATGAGGCTGCCCGCGAACCGAACCCCTACGCACCCCGGCGAGGTTTTGCTCGAAGAGTTCTTGAAACCTTACGGCATGACACAAAAGGAGCTGGCCGAGCGCATTGGCGTCTCGTACCCCCGCGTCAACGAGCTGATTCGCGGCCGGCGGGGCGTGACCCCCGACACCGCCCTGCGGCTCGCCCGGCTCTTCGGCACCTCGCCCGAGTTCTGGCTGAACCTACAGCAGGCCTACGACCTCTACCGGGCCCGCCAGCGCGCGGGCTACAAAAACATCAAGCCTTTGCGCCAGGGCATCGCTTAAGCACCCAGCGGCTGCCGGTGAGGAGGCCGGGAATCTCCCACCTCCTACGCCCCACTTCCTACAACCCGCCTTCCTACGACCACTCCGGCTCGCCGCGGTAGAGCTCCAGCGGCTCCTCGGCGAGCACCGCGTCCCGGCCGACCTCGACGAGCTCCACCACCTGCGGCGGGCAGCTGGTCACGCAAGCGGCGCAGCCGGTGCACGCGCTCACCTCGAGCTCGAGCACGTACTCCCCCTCCTCGCGCTCGCGCCGAATCGCGCCGGTGGGGCAGACGTTGGTGCAGACCGGGCAGAGGGTGCACCCCTCGAGCACCCGCACCGCCGGCCAGCGGACCTCGCCCTGACTGCGCAACGCCGCGGCCCGGCGCAGCCGTAGCTCCGCCGGCAGCGCCGGGCCTTCGCCCGCATCCTCGGGCACCAGCGCCTCCGGCGGCTCGGGCAGCACCTCCGCCGTCATGCGCCGCGTGCCGCCCAAGATCTGCTGGAAAAGCTCGCGCCGCCCCACCGCCACCCCCGGTAGCGCCTCGATGGTCACCGCTACCTCGAGCTCGGGGTAGTAGCGCCGGGCCTCCTCGACGACGCGCTCGAGTGCCTGGGGCACCGTAGGGCCGCCGATCTTGCAATGCTCGCAGTCGCCCCGCGCCAGCGTTAGCCGCCCGTGGCGGCTCGCCGCCTCGGCCAGCAGGCCCGGCGTGAGCCGCCCCAGGCAGAGCACCTCCTGCCCCGAGCCCTCCGCCTTGGAGCACTTGACCTGGCCGCGCCCCTTGTCGAGCGCCTCCTGCAGGGGCCCCAGCGGAAACTCGAGCGCCACCCCCGGGCAGACCTGGGTGCAAAGCCCGCAGCCGGTGCAGCGGGTGTCGTCGATCTCCACCCGAAAGTGGGCCAGGTCCACCGCCTCATACGGGCAGGCCTCCACGCAGGCGTCGCAGCCCCCCACCGCGTACTTCTCCACCAGACAGCGGCTTCCGGTGTAGCGCGGGGTGGGGTCGGTGAGCTTGAGAAAGGCCCCGAGGAGGTTGTCGAGGAGGCCCATCCCCGACCCCCTAGCCCCGCTTCGCGGCCGCGGGCTCGAGCAGGTCGCGCACCTGGCTCAAGAAGGCGTCAAACTGCGCAAAGTCCATCTGCTGGTTGTTGTCGGACATGGCCACCTTGGGGTTGGGGTGCACTTCCACGTGCACCGCGTCCACCCCCGCCGCCAGCGCCGCCCGCGCCAGGGGCGCCAGCAGGTCGATGCGGCCGGCGGCGTGGGTCACGTCCACCACCACCGGAAGGTGGGTGAGCTGCTTGGCCAACACCGCTCCCGAGAGGTCGAGGGTGTTGCGGGTCCACTTCTCGTAGGTGCGGATGCCGCGCTCGACCAGGATGACCTGGTCGTTGCCCTGGCTCAGCACGTACTCGGCGGCGTAGAACCACTCCTCCACCGTGGCGCTGAGGCCGCGCTTGAGCAGCACCGGCCGCCGGGCCGCGCCCACCTCGCGCAGGAGGGCGAAGTTCTGCATGTTGCGCGCGCCCACCTGGAAAATGTCGGCGTACTCCGAAACGACCTCGACGTCGCGGGTGTCCATCACCTCGGTCACGAAGGCCATGCCGTAGCGGTCGGCCGCGGCCCGGCCGATCTTGAGCCCCTCCACGCCCAGCCCCTGGAAGGCGTAGGGGCTCGTGCGCGGCTTGAAGGCCCCGCCGCGCAGCACCTTGACCCCCCGCTCGGCAAGGAAGGCCGCGGTGGCGTCCATCTGCTCTTCCGACTCGATCGCGCAGGGACCGGCAATCAAGAGCGGCGCGCCGCCGCCAAAGACCGCATCCCGCACCCGCACCCGCGTGTCCTCGGGCCGGGTCTCGCGCGAGAAGAGGAACTTGCGCTTGTCTTCCTGCTCCTCGAGCGCCAGCGTGGCCTTGAAGATCTCCTTGAAGAGCTTCTTGACCGTGCCGTCGGGGAAGGGCCCGGGGTTCTCGGCGGTGAGGTAGGCCAGCATCTCCTCCTCGCGGGCCGGGTCGTAGTGCCCTAGGCCCAGCTCGGTCTGGATGCGGCCGATCTCGGAGGCGATGCGTGCCCGCTCCGAGAGCAAAGCCAGCAGTTCGCGGTTGATGCGGTCGATCTCGCGCCGTAGTTCGAGGATGCGCGGTTCCATTCGCCTATCCTAACGCGCTTCGTCCGCGGAATCCTCCTCGGGTTGCGCCGCGCGCCCCGAAACGCGCGAGACCCAGATGGAGATCTCGTAGAGCAGCAAGAGCGGAATCGAAAGCAGCGCCAGGTTAAAAGGATCGGCCGTAGGGGTGATAACAGCCGCCAGGGTCACGATCACGACAATGGCGATGCGGCGGTTGCGGGCCAGGAAGCGCCAATCGAGCATGCCCAGCTTTGTAAAGAGATAGCTGAGCACGGGAAGCTCGAACATCAGCCCCACCACCGTCAGGTACATCAAGATCTGACTCATGTACTTGTCGATGGAAAGCAGCGGCACCACCTGGTTACCCAGAAAGCCAAGCAAAAAGGGCACAGCAAAGGGAAGCAGCACGTAATACGAGAAGACGACGCCCACAGCAAAGGAAAACCCGGCCCCGATAATGAACGGGATCGCCAGCCGCCGCTCGTGGGGGTAGAGACCGGGGGCGATGAAGGCCCAGATCTGGTAGACGATGAAGGGCATGGCCAGGATCAGCCCGCCAAAGGCCGCGATCTTGAGCGAGACGATGAAGCCCTCGGTGATCGACTGCTGAATGAGATTGGCTTCGATGCCGCGGACCTGGGTGGCCACGTTGAGGGGGCGCTTGAGGATCTCGAGCAGCTGTACGCGAAAGGTCCAGGCCACGCCCATGCCCACGAACCAGGCCAGAAGCGCCCGGATGATGCGGGCCCTGAGCTCCTCGAGGTGCTCGACGAGGGGTGCTTCGTGCACGTTCGGCTAGGCGTCCTCAGCAGGCTTGGAGGGTTTCGCCTCAGCCTCCGCGGACTGCTGCGGCGCCGGAGCGGCCTGTTGCTGCTGCGCGGGCGCCTTGGGCGGCGGGGCATCGAGGTCAACCGCCTGCTCGAACTCCTGCTTGATCTCGCTGGCCCCCTTCTTGAACTCGCGGATGGACTGCCCCAAGCCGCGGGCCAGCTCCGGGAGCTTCTTGGGGCCAAAGAGGATGAGCACGATCACGAGGATGATGAGTATTTCGGACATGCCTAGGTTCATGACGTCGTCTCCTCCTCCATACTAGTACCTTTTTCTGAGGGTTCGGTTTTGCGGCGCTTGCGCTCGGCCCAGCCCTCGATGTTGCGCTGGCGGCCGCGGGCGATGGCGAGCGTGCTCGGGGGCACGTCGTGGTTGATGGCGCTGCCGGCGGCCACGGTGGCCTCGGCCCCGACGCGCACGGGAGCGATGAGCACCGAGTTGGAGCCGATGAAGGCGCGCGGACCGATGATCGTGGGATGCTTCTTCGCGCCGTCGTAGTTGGCGGTGATCGTGCCCGCACCCACGTTGGTCCCGGCGCCCACCTCGGCGTCGCCCAGATAGGCCAGGTGCCCGGCCTTCACACCCGGGCCCAGCCGGCTCTTCTTGACCTCGACGAAGTTGCCCACGAAGGCGCCCTCCTCGAGCACCGCCCCAGGGCGCAGCCGCGCGAACGGCCCGGCCACCGCGCCCGCGGCCAGCCGGGCGCCCTCGAGCACGCTGTGGGGACGCACCTCGGCACCGGGGCCGAGCTCGCTGTCGGTGAGGATGCTGTAAGCGCCCACGAAGGCGCCTTCCCCGATCCGGGTCCCGCCCTTCAGCATCACCCCGGGCTCGAGCGTCACGTCGGGCGCGAGTTCCACTCCGGGCTCGAGGTAAACGGTCTCGGGCAGGATCATCCGCACGCCGGCGCGCATCCATTTTTCGCGCAAGCGCTCCAGCAACGCCCGCTCCACCTCGGCCAGCTGCACCCGGTCGTTCACGGCCAATAACTCGATGGGGTCGTCGGCCTTGAAGGCCCGCACCGGCAGGCCGTGGCGCTGGTAGACCCCGATCAGATCAGGAAGATAGTACTCCCCGGCGGCGTTGTCGCGGTCCACTTCCTCGAGAAAGTCCCAGACGTTCGCGTCGAAGGCGTAGACCCCGGCGTTCACCTCGCGTACGGCCCGCTGGTCGGGGGTGGCGTCCTTGAACTCGACCACCCGCGCCACGTTGCCCGCTCCGTCACGGAGGACGCGGCCGTACTGGGCGGGGTCAGGCGGCTCGAAGGTGAGCATGGCCATCCCGCCGCCCGCGGGCAGCGCCTCGGCGAGGCCGCGCAGGGTGGCGGCCGAGATCAGCGGCGCGTCGCCCATCGTGACCACCACGGGGCCGTCCCAGTCGGCCAGCTCCGGCCGCGCGCTCGCCAGGGCGTGGGCGGTGCCCAGCTGCTCGGCCTGTAGCGCGGTGCGCACGCCCAGGGGCTCGAGCGCCGCGGTCACGTCCTCCGCGCCGTGGCCCACCACCGCCACCACCCGCTCCGCGCCCGCCTCGAGCGCCGCGCGCGCGGCGTACTCCACCATCGGCCGCCCCAAGAGCGGGTGCAAGACCTTGGGCAGGGCCGACTTCATGCGCGTGCCCTTGCCCGCCGCCAGGATCACCGCCGCAAAACTCATGAAGCCGCCTCCTCCCGCCCCATGCGCCAGAGCATGTAGAGTGAAAGCAGAATTAGCGGAATCGAAACGAGCTGGGTGGCCGTGAAGAAGCCGATGCCCAGCTTGTCGTTGACATAGACCGGCCACCACAGCGGGTTGAGCCGGAAGGGCTCCTCGATCAGGCTGCGCAAGAGGCTGTACCAGAGCACGAAGTTCCAGAACGCCCACCCCGGTTTGCGGTTCTGTCGCCACCAGTAAAGCGCCAGCACGAAGAGCACCACCCCGATGAGCGCGCCGTAGATCTGGGTCAGGTGCACCGGCCCGCGCACCACCTCGCCGCTGCAAAACCCCCAGGCGAGCTGGCCGGTGGATGTGCAGATGCCCGGAAAGCCCTTGGCCCACTCGGGCCAGGTGTAGCCAATGGGCAGCTCGGTGAGCCGGCCCACCGTGTCGGAGCCGTTCATCAGGTTGCCAATTCGGCCGCCGACGATGCCGAGCGCCACGCCCGGCAGGGCGGCGTCGAGGTAGACGTAGGGCGGCACGCCGTTCTTGCGCGCGAAGTAGACCATGGGGATGAGGCCGCCCAGGATACCCCCGTGGAAGGAGAGACCGCCCTGCCAGATGTAGAGCGCGCTGATGGGGTTGGCCGCAAAGTCGCTCCAGCTGGTGAGCACGTAGACGATGCGGGCGCCGATCACGCCGAAGACGACCGCCCAAAAGACCGCCTCTTCGAACTGGTCGGGGTCGTAGCCCTTGGCGGCAACGTAACGCCGCGCCATCAGGTAGCCGATGAAGATCGCTAGCGTGATCAAGAAGCCGTACCAGCGAATCTCCAGCGGCCCGATTTGGATCATGACGGGGTCCATACCCTACCTCCTGCCCAGCGCCCGGGCCAGGTCCTCTTCGCTGAACGGGCCCTGCACCAGCACCGCACCGTCCTTGAGCACGGCGGGGAGCTCGAGGTTGCCCGCGAGCTCGGGGCGGTCGTCCACGTCGATGCGCTCGTAGGGCAGCCCCATGGCCCAGAGGTAGCGCTCTTGCTGGTCGCAGGTGAGGCAGTTCTTCTTCGCAAGATAAACGTACACGTGGTCCTCCCGATACCCTAGAATATCCGCTGAATCACCATCCAGCCCATGGCCACGTGGATGGCCAGCTTCACCAGCACACCGCCCAGAACGCCCAACAGGCTGCCCCAGGCCGCGCGCAGCGCCTCCCGGCCGTCCTTGCCGGAAAGCAGCTCGGCAGCCAGCGCCCCCAAAAAGGGTCCGATCAGGATGCCCAGCGGCCCCATGGCGAACGCGCCAATGAGCGCCCCGATCACCGCGCCCCAGATGCCGGCACGCCCCGCGCCGTAGCGCTTGGCGCCGAAGGCGGCGGCCACGTTGTCGAGCGTCATGGCGAGGATACCCAGACCGATGAGCCAAGCCCAGTCGGTGACGCTCAGCTCGCTAAAGCCCACCATGGCCTCGTGCAAAAGCGCCGCGCCCCAGATGACGAGCGTGGCCGGCACCATGGGCACGAAGGTGAGCACCAACGCCCCCAACCACAGGAGCACGAAGAGCCAGTCGGCTACGAGGTTCATCTTCTACAACTGTAAACGCCGGATGTGAGAAGGGGTCGAGCCCGGGCGCGGGCGTGTAGGATGGGCTCTGTGGGTACTGACCCGTCGGTCAACGACACCTCCGGCCGCCCCAACGGCCTCGACCTCGCCGCCCTGCTCGTTCTCTACTTCGTCTGGGGCGGGGCTTACCTGGCCAACAAGCTGGCCATCGCCACCATCGACCCCTTCATCATGCTGGCGCTGCGGCTGGGAACGAGCGGCCTGCTCCTCTTCCTCATCCTGCGCGCGCTCGGCTGGACCCTGCCCGGCGGCCGCGAGGCGCTCGGTTCCTGGTTCGTGGGCCAGCTCCTGCTCGTGGGCGGCATGGGCGCGGTGGTCTACGCCCAGCAGTGGGTGAGCTCGAGCCTGGCTGCGGTCATCGTCTCGACAATGCCGCTGTGGAACGCTCTCTTCGCCGGCCTCATGGGCCGCAAGACCCGCGCCGCCGAGTGGGCGGGCATGCTGCTAGGCCTCGCCGGGGTCTATCTGCTCGCCGGCGAACCCGACCTGCGACTCGATCCGCGTGCGCTCCTCGTCTTCGTCGGCCCGGTGAGCTGGGCGCTGGGCACGGCGCTCAGCCCCCGCGTGCCCCAGGCGCCGGGGCTGATGTCGAGCGCGCTGCACATGATGGGCGCGGGGCTCAGCTTCGCCCTGATCGCGCTCCTGGCCGGGGCGCGGTGGCAGACGCCCAGCGCCGTCTCCTTGGCCGCGCTGACCTACCTGATCCTGCTCGCCGGGGTGCTGGGCTACAGCGCCTACCTCTACCTGCTCCGCCGCCCCTTGCGCCCGGCGCTGGTCACCAGCTTCGCCTACGTCAACCCCCTCGTGGCCCTGACGCTGGGAATCGGTTTCGCGGGCGAGCGCCTCACCCAGGCAGGTCTCGCCGGCGTGGGGCTGATCGTACTGGGGGTGGGGCTGGCGGTGAGCGGCCGGGGGCGGTAGGCGCGGCGCGCTAACCCAGCCCCAGCTCCCGTTCGAAGAAGGCCAGCAGCTCCCGGTAGAAGTCCTCTATCGTCTCGGGTTTCTTCCAGCCGTGTCCCTCGCCTTCGTAGACCTTGTAGCGGTGGGGCACGCCGCGCTCGCGCAGAATGCGCACCAGCTCCTCAGCCTGGTTCGGGGGCACCACCCTGTCCTCGGAACCCTGGAAGACGTAGAGAGCGTCCTTGATCCGGTGCGCGTGCGCCAGCGGCGAGCGCTCGCGGTAGCGCGCCGCCGCCTCGGGCAGGGGCCCGACCAGCCGGTCGGTGTAGCGAGACTCGAACTTGTGGGTCTCGCGCGCCAGCAAGAAGAGGTCGGTCACCCCGTAAAAGCTGGCCCCGGCGCGGTAGACGCCCGGGTGCAGCGCCAGCGTCATCAGGGTGGTGTAGCCGCCCGCGCTGCCGCCCATCAGGCCCAGCCGCTCGCCGTCTGCGCGGCCCGAAGCGGCCAGGAACCGTGCCGCCGCCACCGCGTCGGCCACGTCCACCACGCCCCAGTTTCCGTAGAGCGCCTCGCGGTAGCCGCGGCCGTAGCCGGTGGAGCCGCGGTAGTTGAGCTCGAGGTAACCAAAACCATTGGCGGCGAAGAGTTGGGCCTGGGCGTTGAAGGCCAGGGTGCGCTGGCTCGTGGGGCCGCCGTGCACGCTCACCACCGCCGGCGGCCGCTCGGCGCCGCTCGCCGGCGGGTAGTAGAGGCCGTGGACCTCTGCGCCGTCCTCGCCCCGGAAGGTCACGGCCTCGGGCTCCACGCCACCGTCGGCCTCCGCCGGCCAGCCGAGGGCGCGGGTGCGCCACGCCTCGCCGTCATAGAAGACGACGCGCTCGCCCCGGGTGGGACCGCTGGCGAGCACGGCCAGACCCGCTTCGTCGCCGCTCAGCGAGGCGAGCCAGGCCAGCCCCTCGGGCAGGGGCACCTCGTCGAGGCCATCGGGGGCGAGGCGCCATAGCACCGCCCGCCCGCGGCGGTTCTCGCGCAGGTAAAGCGCGCCACCGGGCCCGAAGCTCATCACCCGCTGGCCCTGGGTCCAGGCGGGCTCGAGCAGCACCCGCCCCTCCACCCACACCGTCCGCCCGCCGCTTTCGAGGTCCAGACGCACGAGCCGGTCGAACTCTGCGTCCTCGGGGTTCTCGATCCAGAAGAGGGCGTGACCGTCGGGGCTGAACAGCGGCTGGAAGACCGGCGTGCGCGGCCCGCCCGCGACCTCGCGCGCCCCGGAAAGCCCCCCGCCCTCCACCCGCGCGAGCATGAGCCGCCCGCCGTCCCAGGGCATGTTCGGGTGGTCCCACTCCACCCAGGCCAGCCACGCCCCGTCGGGGCCCCAGGTGGGCTGCATGTAGAAGTCGGCCCCCTGAACCCAGACCTCGGGCCAGGCCCCGCCGGCGGCGTCCGCCACCGCCAGCAGGTCGCGGCCCTCGTGGTGGTGGACGTAGACGACGCGCGCGCCGTCGGGGCTGGGCTGGGGGTCGGCCGCCGCACCAAAGGCGGGGGTGAGGGCTGCGGGCTCCAATCTCGACAGCGGCAGGCGCCACACCCTTCCCTCGGCCACGTAGAAGACCGCGTCCTCGCCCAGGTTGAACGCGCCGCCGCCGTAGCCGACGCCCGGGTTCAGGGCGCGGTCCGGCGCGTACCGTCGCGGTGCCCCGTCCCACCCCAGCAGCACGGTGCGCCCGCCTTCCTGCTCGGTCCAGTAGACGCGGCCGCCACGGGCGCGCACCTCGGCGTGGGCCCCAAGCCGGCCCCGTGTGAGATCCCTGGTGCTGCGTACGCTCATGCCCCAGTCTACGCAGCTTCAGGGACGCACGCCACCGCCGCGGGTGTACCCTAAAAAGGCCACAGGAGGCGTTGCGCCATGGCCGACACCGTCCACAGCAAAACCGAACCCAACGGCCGCCGCCTGATCGTCCTCTCCATCGCCGCGCTGGGCGTGGTCTTCGGCGACATCGGAACGAGCCCGCTCTACGCGGTGCGCGAGGCCTTCGGCGAGCACTACGGTCTGGCCCTTACCGAGGCCAACGTGCTGGGCGTGCTCTCGCTCATCTTCTGGTCGCTGATCGTGGTGATCTCGCTCAAGTACCTGACGCTGGTCATGCGCGCCGACAACCACGGCGAGGGCGGCATCATGGCGCTGACCGCGCTGGTCATGCCCAGCAAGCTGCGCCGCGGCCACTGGCGCTACTTCGCGGTCATGCTGGGCATCTTCGGGGCTTCGTTGCTCTACGGCGACGGCATGATCACCCCGGCCATCTCGGTACTGAGCGCTGTCGAGGGGCTGGAGGTGGCCGCGCCGCGGCTCGCGCCCTTCGTGATTCCCGTTACCGTGGGCATCCTGCTCGCACTCTTCCTCTTCCAAAGCCGGGGCACCCAGCGCGTCGGTGGCCTTTTCGGGCCCGTGACGCTGGTCTGGTTTTTGTCCATCGCCGCGCTGGGCCTGGCCCAGATCGCGCGCAACCCCCACGTGCTCGCCGCGCTCAACCCCTACCACGCGGTGCACTTCTTCACCGCCAACGGCTGGACCGGCTTCTGGGTGCTGGGCTCGGTCTTCCTCGTGGTCACCGGCGGCGAGGCCCTCTACGCCGACATGGGCCACTTTGGCCCGCTGCCCATCCGGCTCACCTGGTTCTTCGTGGTGCTGCCCGCACTGCTGCTCAACTACTTCGGCCAGGGGGCGCTGCTGCTGGCCAACCCCGCGGCGGTGGAAAACCCCTTCTACCTGATGGTGCCCGCTTGGGCCACCTACCCGATGATCGCACTGGCCACCGCGGCCACGATCATCGCCTCCCAGGCGGTGATCTCGGGGTCCTTCTCGCTCACCCGCCAAGCGATGCGGCTGGGCTTTTTGCCGCGCATGACGGTGGTGCAGACCTCGAGCGAGGAGATCGGCCAGGTCTACATCCCCACGATCAACTGGATCCTGATGTTCGCCACCGTGGGGCTGGTGCTGGGCTTTGGCTCCTCCAGCCGCTTGGCCGCGGCCTACGGCGTGGGCGTGACCACCGACATGGTCTTCACCACGCTGCTCTTCGCGGTGGTGGCCTGGAGCCTGTGGAAGTGGCCGCGGATCCTGGTGGCCCTGCTGGCGCTGGGCCTGCTGGCCGTGGACCTCAGCTTCTGGGGAGCCAACATCGTCAAGGTGCCCCAGGGCGGCTGGTTCCCGCTGGTCGTGGGCGCGGTGATGCTGCTGGTGATGACCACCTGGTACCACGGCCGCACCCTGCTGGCGAGCGTGCTCAAGAAGGACGCCTTCCCCATCGAGCGCTTCCTGGAAACCCTGGCCGTCTCCAAGAACCCGCCGGTGCGGGTGCCCGGCACCGCGGTCTACCTGACCCGCAACCCCGACGTGGTGCCCCCGGCGTTGCTGAACAACCTCGGCTACAACCACGTGCTGCACGAGCGGGTGGTGGTCGTGAGCGTCGAGACCGAGGAGATTCCTCGGGTGGCCGGCCACCTGCGCGGCGAGCTGCGCCCGCTCGAGCTCGGCTTCAGCCGGGTGGTGCTCCACTACGGCTTCATGGAGCACCCTAGCGTGCCCGACGAGCTCTACGCCATGGAGGAGCTCGAGCTCGACCCCGACGACACCTACTTCGTCCTCGGGCGCGAGGTCATCCTGGCCGAGGGGCGGCTGGGCCTGCCCCGCTGGCGCGAGCAGCTCTTCGCCCTCATGCAGCGCAACGCCCTGCCGGCCACGGCCTTCTTCGACCTTCCGCCCGACCGCACCTTCGAGGTGGGGCACCTGATCCGGCTGTAACGCCCGTATGCCGCGAAAAAGAGGCGGCGCAAAGCGCCGCCTCTGCCTCTAACCCGATTACTAGGCCGGCTGGGCGGCGAAGCTCTCCAGCTCTTCCTTCCAAGGCCCCAGGCCCAGCTCACCCAGGCGCTCCAGGTAGTAGCGCGCCCCGGCGGCCAGGTTGGCGCGGAAGGCGGCCACCGCCTCGGGGGTGCGGTCGCGGTCGGTGCCGAACTCGCCGGCGAGGACCCGGCGCAGGTAGTCGGCGTAGAGGCGCAGCTCCTTGATGAAGACGTGGGGGCGGTTCGCCTCGAGCTCCAGCGGCCGCCGGCCGTAGATGTGGTCCACCATCTCCTCGAGCGTGCGCTCGCCCGAGAAGTAGGCCAGGTTGGGCCCGGGGCAGACGGAGACGCCCGTCTCGGGCATCTGCGGCCCCAGGTGAAACTCCAGGTGCGCGGGCTCGGCCAGGCCGGTGCAAAGGCACTGCTTCTCGAGCAGCTTCGCGATCTCGCGCTCGTAGGCCTCGGGGCTGAGGTTTTGTTCTTTGAGCGCCTTGATCTTGCGGTGCTGGTAGTTGCGGCTGGCGGTGCAGATGGGGCGCTCGGTGAACTCGGTGTTGAACTCGAGGTGGCCCTTGGGGCAGGGGCTGCCGGGCTTGCCCTCCTCGTACCACTTGCGGTTGAGCGCAACCATCGAGGCGTTCCTCAGCACGTTGAAGGGCACCCCCAGCGGCGAGGCGCCGGAAAGGTAGAGGTCTTCCTCGCCCGCGTCCGAGAGGTCCCGGCGGGTGCGCTCGTCCACCACCGTCACCTCGGGCACGAGCAGGAAAGGCGAGCCCCAGCCCACGCTGTCGAGGCCGTAGCGCGCGCGCAGCATCGCGTGCTCGCCGGCGGTGCCCACGCCCCCCTGGGCGGTCAGGCGCACCTCAGGCGGCCGCTCGGGTACCGGCTTGCCCAGCTTCTCGAGCGCCTTCCTGTAGATCTCGAAGAGCGAGGTGACCAGCTCTTCCTTTTTCTGGTGGAACTCCTCGAGGATCGGGCCCATCAACAGGCCCGGGGTGGCGAAGGCGTGGCCGCCGCAGTTGAGGCCGCTCTCGACCCGGTACTCGCTGACCCAAAGCCCCTTCTTGGCCAGGAACTTGCCCTGGGTCAGGGCCGAGCGGTAGTCGGAAACTTTGAGCGTGATCTGCTTCTTGATGCGCCCCGCCTCGTCGGCGAAGAAGCCGGCGAAGCGCGCCATGTAGCTGTAGAGGCGAGCGTTGAAGCCGGCCGAGAGCACCAGCGCGCCCTCCATGCGGCTTTCGGCGAAGCCGCGCAGGGCGGCGTGGGCGTCGTTGTACTCCACCGGCAGCTGCTCGCGGCCGACGTAGTTGGGCTTGTCCACCTTGGTCATGACGTTGACCTCGAGCCGCCCGGGCTCGAGCGCGGCGCGCAGGCGCGCCTCCAGCTCCGGACGCTTCTCGGGCCCCGCCGCGAGCCAGTCGCGCCAGAGCCGGTGCGCGGGCGCCTCGTCGGGCAGGAGCTCGAGGTAGCGCCACAGCTCGCTTCCGGGCTCGAGCGGCGCGGCGCGCAGGGCCTCGAAGTCCTCGCGCACGAACTCGTCCACTAAGTCCAGGTAGGCGGCGGCGCGGCGGGCGCGCGAGTCGGCCTTCAGGTCCTTTTCGATGGGGGCGTAGGCCCGCCCGCGGCGGTGCGCCCAGTAGGCCCGCATGCGCTCGAGCAGGTCGTCGTCCACGATCGAGATCACCGAGGCGATCCCGTACTTGGCGATTCGCAGGGGCGTGTCCACGGTGAACGCGGTGCCCATGACGGGAATGTGAAAGGTGTGCTGTGCCATGCCTTGCTCCAGAGCCGTAGCTCGCTCCAGCCTACCGGATTTCGCGTGAGAAAAAGGGGACCGGGTTCACCCGGCAGCGAACTCGAAGAGGCGCCCGTCGAGGGTGGCCACGTAGAGCCGCCCGCCCCAGGGCAGCGGTGCCGCCTGGACCGCGCCCAGGCCCTCGGCGCGCCACAGCTCGTGCCCCGCGGCGGCGTCGAAGGCCCGCGCCTCGCCCGCCTCGGTGGCGACGTAGAGCACCCCCTCAGCCAGGGTTAGCCCGGCGGTGACCCGGCCCACCTCGGCGGCCCAGGCCTCGTCCCCCGTCTTCAGGTCGAGCGCGTAGAGCACGCCGCTCCAGCCGGCCACGAACACGCGCCCCCCGCCCACCGCGGGGCTGCCCCAGAGCTCCCCCTCGACGTCGTAGGTCCACAGCACCTCGCGCGCCAGCGGGTCGAAGGCGTGCACCTCGCCCGCCCAGGTGGGCAGCACCAGCACCCCCTCGGCCGCGGGGATGTGGGCGTGGATGGGACCGGCCTCGACCTTGTAGAGGAGCTTCCCCGAGCCGGGCTCGAGCGCAAACAGCCAGCCCGACTCGCTGGCGGCAAAGAGCATCCCGCGGTAGAGGGTGGGTCCCGCCGAGAGGTGGCCCCCGGCCTCGAAGGCCCACTCGAGCTCGCCCTCGGGGGTGAGGGCGTAGAGGTAGCCGTCGCGTCCCGCCAAGTAGACGCGCCGCGCGGTCACCAGCGGACTCGCGGTCACCTCGGCGCGGGTCTTGTGCTCGAAGACGCGCGCCCCGCCCAGGCCGCGGGCGCGGAGCACCCCCTCCCAGTCGGCGAAGTAGACCCGGTCCTCGGTGAGCGCGGCGGCGGCGGTCACCTCGTCGCTGGCGGGGAAGGGCGAGGCGGGCTCGAGCCCCGGCACCCGGAAGAGGTGCAGCGCCGCGCCCCCGCCCACGGCCAGCCGCCCGCCGCGGGCCACCGGTTCCATGGGCCAGACGGCCTCGCCCTCGAAGGCGGCCCGGGCGCGGAGCTCGAGCCGGTCGGGGCGCACAGGCCCCGAGGGGTAGTGGCCACTGCGGGCGAGGCCGGCGCGCGCACTGCCGACGAGGCCGGCGCGCGCGCCCTCCAGCACCGCCGCGAGCTCGCGCCGCGCCTGGGCCGCCGAGGCGGGGCGCGAGCTGGGTTCCTTTTCCAGCATGCGCAGCACCCAGGCCGAAAGCGCGGCGGGCAGCGCGGGATTGAGCTCGAGCGGGTCGGGCGGCGGCTCGTAAACGTGCTGGTAGAGAACCGCCTGGTCGTGCTCGCCTTCGAAGGGCGGGCGGCCGGTGAGAGTGCGGAAGAGCACGGCCCCGAACGAGTAAAGGTCGGCTGCGGGGGTGAGGGATAGGCCCTTGGCCTGCTCCGGGGCCATGTACTGGGGCGTGCCCAGGGTGTAGCCGGTGCGGGTGAAGTGGCGGGTGGCCTCGGCCAGGTAGGCGAGGCCGAAGTCCATCAGCTTGGGGCGGCCCTCCTCGGTGAGGAGGATGTTCTTGGGGGTGAGGTCGCGGTGAAGGATGCCGCGCGCGTGCAGGTGCTCGAGCGCCGCCAGCACCTCCAGCGCCGCCTCCAGGATGGCGAGCCCCTCGGGCCCCGACTCGAACGGCCCCAGCCGGTCGAAGGTGCCGCCCGAGACGAGCTCCATCACGAAGTAGGTGCGGCCCGCCTCCTCGCCCAGGTCGTAGATGGCCACCACGCCCGGGTGGCTGAGCGCCGCCAGCGCCCGCACTTCCTGGGCGAAGCGCTCGCGCTCCACCGGGTGCACGTGCTCGTAGAGCAGCTTGACCGCCACCTCGCGCCCCACCCGCTCGTCGCGGGCGCGCCAGACCTCGGCCATGCCCCCGGTGCCGATGGGCTCGATCAGGTGGTAGCGGCCGGCAAGGACGTCCACCTACGTATTGTATCGGGGGATCAGTCTTCTTCTTCGGCGAGCTTGGCCTTCAGCTCCTCGACGCTCATCTTGCCCTCTTCCAGCTCGCGGGCGATCTTCTGGATCGCCAACCGCACGACCTCCGACTTACTCACCAGCCGCTCGGGGCTGGAAAGCTCGTAGGCCGCCTTGGTGAGCAGGGCGTCCTGGTCTTCGCTGATGACCACTTGCAGGCGTTTCTTCTCTTTCTTCGGCATAGGCCTCCGGAGCCTCAGTATAGCACGATGAGGCAATGCTTGACAATGCGCTGGAGCTGTTATATTATCACCTTACGCATGGTGTGTATCATGCTCATCGTAGGGACCGGGGGCCAGAAATGCAGCGACCGTTGATTATACAAGGAGGCACGCCCCTGCGGGGCGAACTGCGGGTCAACCCCGCCAAGAACGCGGCCCTGCCCATCCTCGTGGGCAGCCTGCTCTCGCGCGAGCCCATCACCCTGGAAGAGGTGCCGCGCCTGCGCGACATCGAGGTATTGCTCGAGCTGCTCGCCCACCTGGGCACCCGCTACGCCTGGGAAGGCCGCACCCTGCACCTGCACACCCCCGAGATCCAGAGCACCCGGGCCCCCTACGAGCTCGTCAGCAAGATGCGCGCCAGCTTCATCGTGCTGGGCGCGCTGCTCGCCCGCCAGGGCGAGGGCGAGGTGAGCATGCCCGGCGGCTGCGCCTTCGGCCCCCGCCCGGTGGACCTGCACATCAAGGCGCTGCGCGACCTGGGCGTCGAGATCCGCGAGGAAAACGGCACCTTCACCGCCTGCCGCAACGGCTGGCCCGAGGGCGAGGTCGTCTTCGACCGCCCCACCGTGGGCGGCACCGAGCAGGTGATGCTGGCCGCGGCTTTGGGCCCCACCGAGGTGACCATCGTCAACGCGGCGCTCGAGCCCGAGATCGTCGACTTCGCGGGCTTCCTGCAGATGCTGGGCGTCCAGATCGAGGGCGCCGGCACCGCCAAGATGACGATCCGCGGCGCCGAGGCGCTGGGCGGCGGCAGCTACAAGATCATCCCCGACCGCATCGAGGCCGGCACCTACCTGCTGGCGGCGGCCGCCACCCGCGGCGAGGTCCTGCTCGAGGGGGCGAACCCCGAGCACATGGACGCGCTGCTCTCCAAGCTGAAGAACGCCGGCCACACCGTCCTCACCGGCACCGACTGGGTGCGGCTGAAGAGCGCGCGCGAGCCCGAGCCCTTCGACGTGGACGCCCGCGAGTACCCCGGCTTCCCCACCGACCTGCAGCCGCCGGTGACCGCCTATCTGGCGACCGTGCCCGGCGTCAGCCTGGTGCGCGACCTGGTCTACCCCGACCGCTTCACCCACGTGGGCGAGCTCGCCCGCCTGGGCGCCGAGCTGCACCTCAAGGAGCGCGTGCTCGCCATCCACGGGCGCAACCTCACCGGCGCGCGCATCAAGGCCTTCGACATCCGCGGCGGCGGGGCCATGGTCATCGCCGCGCTGGCCGCCGAGGGCGAGACCGTGCTCGAGGGCATGCAGCACATTCGCCGCGGTTACGAAGACCTCGAAGACCGCCTACGCCAGCTCGGCGCGGTCGTCTACGACGCCCCGGTGACGCTCGAACAAGCGGCGGATTGAGCACGCGCCCTCTGCCGAAACCTCCCCACACGTCCCGCTCAAACCCTATACCCACTAGCAAAACCCGAGTCGCTGCTGGCTGTAGGGTTCGCTATCCGGCCTCCCTGGCATAGGGTATAAGGGGGTGGTGAACCGAGGCGTCCACCTCCTCACCCTGCTGGGCCTCTCCGGAGGGCTGGCCTTCGTGGTGGGGAGCGTGCTCTTTTTGAACCCCGATCGCTACACCGAGGGGGTCTACCTCTTCATCTTCGGCAGCGTGGCCATGCTGGTCGAGCGCCTGGGCAAGCTCTGGCTCGACGGCAAGGGCTAGTCGGCCCCGGCCTCCAGCTCGAAGTAGCGGCGCACCGCCTCGGCGGCGTCGGGCGGCAGCGGCGTGGATTGGAGGTAGCGTTCGGCCGCACGCTGCACCGCCTCGGGCGGCGCGCCCCCGGCCCAGGGGGAGGGCAGGCCGGCGGGCGTCTGGGGCTGGGGGACTTCGGGCGCGCCCGCGCCCGCCGCCTCGGACCCGGCCCCCGCGCTACCCCGGGCCGCGGGGCCTTCCACCAGGACCCCTTCGCCGTCCGCCCCCTCCCGCACCGCCTCGCCCCGCGCCGGGGCGTCTTCCGCCGCGGTTTCCACGGCGGCCGGGGTGCCCTCCGCCTCCGCCGCGTCCGCAGCCGCACCCTCCACCACCTCCGCGCCCCCGCCCGGCTCTCCGGGTTCGAGCCCCTCCGCCGCTTCGGTGCCCGGGGCGGCCTCCGCACCTGCAGGCTGCGCATCCTCGGCAGCCTCCGGCGACATGGACCCGGTGGGAGGTTCGACGGTCTCGGCGGGCGCGGCCTCACTGGAGGCGGCTTCGGGCCGTTCGCTCGCGCGCCCGGGCGGGGGCTCGCTCGCGGCCGGCGCGGCCCGCTCCGGCGCCGCGGGGGCGCCGGCTTCGGCCGGGGGTGCCGGCGCGCGCCCCGGGAGCGAGACGGCGAGGACGAGCACCCACAGCGTGAGCGCCAGCGCGGCCTCGCGCCAGGGCGGGGGCGGCAGCCGCGCCGCGTGCGCGGCCCGCTCCGCCTCCGCCCGCAGCCGGGGATAGGCGGGGTCGTTCGCGGGCGTTTCCAGCGCGGTGCGGTAGGCGAGGCCCAGTTCGCGGTCGATCTCGGCGAGGGCGCGGGCCTCCTCCCGGCGCGCGGGGTAGGCCAGCGGCAAGAACGCCAGCGCCACAACCCAGGGGCCCAGCCAGGCCGAAAGCAGCCAGGCCAGCAGCGCGAGCAACGCGGCCAGGAGGGCGCGCACCCGCCAGGCGCGGCGGGCGGCCCAGCGCCGGTGGAGCGTCATGGCTTCATACTAGACGAGGCGTTCGTGAATAGAATGGCCCGCATGAAGGTGGAGCACGCCGCCGAGGTGATCGCGAGCGAGGAGGCGCTGGCGCACCTCGCCCGCGATCCGGTGATGGCGCGGCTGATCGAGCGACACGGCCCCTACCGCTGGGGGCTGCACCCCGTCTTTCCCTCGCTGGTGCGGGCGGTGGTGGGGCAGCAGCTTTCGAACGCGGTGGCGCGGACGATGTTCCGCCGGGTGGCCGAGGCGACGGGGCTCGAGCCCGCACGGCTGCTAGCGCTGGGCGAGGACGGGCTGCGGGAACTAGGGCTGGCGCGCGCCAAGGGCAGGGCGCTGGTGGAACTGGCCCGGGCGCAGCGCGAGGGCTACTTCGAGGGGCTCGAGGCCCTGCCCGACAAGGAGGCGGCCGAGCGGCTGGTGCACCTGCGCGGCGTAGGCCCCTGGACCGCGCAGATGGTGCTGATCTTCAGTTTGGGGCGGATGGACGTCTGGCCCACCGGCGACCTGGGGATGGTGCGCCAGGCCGAGCGGCTCTACGGCCTCGAGGGACGGGCCGCGGTCGAGACGCTGGGCGAGCGCTTCCGCCCCTGGCGCTCGGCGGCGGCCCACTACCTCTGGGCCGAGACCGACGCCTAGCTGCTAGGCTGGAGCCATGGGTGAATCCCTCGACATGCTGGCCCTAGGCGACTTCGCCTGGGACGTGCTCATCCACACCGACGCCCCCCTCGCTCCCGGCGGCGACACCTTCGGTCAGGTGGAATTGCAACCCGGCGGGAGCGCCGCCAACGTGGCCGTGTGGGCCCGGCGCTGCGGCGCCCGCACCGGCTTCGTGGGCAAGATCGGGCGCGACCGCTTCGGCGAGCTGGCCCGCGAGAACCTGAGCGAAGAGGGCGTGGAGCACTGGCTCAGCGAGAGCTCGAGCCGCCCCACCGGGGTGGTGGCCGTCTGGGTGGACCACACCGGCCAGCGCTCCATGGTCTCGGGCCAGGGGGCCGACTTCCTGCTCACCCCAGAGGATCTGCCGCCCGAGCTGGAGACCGCGCGCCACCTGCACCTCACCGGCTGGTCGCTCTTCACCGACCCGCCGCGCCGCGCCGCCCTCGTTGCCGCGCGCCGCGCGGGGAAGGCGGGGCGCACGCGCTCGCTCGACCCCGCCTCCTTCCAGCTCATCGAGGAGATGGGGCCGGCGGCCTTCGTGCGCATGACTGCGGAGCTCGGGCTCGACGTGATCTTCCCCAACTTCGACGAGGGGCGCGTGCTCACCGGCGAGCGCGAGCCCGAGGCCATCGCCCGTAAGCTCATGGAGCACTACCCCGGCGCCATCGTGGCGCTCAAGCTCGACGCTCGCGGGGCGCTGGTGGGCCACGACGGCACGCCCACCTACCTGCCTCCCACCCCCGACCGCGCGCTCGACGCCACCGGCGCGGGCGACGCCTTCGCCGGCGCCTTCCTGGCCCGCTGGGTGCGAGGGGCAAGCCCCGAGGAGGCGGCCGAGTTCGCCGTGGCCGTGTCGGGCTGGGTGGTGGCGCGGCGCGGCGCGCGGCCGCCACTGGACGTGCGCATGCGGGAGCACTGCGGTGTTTCATGACGGCGACCTGGCGCTCCACCCGCTCGTGCCCCTGGCCGAGTGGGAAGGCGAGCTGGACGCGCCGCCAGAGGGCGCGGAGGCCTGGGTGGTACCGGCGTGGGTGGAGGAGGAGTTCTACCGCCTGAACAACCTGCGCTTCCAGATCGGGCGCGTCTTCGAGGGCGTGTGGGGCGTGCGGGTGGACGAAGACCGCCTCGCCCGGGCGGCCGAGAAGGCCCGCGCGCTGGTGCGCGGCTCATACCTGGTATCCGAGCGGGCCGAGGCGTTCACCGCGGCGCTGCCGCCCGCGGGGCCATTCGTGTTGCGCCGGCCGAAAGGCGGCAGGGAAGAGGAGGCCGAGGGACCGCTCGAGGCGCTGTGGGCGCTCAAGCGGCTGTGGGCGGCGCGCTGGAGCCTGGACGAGGTGATCGCGCGCGGCTCGGACGGCTGGCCCGAGCCCGCGCCAGTGGTGGTGGAAAGGCGCGGGTAAAAACGGACCGCCCCCGGGGCATGGGGGCGGCCGGACGTGTGAGGGCGTTTAGTCCACGAACTCTTCGGGGCGGAAGAAGAGCGCGATCTCGCGCTCGGCGTCGGCCTCGTTGGCCGAGCCGTGGATGACGTTCTCGTCGATGGTGGTGGCGAAGTCGCCACGGATCGTGCCGGGCAGGGCATCGGCGGGGTTGGTGGCGCCCATCATCTTGCGCAGCTCGGCGATCACGCCCGGACCCTCGAGCACCATGGCCACCACCGGCCCGCTGGTGATGAACTCGAGCAGCGGCTTGAAGAAGGGCTTGTCCTTGTGCTCGCCGTAGTGCTCCTCGGCGAGGTCGAAGCTGATGCGCATCTTCTTGAGGGCGACGATCTTGAAGCCCTTGTCCTCGAGGCGCTGGATGATTTTCCCGGTCAGGCCGCGGCGCACGCCGTCGGGTTTGATCATGGCAAAGGTGCGTTCCATAGCGGCTCCATTCTACATGCGCTCTGCTAGGCTGAAGCCATGTACCGTCAAGCCGGAAAGAGTGGACTCTTCACCTACCCCCTGGCTCTGGGCACGATGCAGTTCGGCTGGACCGCCGACGAGGCGACGAGCTTCGCCATCCTCGACCGCTACGTCGAGGCGGGCGGAAACTTCATCGACACCGCCGACATCTACTCCAACTGGGCTCCGGGCAACCCCGGCGGGGTGGCCGAGCGGGTGGTCGGCCGCTGGCTGGCTGCGAACCCGGGCGTGCGCGAACGGGTGCTGATCTCCACCAAGGTGCGCGGCCCCATGGGCGAGGAAGGCCGCCTCGGGCGCGGCTCGCCCTATCAGAAGGAAGGGCTGGGCCGGGGCTGGATCCTGCGGGCGGCGGAGGAGAGCCTGGAGCGGTTGAACATCGACTGGATCGATATTTACTGGATGCACTGGGTGGACAACCGGGTGCCCATCGAGGAGAGCCTGGCGGCGATGACCGAGCTGGTGCAGAAGGGGCTGGTGCGCTACATTGGGGTCTCCAACTTCTCGGCCTGGCGCACGATGCAGGCCCTTTGGGCCGCCGACCGGCGCGGGCTGGTGGCGCCGGTGGCGCTGCAGTCGCACTATTCGATCGCCGACCCGGTGCGCGCCCACTTCGAGCGGGAGCTGGCGCGGGTGGCCGAGGCCTACGGCCTGGGGGTCTTCCCCTACTCGCCACTGGCGGGCGGCTTCTTCACCGGCAAGTACCGGCCGGACGCCCCCGCGCCCGACTCGGTGCGGGCCGAGGGCATCCGCCGCCGCTTCTTCACCGAGAAGAACTGGCGCATTCTGGCGGCGCTGGAGGAGGTGGCCGCCGACCACGGAGCCACGCCGGCGCAGGTGGCGCTGGCCTGGCTGCTTACGCGGCCCTACGTGGCCGCGCCGATCGCGGGGGCCAACACCCCCGAGCAGCTGGCCGGGCTGCTGCCCGCGGCGGAGCTCGAGCTCGCCCCCGAAGAGGTGGCCCGCCTCGACGAGGTCTCCGACTGGGAGCGCTGGCGCACCGAGCTGGAGGTCTGATCGGCACCGCAAAAACCTTGTGTGTCCACGTGCGGGCCGGCGGGCGCACGGGGGAACAGCGTGCATATTCACTGGCGCCCGTGCCGGTGGACGTCTGCGGAAGCAAGGCCAGCACGGCCTGGGGCGCGCCCGCCGTTGCACCGGGTCCGGCGGGCGGCCGTGGCCTTCGTATATACTTGCAGCATGAGCCGCTTGTCCAAACGCGCACAAGCACTGAAGCCCAGCTCCACCGTAGCCATGAACGCCCAGGCGCTCGAGCTGCGCCGCCAGGGCGTGGACGTGATCGCCCTCACCGCCGGTGAGCCCGACTTCGACACCCCCCAGCACGTCAAGGACGCCGCCTGCCGGGCCCTGGCCGAGGGCAAGACCAAGTACACCCCGCCCGCGGGCATCCCCGAGCTGCGCGAGGCGCTTTCGCGCAAGTTCGCGCGCGAAAACGGCCTCGACTACGCCCCCGACCAGATCACCGTGGGCGCGGGCGGCAAGGGCGTGCTCTACAACCTCTTCCAGGCCATCCTCGACCCTGGCGACGAGGTGATCCTGCTCGCCCCCTTCTGGGTCAGCTACTCCGCCCAGGTGAAGCTCGCGGGCGGGGTGCCGGTGGTGGTAAAGAGCACGGCCGAGACCGGCTTCGTGCCCGAGCTGGAGCGCGTGGCCGCAGCGGTCACGGAGCGCACCAAGGCCATCGTGGTCAACTCGCCCTCCAACCCCACCGGCGCGGTCTACCCGCCCGAGCTGCTGCAGGAGCTCGCCCGGCTGGCGAACGATCGCGGCGTCTTCCTGGTTTCCGACGAGATCTACGAACACCTGATCTACGAGGGCGAGGCCTACTCGCCCGGCCGCGACGCACCCGAGTGGACGATCACCGTGGGCGGCGCAGCCAAGAGCTACGCCATGACCGGATGGCGCATCGGCTGGGCGGCGGGGCCCAAGGAGATCATCACCGCGATGACCAAGATCCAGGGGCAGTCAGTCACCCATCCCACCACCTTCGCCCAGTGGGCCACCATCGCCGCGCTCGAAAGCCCCGAGAGCCAGGCCTTCATTGAGGAGGCCAAGGCGGCCTTCCGCCACCGGCGCGACTTCTTCGTGAAGGGGCTCGAGGAGCTCGGTTTCCCCACCCCCATGCCCCACGGGGCCTTTTATGTGATGCCCGACGTGCGCGCGCTCGACCCCGACGAGCTGAAGGCGGCCGAGATCATGCTCGACCGGGCGCGGGTGGTGGTCGTGCCGGGCACCGACTTCGTGGCCCCGGGACACGTGCGCATGAGCTACGCCACCTCCGACGAGAACCTGGAGCGGGCGCTCGAGCGCCTGGCCAAGCTGTTCTAGCACCGCCGATACGGAACGGGGCGGGCCGCCGGCCCGCCCTTTTTCTTTGAACCGCCACACGGCCTTCACGCCCCCTTCACCGGCCGGGGCCTACCTTGGGCTTGCAGGAAGGGCCCGATACGGCCCCAAAGGAGGTCAACGATGAAAAAACGCACCAGCCTGATCACCCTCGCGGCCCTCGCCCTCGTACTGGGCGCCGCCTTCTCCCAGGCCACCGGCCCAGGCCGCGCCGCAGCCGCCGCCCCGGCGGCCACCACCCCGCTGAGCGACGAGGCCGAAGCGGCCTTGCTGGAAGCCCTCACCGGACCCAAGGGCGAATACGCCGCCTACGCCGTCTACACCGCGGTGATCGAGCGCTACGGCGCGGTGGAGCCCTACGTCTCCATTCGCGACGCCGAAGCGGCCCACATCGCCGCGCTCCAGCGCCAGCTCGACCTCTACGGCGTGGACTACCACAAGACCAACCCCTACCTGGGTAAGGTCGAGGCCCCGGACGACCTCGTGGCCTTCGCCCAGGCGGGCGTGGACGCCGAGGTGGCCAATGTGGCCATGTACGACCGCCTGCTCGCGGCCGTGGCCGACTACCCCAACCTGGTCCAGGTCTTCACCAACCTCCAGAACGCCTCTCAGACCAAGCACCTGCCGGCCTTCGAGCTCGCCGTGCAAAACGGCGGCACCCTCACCCCCGAGCAGCTCCAGCAGGTGATGGGACCGGCGGCGGGTCAAGGCGGCTGGGCGCCCGGCCGGGGGCGCCGCGCCGGCACCGGGATGGGCCGGGGCGCAGGCCACGGTCAGGGCGCGGCCATGGCCGCTCACGCGGGAGGCTGCACGCACACCCCGCCGGCCTGGGCCGGCCAGGGAGCGCGCCGCTAACGCCCGCCCCTTCACCTCCCCTACCTTCGCGCCGGTGCCCAACGGGCACCGGCGCTTCATGGGGCGTTCGCCGTTCGTTCACGTTTCTCGAACTAAACTAGGCCGTATGTTGATCGTTTTGATTCGAGGCATCATCGCGCTCGTGCGTAAGGGGCGCGAACGTCTGACATCGACCCGGCAAGAGGGGCGCTAGACTGGATGCATGAACGCCGTTCGGGGTCGGGTATGAAGCTCGCGTCGCGTCTGGTGCTGGCCTTCGCGCTCGTCGCGCTCTTCGCGGGCGGGCTAACGACCGGGTTGATCCTCAACATCCAGCAGAGCCACGTCAACCGCTACTTCGGCGAGCACGCCCGCAACGTTTTTCCCGCCGAACCGCAGCGACGGGGAATGGCGCTGCTAAAAGAGCTCCAAGACGCCAACCTCAAGGCCACGGCCGTCGCTCTGGCGCTGGCCATCGCTATAGGGGGCTACCTGGCCTGGCGGCTTTCGCGTCCGGTGGCCGAGCTCACCCGCGCCGCCCGCGCCTACGCCGCCGGCGACCGCAGCACCCGCGCCCGGGTGAACGGCAACGACGAGCTCGCCGAGCTGGCCCGTGCCTTCAATGCCCTTGCCGAGCGCCTGCAGCAAGAAGAAGAGCGCGACCGCCGCCGCGTGGCCGACATCGCCCACGAGCTGCGTACGCCCCTGCAGGTGCTCAAGGGGGAGCTGGAGGCTCTAGCCGACGGCATGCTCGACCCCGACCCGGAGACGCTCGAGCGCCTGGTCGAGGAGGTGGACCACCTGGCTTTGCTGGTAGAAGACCTGCGCCTCATCTCGCTCGCCGAGTCGGGCGGGCTGGTGCTGCAGCGGGCCCCGGAAGACCTGGCCGAGCTGCTGAAGCGCACCGCTGAGGCCTTCGCCGCAGCCGCGGCAGCCAGGGGGGTGAAGCTCGAGGTCGAGACGAAACCGGTGGTGGTTGCCCTCGACGCCGGGCGGATGCGCCAGGTGATGCTCAATCTCGTCGACAACGCCCTGCGCCACGCCCGAGAGCGGGTGGTCGTGCACTCGTGGCGCGAGGGGAACGAAGCCTGCTTCGCGGTGGCCGACGACGGTCCCGGCATCGCCGAAGAAGACCTCCCACACGTCTTCGACCGCTTCTACCGCGCCGACCCCGCCCGCACCCGCGGCTCGGGCGGATCGGGGCTGGGGCTTGCCATCGCCAAGGCCATCGTCGAGGCCCACGGCGGGCGGATCGAGGCGGGCAACCGCCCCGAGGGCGGGGCGGTCTTCACCGTTTGCTTGCCGCTGGAGGCCGAAACGGCGGCCTAGGCGCGGGGCTTGCCCCAGGGCAGCAGGAGCAGGACCACCCCCACCACCACGAAGGTATCGGCCAGGTTGAAGACCGGCCAGAGGCCGGGGCCGATATCGAGGAAATCCACCACCCAGCCGCGCCCCAGCCGGTCGATGGCGTTGCCCAGGGCCCCCGCGGTCACGAGCGAGAGGGCGAAGGCCACGAGCGGCGTCAGGCGGGCGCGCGCCAGGTAGACGAGCAGGCCCGCACCCACGGCGAGGCTGAAGAGGCCCAGAACGAAGGGGTTGCCCTGGAAAAGGCCGAAGGCCACCCCGGTGTTGTGCACCAGGGTGAGGTAGAGCCCGGGCAGCCAGGGATCAGGAACGGGGTCGAGGGTACGCAGCGCCCAGAGCTTGCTCACCTGGTCTGCCACGAGCAAAAGTGGGATCAGGACGGTGGGCACGGGGCGAGTCTAGCACGCGCGCGGGTGGGTATGGTAAAATGGCGTTTGCTGGCTTTGGCCCGTAGCCGAAGCATTCCCCGGAGGACCCTATGTCGAGAGTGTGCGAAATCAGCGGAAAACGGCCCACCGTGGCCCGCAAAATCACCCAGCGCGGCAAGGCCAAGCGCCTGGGCGGCGTCGGTCGCAAGACCACCGGCATCCACAAGCACTGGCAGGCCCCCAACCTGCGCAAGGTCACCATCCGCGTGGGCGGAAAACCCGTGACCTTCCGCGTGGCCATGTCGCACGTGCACAAGGTCTACGAGCTGGCCGAACGCGCCAAGGGCATGAAGTTCGACGGGCTTTCCGAGAAGCAGATCAAGGCCCGCCTGCTGCGCCTGCTCGACAAGTAAGTGAACTTTCTTCAGCCGGCCGGGCATGCCCGGCCGGCTGGCCTGTGCAAGAATGGGGGCGTGAGCACGAAGCTCAAGCCCGGCTGGTACGTCTTGATCGCGCTGGCGCTCTACGCGCTGGTGGTCACGCTGGCCTGGCGGCACGACCGCGCCGAGCTGCACCGGCTGCGCGCGGCGCTCGCGGGCGCGCCTCCGGCGCCCGAGCAGACGAGCGGCCGCGAGGGCTACACCTTCCCGCTGCCCGGGGCTTGCCTGCCCCAACGCCCGGCGCACCTTCCGGGCTACCCTCGCGACTACCGCAAGGGGGCAAACCAGGGCTTCATCTTCACCGGCGGCGACGCCTGCGTGCCCGTGGTCTACGGCACCGGCGTGGTAGCAGCTCAGCGGGGGCGCGTGCTCAAGGCCGAGCACGACTACCGGGAAATGACCGCAGACGAGTTCGACGCCCTCATCCAGGCGGTGGCGGACGGCGCGACCCCCGAGGAGATGGACCGCCTGCGCGGGCGCGAGGTCTGGATCGAGCACCCCGACGGCCGCATCACCGTCTACGCCCACCTCTCGGGCGTCCGCGCGGACCTGGCCGTGGGCCAGCTGGTGGAGCGGGGCGAGTGGATCGGCTACGTGGGCAACAGCGGCAGCCAGGCGGCCTCGCGCGGGAGCAAGGAGGGGGCACGGCTCTTGCTGGAGGTCTGGCGCGGCAACGTGGACACCGGCACCTACCTCGGCGAGGGGCTCGACCCCAGGGAAAACAAGGACAAGATCCTCGCCCTCGGGCGCGCGCTCTTTGCGGTACCCTAGACCCATGCGAGAGGCGCTCAGGCAGGTCTGGGCCAACCCCTACGTGCGGGTGGCGACCCTGCTCTTGGGGCTCTGGCTCGTCTACCTGTTGCTCGTGCGCACCGCCTCGGTCTGGGTGGGGTTCTTGATCGCCTACACCCTGGCCTACCTGGCCGACCCGCTGGTAAGCGGGCTCGAGCGCCGCCGGGTGCGGCGCGCCTTCGGCGTGCTGCTCGTCTACGCCCTCTTCTTCCTGCTGCTCGGCCTCGCCAGCGTGCTGCTGGCCGAGGTGGTCGTGCAGCTTTCCCAGCTCTCCGAGCGCTTGCCAGCGGTATTGCAGCCCTTCAACGGCTGGGTGGACCGCCTGCCCGAGATGCTGCGGCGCTGGGCCGAGGTGCCCGAGGTCCAGGCGGTGCTGGCCCACGTGAGCGCGAGCTTGCAAGCGCTGATTCAGGGCTTTTCGAACACCCTCGTCGCCTGGCTGGGCAACCTGGTGGGCCGGGGCGGGAACCTCATCTCCGGCCTGGCGGCGCTGGCGGGCGGGCTGGTGCAGCTCTTCGTGGTCTTCGTAATTACGGGCTACTTGATGGCCGACTTTCCGCGCGTCAACGCGGCGCTCCTGGAGGCGCTGCCGCGCCCCTGGCAACCGCTGGTGCTCGAACTCGCCGGCAAGCTCGACCGCGCCGTGGGCGGCTACATCCGCGGCCAGCTGCTCGTGGCCG
>JALSQD010000053.1 GCA_026985615.1 Thermaceae bacterium | reverse complement strand
GAAACCCTGGCGTTCTTCTTCGTCGATGTCGCCGTGCTGCGGGCCTTGCAGAACGAATTCTACGGTTACGCCGCCTACCCGCAGTCGGTTTACCCCGGGTGGGCTTGGAAGCTCCTCTTCACGTTATTGATTCCGGTTCTCTGGATGGGTAACGTGCCCGTAGCGGCGCTGCGCGAACCAGGGCAGGTATTGCCGTGTCTGGCCTTCCCACCCTTGCTCTTGTTGGCGAGCAGGCTGTTGTTCGCGGCTGCGCTGCGTCGCTACCAAAGCGTCGGTGGATGAAGCCCTGGGCTACTTCAGGGTAAACAGCGTCCAGGCCGCCAGCCCCCAAACGTAGGGGGCGAACCAGCGGAACTGCCCGCGCCGCAGAATACCGAAGAGCCAGAGCATGGCCAGGTAGCCGCTGGCGAAGGCGGCAACGATCATGGCCAGCACTGGCCCCACCTGCACGCCGTCGGGCAGGCCGTCCTTCAGGCCCAACAGCATCACCCCGAAGCTCGCCACGCTGTACATCAAGAAACTCAGCTTGGCGGCCAGGACGGGGGAAAGGCCCAGGTGCAGAAAGGCCGCGATGGTGCTGCCGCTGCGGGAGACGCCGGGCAGGATGGCCAGGCTCTGGGCCAGCCCGCCCAGGAAGGCGTCCTTGAAGGAGACCCGTTCGGGCGTGTCCTTCTCGCCACCTTGGGGCGTGGTCCAGAGGATGAGGCCGGTAAGCGCCAGCCCGAAGCTGACGAAGAAAGGGTTGTTGATGTGCTCAAAGACCCCTTTGAGTGCGAGCCCCACCACCAGCGCCGGCAGGCTGGCCGCCAAGATCAACAGCGCCAGGCGCCAGCCCTCGCTGCGGCGGGCCTCCGCGCTCACGAGTCCGGTGAAGAAACCGGTGAGCGCCTGGCCGATCTCGCGCCGCATCAGCACCAGCGCCGCCAGGAAGGTGCCGGTGTTCGTGGCGATGTCCACCCACAGCGGTAGCGCCTGACCGCCGAAGAGGTAGTAGTCGGCCAGCACCAGGTGGCCGGAGCTGGAAACGGGCAGGAACTCGGTGAGGCCCTGAACGATGCCGAGGACGACGGCGCGGAGGAGGTCCATACCCGTGCAGTCTAGCAAATTCGCATGAAAAAGGGCCGCCCCGTATGAGGCGGCCCTTGCGTGCGGACGGGTTTAGCGCTTCGAGTACTGCGGGGCCTTGCGGGCCTTGTGCTTGCCGTACTTCTTGCGCTCGACCTCGCGCGCGTCGCGGGTAAGGAAGCCGGCCTTCTTGAGGCTCACGCGCAGCTCGCCGTCGTACTGCACCAGGGCGCGCGCCAGGCCCAGCTTGATGGCGTCCACCTGGGCCGACTTTCCGCTGCCCTTGACAGTAATGAGCAGGTCGAACTGCCCTTCCTTGTTCACGTGGCGCAGCGGGTCGAGGGCCGAGGCCGCCTTGATGAGGCCGGCGAAGTAGTCCTCGAAGGGCTGGCCGTTGACGGTGATCTGCCCCTTGCCCGGACGCAGGAAGACGCGGGCCACGGCGGTCTTGCGCCGGCCCGTGCCGTAGTACTGTTCGATCGCCATTACCTAACCTCCAACTCGATGGGTTCGGGCTTCTGCGCCGTGTGGGGGTGCTGGCTGCCGGCGTAGACCTTGAGCCGCTTGAGCATGCGGCGGCCCAGCGGACCCTTGGGGAGCATGCCCTTGACGGCGTGCTGGAGCACCCGCTCGGGGTGGCGCTCGAGCATTTCACCCGCGGGGATGCGCTTCAGGCCGCTCGGGTAGCTCGAGTAGCGGGTGTAGACCTTCTGCTGGAGTTTGTTGCCGGTCAGGTGCACCTTTTCGGCGTTGATCACGACCACGAAGTCGCCGCTGAGCATGTTGGGCGTGTACTCCGGCCGGTGCTTGCCGCGCAGAATCTTGGCGATCTCGCTCGCCAGGCGCCCCAGCGTTTTCCCCTGGGCATCGACCAGAACCCACTTGGGTTCGATTTCTTTGGGTACGTACGTCTTGTGCACGCCTGTCCTCCAGAGTGGTTCTTGCGGAATTCGCTGCACAGGGGGGATCGGGGCAGGGGCCCCCTGGCAGGATGCCAGCGAGCAGTATAGCACAGGGCCGAAAGGCGTACAATGGCCTGTAATCGGTCAACACATCTGAGACTCTTTGGGGGACCGACTCCTCTTGCATCATAGCCAGGAACTCCAGGGGCGACAGGCCGTTCAGGGCTCGGTGCGGCCTCCTTCGGTTGTAGTAGTCCAGG
>JALSQD010000052.1 GCA_026985615.1 Thermaceae bacterium | reverse complement strand
CCTGGTGGGACTCGAACCAGGGGCGGGGGTCGGAGACCGACCGCTACCGGCCGCTGGTGCTGGGGTTCGAGCGGAGGTATTGAGTGGGGTGGCGCTAGACTGAGAGCATGTTCGAAGGTGCCGGCGTACTCGTCACCGGAGCGGCCCGCGGCATCGGCCGCGCGATCGCCGAAGCCTTCGCCCGCGAGGGGGCACGACTGGCACTCGTGGACGTGGATCCGGCGGGCAAAGCGGCGGCGCGCGAGCTGGGAGCGACCTTCGTACAGGCTGACCTGGGCGACGAGGCCGCGCGCGAGCGCGCCTTCGCAGAGGCGCGGCGGGCGCTGGGCGGGGTGGACGTGCTCGTGAACAACGCCGCCATCTCCGCGCCGGGCTCGGCGCTGACCGTGAACCTGAACGACTGGCGGCGGGTGCTCGAGGTCAACCTCACCGCCCCCATGCACCTCTCAGCCCTCTTCGCCCGCGCCCTACCAGAGGACCGGGGCGGGGCGATCGTGCAGGTGGCCAGCGTGCAGGGACTGTTCGCCGAGCAGGAAAACGCTGCCTACAACGCCTCCAAAGGGGGCCTCGTCAACCTGACCCGTTCGCTGGCGCTCGACCTTGCGCCTCTGGGAGTCCGCGTGAACGCGGTGGCCCCGGGTGCCATCGCCACCGAAGGGGTGCTCGAGGCCATCGCCCGCTCGCCCGACCCCGAGGCCACCCGGCGCGACTGGGAAGACCTGCACGCCCTCAGGCGACTGGGCCGGCCCGAAGAGGTGGCCGAGGCCGTGCTCTTCCTGGCCTCGCCCAAGGCTTCGTTCATCACCGGGGTAGTGCTACCGGTGGACGGCGGCATGACAGCGAGCTTCATGATGGCAGGACGGCCAGTCTAGGAGGCGACATGGCCCGGCACGAGGTCTGGGAGCTGGCGGGCCAGGCGGTCGAGGTCAAGAACCTGGACAAGGTCTTCTGGCCCGAGCAGGGCTACACCAAGGGCGACCTGCTGCGCTACTACCGCGAGGTGGCGCCTGTGCTCCTGCCCTACCTGCGGGGGCGGCCGCTCACGCTGGTGATGTGCCCCGACGGCATCGCGGCCGGCTGCTACTACCGGCGCAAGCGCCCCGACTACGCGCCCGACTGGCTGCCTTACGTGCTCTACAACCCCAAGACCAAGGCGGGGCAGGTGCCGCTCGTGCTGGTGGAGAACGAGGCGCACCTGATCTGGCTCGCCAACCAGGCGGCAGTGGAGTTCCACGTCTGGTCCAGCACCACCCGCGACCTCGCTCACCCCACCTGGCTGATGCTCGACCTGGACCCCGGCGACGCCACCGGATTCGGCGCGGTACTGGAGGCGGCACGCTTCGTGCGGGGGGAGCTGGAGGAACTGGGGCTCGCCGGCTGGCCCAAGACGAGCGGCGGACGCGGGCTGCACCTGCTGGTGCCGCTCAAGCCTGGCCGCTACACCCACGCCGAGGTGCGGACCTGGGCCAAAGCCTTCGCCGCGCAGCTGGCGGAGCGCTCGGGCGGCCTGGTTCGCCTCCCCCGCGGCGCCACCCACCGGGGCGAGGGGGTTCACGTGGACTACGCCCAGAACGGCTACGGCCGCAACACCGTGGCCCCCTACAGCCTGCGCGCCAAGCCGGGCGCGCCGGTGAGCACGCCGCTAGGGTGGGACGAGGTGGAAGCGGGCGGTTTCGAGCCCACCGACTTCAACCTGGAAACCGTGCCCGAACGCATCCGCCGCCAGGGCGACCTGCTCGCGGGCATGCGCGAAGCCGCGTTCCGGCTGCCGGAGCTCTAGACCGGCGCCACTAACGATCCGAGGCGCGCGCCGCCGCGCGCCGCCCGTAGTACCACGCCCCGGCACCCACCACGGCGTAGATCGCGAGCAGCGCAACCAGCTCGTCCGGGCGGTGAACCGCCAGGTACCCCAGCAGCGTCGCGGCCACGACCAGCACCAGGACGAAACCCACCGCAGCCAGCCAGGGGTTCACGTGGATCTCTCCGCGCAGCTTCCAGCCCGCGAGCGCCACCAGGAGCACCACCAGCAGGAAGGTCAGGCTGGAGAACTCGGCGATGATCGAGAGCGTGCCCAGCACCGCGAACGCTCCGGCCACCACGGCCAGCCCTGCCACGCCCAGCCACGGCACCCCGCGGGCGTCGCGCGCGGCAAAGACCGCCGGCAGGCTCCCCTCCTCCGCCATCTCGGCCACCATGCGGCTCGCCCCGAAGAGGGTCGAGTTGATGGCTGAGCTGGTGGCGAGCAAAGCGGAGAGCGCGATCAGGTAACGGCCGGCCTGCCCCAGCACGGGCTCAGCCACCTTGGCCAGGGCGTAGTCGCTGGCGGCGCGGATCTCGGTGAGCGAGAGCGACCCCACCGCCACGACGGCCAGCAGTACGTAGACCGTGCCCGTGACCAGGATGCTGCCGTAGATGCCGAAGGGCAGGTCGCGGTCCGGGTCTCGGGTCTCCCTGACCGCGTTGGCCACGAGCTCGAAGCCCTCGAAGGCCACGAAGATAACCGCAGCGCCGAGGAAGACAGAGCTCACCCCCTGGTCGAACAGGGGAACGAAGCGCTCGTAGTCGGCCCGGAAGAGGCCGATGACGCCGAAGAGGCCCAGGATGAGCAGCTTGGTGTAGACCATGAGGTCTTCGGTCGTGCCGCTTGTGCGCACGCCCTCTAGGTTCACCAAAACGAAGAAGGCGAGCACCCCCAGAGCCAGAAAGATGCGCAGCGGTCGCAGGGAGGGCTCGCCCAGCAGGTCCGCCCCATAGGCGGCGAAGGTGTAGGCGTAGAGGGCGAGCGTCCCCACGTACATCGCCAGTAGGATCCAGCCCGCGAGCGCGGGCAGGGCGGGAACGTGGGGCCAGGCCCCCTTCAGGTAGGTGAAGACGCCGCCGTCGTCGCGGAAGTAGAGCGCGAGCCGCACGAAAAAGTAACCGGCGACCAACGCGACCACGGTGCCCACCAAAAAGGCGAAGGGGGCGCCGTTGCCCGAGAGGGCCACGGTGATACCGAGGACGGAGAAGATCCCGCCCCCGATCATGCCGCCGACCCCGATGGCCAGGAGCTCCTTCTTGCCCAGCTTCTCGCCGGGGTCGAGCTTTCGGGTGGGATGGCGCATACCTTTATGCTAGTCCTAGCGCGAAATAGCTCCTAGGGACGAAGCGACCGGGCGCCGTCAAGAGCCGCCGGCCTCGGGCGCGCAAAGCTCCTCCATGAGGCCGCGCACGAGGGCGCGATCGCCCCGGTAGCGCAGGCGCTCGAGCGCCTCCTCTAGCGAAAACCAAGCCGCGGTCTCGACCTCGCGGTCGTGCTCGCCCACTTTGCCGCGCGGGCGCATGAGGAACCAGTCCACCCGCTTCTTGACCTTCTTTCCGTCGCGCACGAACCAGTAGGTGCTGGGCTCGAGCGCCCGCACAATCTCGGCGGCGTAGCCCGTCTCCTCGCGCACCTCGCGCAGCGCCGCGTCCTCCGGCCGCTCACCCGGCTCAATGAGCCCTTTAGGCAACGTCCAAACCGGCTCGCCCTTCAGGTTGACGGTGCGGATGAGCAGCACCTGGCAGGCGTCGTCCAGCAGCACGCCCCCGGCGGAGTGTTCGTAGACCATCCGGCTCACGTTCCCTCCAGCAGCTCGCGAAAGGCCAGGGCGTTCTGCGGCGCGGCGGCGTCGGGGTCGTTGTTGAAGTAAGCGTAGACGACCTCCGCCGAGCCCGCGCGTACCCGCCGCGCCCAGTCTTGCAGCTCTTCGTCCGAGTATACGTAGCGGTACCAGGCGCCGCGGCCGTGAAAGCGCAGGTAGGCCCGGCCCGCCGTCTCCACGTAGTCGTCGGGCAAGCCGGGGGCGCTTACGCTAACGAAGACCGCGCCCGCGGCGTCCAGCGCCCGGTAGACCTCCTCGCGCCACCAGCTGGGGTGGCGGAACTCGAGCGCGTTGTCAAAGCCCGCATCCAGCGGCGTGATCACGCGCTCCAGGTTCTCCGGGCTGTAGTGCAGGCTGGGTGGCAGCTGGAAGAGCACCGCGCCCAGGTGGTCCCCCAGCGCGCGCAGCACCTCGTAGAACCGGGCCACGCTGGCGGGCTCGCCCATGCGCTCGATGTGGGTGATGCGGCGCGGTACCTTGACGGTAAAGCGGAACCGCTCGGGCGCCTTCTTGAGCCAGCGCTTCACCGTGGCCTCGGTGGGGAAGCGGTAGAAGGTGCTGTTCATCTCCACCGTGTCGAAACGCCGGGCGTAGAGCTCGAACCAACGGCTGGGCGGCGCGTCCTCGGGATAAAAACGGCCCCGCCAGCCCCAGTAGAAGTAGCCGGAGCAGCCCACCCAGACCCGTTTTTTCATACCTCCAGTTTAGGGCGTATGCTGGGGGACAAATGGTGAACCGCTTGATTCAAGCCCTGGGAAACGACAAGGTTTCGACCTCCGCCTCCGACCTCGAGGCCCACGGCCGCGACGAGGGCTACCCCGAAACCGCCCTGCCCGAGGCGGTGGTCTTCGCAGAGGGCCCCGAAGACGTGAGCCGCACCCTGCGCCTCGCCCGCGAGCACGGCTACGCGGTCATCCCCTTCGGCGCGGGCACGAGCATCGAGGGAGCGCTGATTCCGGTAAAGCCCACGATCAGCCTCGACCTCAGCCGCATGAACCGGATCCTAGAGGTGCGCCCGGGCGACTTCTTGGCCGTGGTCGAGGCCGGGGTCACGCGCAAGCAGCTGAACGAGCGGCTGCGCCGCGAGGGGCTCTTCTTTCCGGTAGACCCCGGAGCCGACGCCTCGCTGGGCGGCATGGCGGCCACCAACGCCTCGGGCACCACCACGGTGCGCTACGGCGGAATGCGGCGGAACGTGCTGGCGCTGGAGGCGGTGATGGCGGACGGCGAGGTGGTGCGCTTCGGCCGGCCGGTGCAGAAGAGCTCGAGCGGCTACGACCTCAAGGACCTGCTCATCGGCAGCGAGGGCACGCTGGCGGTCATCACCAAGCTGTGGCTGCGGCTCTCCCCCCTGCCCGCCGAGGTGCACACCGTGCGCGTTTATTTCGAAGACGTGGGGGCCGCGGCCGAAGGGGCCTCCGCGCTCATGGGCGCGGGGCTGCCAGTGGCGCGGCTGGAGCTGGTGGACGAACGCGCCATTGCAGCGGTGAACCGCCACCTGGGCCGCAGCTACCCTGAGCGGCCGCTGCTGCTGGTGGAGTTCCACTCTTCGACCCCCGAGGCCGTCCAGGCCGAAAGCGCCTTCGCCGAAGAGCTTTTGCGCGAGGCCGGGGCCACCGGCTTCGACGCCGCGCGAACGCCCGAGGAGCGCACCGCCCAGTGGGAGGCGCGCCACCAAGCCTACTGGGCGCTGGTGCACACCTTCCCGGGACGCCACTACATGATCACCGACACCGCGGTGCCGCTTTCCGAGATGCCGGGGATGGTGCGCTACGCCCAGGAGCTGATGGACGAGCTGGAACTGGAGGGGAACATCCTGGGCCACGTGGGCGACGGCAACTTCCACACCATCGTGGCCGCCCGTCCCGGAGACGAATACGCCCGGGCCGAGGCCTTCAGCGCTCGGCTGGTGGAGCGGGCGCTCGAGCTGGAGGGCACGGCCACCGGCGAGCACGGCGTGGGGCTGCGCAAGCTGGGGTACATGGCGCGCGAGCACGGCCCGGCGCTCGCCTGGATGCGCCGCATCAAGGCCGCCCTCGACCCCGATGGGGTGCTCAACCCGGGAAAGGTTCTGCCCGACACCAAGACCGAATAGCCGAGACCGGACCGCGGCGTCGCCGCCCAGCTGGATGCGGTGATCGTGAGACGGCAAAACGAAACCCGTCGCCCCCACCCCACCCCCTACTCCCTGCTTTTTTCGCATCCCCGGGCGAGCCCGCGAAGCAGGTGAGAACCGGGATCCACGCTGTATAAGTAGCCGATATTCGGTTGCCGCTAACGAAGCGATGATGCCGATAGAAAGGCGGGTACTCGAACCGCAAACTCAACCGTGGATTTCGGGCGCGGCATGGGCCCCGGCTCGCGGGCACTTCGTGCCCTTGGCCGGGGACACGAATCATCTTTGCTTTTTTTGTAACCAAAGACGTATCCCCGAGCGAGTGAGTCATTAGCGAACGAGACCCGGGGTCCATGCTGAGCAAGAAGCCGAAATTCGGTTGCCGCTGACGGGCGCACCACGGGCCACAAGCTACAAGCCTCAGGCCACCACGCACTACGCACCAAGCACCGAATTACCACGCCCCCAGCTCCACCCGCCACCACCAGCCGCCGTCCCAGCCGGCGCGCAGGCCCAGCGGCAGCGGGACCATGTAAAGGAAGACCGCGTCGGCGTAGAGGCCCAGGTCGGCGCCGTAGCTCCAGCGGTCCGCCGCCGGGTCGTAACGAAGGTGCGCCGCGGGCGCCAGCGTCAGGCGCTCGAGCGCCATCCAGCCGTCCACGCTGCGCCATTCGGGCTTGAAGGCATACCGCAACCGCGCTTCGCCCCCCAGTCCGTCACCCACCGGGGCGGCGCCCAGCAACACGGGAATGCCGTAGCCCCCGAGCAGGCGCGCCTCGAGCGCGAAGGGGCTTTGCAAGCCCGGCCGCCAGGCCGCCCCCGCCAAGCCCCAGGCGTATCCGGTTCCAACGTAGACGCCGCCGTAACCGCCCCTGGTCAGGTAGCCCCAGGGGTCGCGGTCCTCCCGCCCGGCGCGGGCGAAGCTATGGTACTCGGCCTGCCAGCCCGCGGTCGCGCTCCACACCGGCCCGGCCTCGACCCCTGCCCGCCAGCTCCAGCGGTCCCAGTCGCCCGCGCTTGCGAGCCCCGGCAGCACGCCGAAGGCCACCCCTCCCCCAGCGGGCCAGGCCCCGGCGCGCAGGGTGAAACCCAGCGGCCTGGTGGGCCCCACCAGGTCCACCCCGGCCCCCACCCCCAGGGCCAGGTAGCCGTAGGCGCTTCCGCTCACCGGCACGTAACCGGCGCTCAGACGGCAGCTGTAGAGGCGGCTGTCGTCGAGGCCGTAGACGCTCGCCTCCCACGCCGGCGCGTCGCCCGCCACGGTGGGATAGAGGAACCAACCGTACGGCTTCAAGCTGGGCCAGGGGCGGTAGGTCGTGCGCCGGCTGGGCCGCTCGGGCATCTGCCAGCCCCCGAGCGCCAAATCCCCGCAGCCCTGGCGGCCTCCAGTGGGCCGCACCGGAGCGTCCGCCACCTGTGGTCGGGAAGCGTCCCCACCGCAGAAGGTGTGATCCGCAGGACGCGTTGTACGCAGCGCAACCGGCGCTTCCAGAGGGGCGAGCCAGCGCAGCGCGTGGCCCTTACCGCCCACCTCGGCCACCAGATAATTTCCTTCGCGCGCGGCCGCGTCCACGACCCCGCCCAGCGATGCGCTCAGGCGCGTGATCTTTTCTTCGGGCAGCTCGATCCGGTAAAGGTCGAAGACCCCGCCCTCGTCGGCGATGAAAAGCAAGCTCGCGTCACCGTCCCACGACGGCTGGAGGTGCTGGTAGCGGTCACGCGCGAAGCAGTCGCCAAGCTCCGAGCCGCCCCCAGCGCAGGGGTCGGGCGGAGGCGCGGGCAGCTCGACGTCCAGCGGCCCCGCCGCCAGGTAGCGCAGGCGGCCGCCTTCCAGCAGGGCCACGTCCACCACCCCGCCGTGGGCCACGGCCAGCGCCACCCGCCCGCCGGGGCTCAGCGCCAGGCCAACCAGATGCTCCCCGCCAGGCGCGCGCCACACCTCCTCCACCCGCCCCTCGCACCAGCGCCCGAGCGTGGCGGGCTCGCCCGCCCGCTCGCGCACGAAGTAGAGGCAGCCGTCGGGGCCGGGCGCGCCCAGACGGGCGTGCAGGCCGCGGGTGAGGCGCCGCTCGCGACCGCTTGCCACGTCCAGAGCGAAGAGGTCGCTGGCCACGCCGTCGCCCTCGCGAAAGTAGCGGCTGTAGACCAAGCTTCCATCGTCCCGCCACCAAAGCCGTTGCGGCCGGACGCGGGCGAGCCTGCGCGCGCCACTGCCGTCCGCGTTCGCCACCCAGACGTAGCCACCGTCCCAGTAAGCCACGCGCCGACCGTCCGGGCTCACCGCCGGACGGCTGCCAGCAGCCACCAGCTCTCCCGCAGGCAGAGCGGCCGCGGCGTAGGCTTCGCTGCGCTCGCGCTCGCGCGCCACCCAGCCGGTCCATTCGTCCGCTAGCGAGGTGCCGCTGGCCCGCTCCCAGGCAGCAGCAAACGAGGGCGGCACCAGCAAGCCGGTGTTGTACTGCTGCAGCGTGGCCAGCACCGCGTCCCAGCCATGGCGCTCGATCAGGTACTGGACGAAGCGCACCCCCAGCAGGTAGCGGGTCTGCCCCGAGGGCCAGTCGCGGTAGGTGTAGAGGCTCATCTCGGCCAGGTCGGGGAAGGTGTCCTCCTCCAGCAGCGCGTTGATGAGCCCCTGGGTGTAGGCCCAGTCGAGCCGCCCGCCAGGGGTGAAGCGCGACTCCATGTAGGTGGCGATCCCTTCCACGAACCATGCCGGCGGCATTGGGGCCGAGAGCTCGGTGACCAGCCCCAACCGCAGCGGCTGCTTGCCGCCCGGCTGCTCGCGGTAGGTGAGCTGGCGGGTGTGGGTCAGCTCGTGCACCAGCAGCAGGTAGGTCACGCTGGGGCTGCGCAGGTCGATCGCCGGGCCCGCGGGCACCGGCGCCAGCAGCTCCACCGTGCGTCGGGGCATGGGGGTGGCGTAGGCGTTGAACCAGTCCACCGCGTCGTTGACGCGCAACACCACCCGCCCCTCGCGCGGCCCGAAAAGGGGCTCGAGCACGTCGAGCGCGGCCTCGGCCTCGAGCAGCACCTCCTCGGCGTAGGCCGCCAGCTCCTGGCGCGGATAGAGCACCCGCACCCGCTCACTCTCGACTTGCCCCCAGGCCCAGGCCTGCGCGGCCCAGGCCAGCACCGCGAGCACCACCGCCGCCCTCTTCATGCACTCAGTTTACCTTTCACCCCCTCCACACGCCCCGAAGGATAATGAAGGGGTGAACGGTTTCTACGCCCGTCGTTTTCAGCTTCGCGGCCCCCTGGCCTGGGCCGTCCTCGTGCTGGCCGCCCTCATCGGCCTGGTCCTCGCCGTTTGGATCCTGGTGACGGCTTTCGTCTACATCGCCATCCTGGCGCTGGCAGGCTGGGTCTACTACGCCTGGCTGCGCCTGAAGTACCGCCGCCGCCGGCTCCCGCCCGGCTACTAGCCGAGCCTTTTGCCCATTACCCACAGCAGCGGCCCCGCCTTCACCAGGCGCACGTCCTCGAGCAGGCGCGTCCAGCCCCGCCCCCGGTAGAGCGCCTGGGCGCGTTCGTTGTCGGCGTTCACCGTAAGCAACACCCGCGGCTCGCCGCGGCGCTTGAGGATCGCGTCGTGCAGCCACCCGCCCAGCCCCCGGCCCCATTGCGCCGGATCCACCGCCAGCTCGGTGAACTCGAAGTGGCGTTCCAGCCAGACCCGGGCCAT
>JALSQD010000051.1 GCA_026985615.1 Thermaceae bacterium | reverse complement strand
CCTGGACTACTACAACCGAAGGAGGCCGCACCGAGCCCTGAACGGCCTGTCGCCCCTGGAGTTCCTGGCTATGATGCAAGAGGAGTCGGTCCCCCAAAGAGTCTCAGATGTGTTGACCGATTACACTGCGTTGGCAAGGGGCCGCGGCCTGTGGTAAACTTGCGGTTGGCTTGCCCCGCGTTCGGGGCGTGTAGAGGAGGAATATGGCGAACAGCAGCGCACGTACCCCGTCGGCGATGAAGCGCCACCGCCAGTCGCTCAAGCGGCGCGCGCGGAACAAGGCGAAGAAGTCGATGATCAAGACGTTCAGCAAGAAGGCGATCCAGGCCGCCGAGGCCGGGAGCAAGGAACGCGCCCTGCGCTACCTGCGTGTGGCCGAGAGCCTGATCGACAAAGCGTCCAAGGGCTCGACCTTGCACAAAAACACTGCGGCGCGCAAGAAGTCGCGCCTGATGAAGCGGCTGCACAAGATCCTGGGCAGCCTGCAGGCGTAGGAGGCGACCATGGGCCGTGGAGACCGCAAGACCCGCAAAGGCAAGATCGCCAAGGGTACGTACGGCAAGTACCGCCCGCGCCGCAAGAAGTAGCCGCGGGCAGGTTGCGCTTGGCCCCCGTAACGGGGGCGTTTTTCTTTGGGTCAGCCGCGGCCCCTGCCCCAGGGTTCGATGACGATCTGCCCCTCCTCGACGCGGGCGCGCTCGGGGCCCGCGGGCGAGGGGGCGTCTTCGGGGGCCACGGCCACGTGGCCGGCGATGCGCAGCTGCTTGGCGGCGAGCTCGAGCGCCCAGATGGCGGCGCCCGCGTTGCCCTCGGCGCCGGCATGCGCCAGGCCGCGCAGCTTGCCCACCACGATCACGTCGCCCCCCGCCACCACCTCAGCGCCGGGGTTGACGTCGCCGAGCACCACCACCGTGCCCGCCGACTCGACCCGCTGGCCGCTGCGCAGGGTGTGGTCCACCACCTCGGTGTGAAAGACCCGGCGCTCGCCGCGCGGTGGGCGGAAACGCACCTCGAGCCCGCGCTCGGCCGCGGCCTCCAGCAGCGCGCCCACGACCGCGCCGTCCGCCGCGCCCGCCACCTCCACCTCGATTGGCATCGCCGGCGCCTCGGCCAGAGCGGCGCGCACCTCGTCGGGTCCTTCGCCGCCGTCGAGGCGCAGGGCCAGGGCTCCTAGGGTTGCTCGCAAACGCATCGTGTTCAGTATGTCACGGCTGGCCCACGGGCGGAACGTCCCAGTAGGCGGCCATTACCTTCTTGACCGCGGGCAGGGCCACCCGGCTGCCCTCGCCGGCGTTCTCGAAGAAGGCCACCACCGCCAGCGGGGGCACCTCGCCGCTTTCGAGCGGGTAGGGTCCGTAGCCCATGTACCAGGCGTGCTCGTAGCCCGCCTTCTTGCCGGGAGTCTCGGCGGTGCCGGTCTTGCCGGCGGTGGGCACGGGAAAGTTCTTCATGCGGAACGAGGCCGTGCCCTCGGTCACGGTCTTGCGCAGCCCCTGCTGGAGCACCTTCCAATAACGTCCGCCCACGGTGTGGGTGGGATGCTCGGTCAGGCGGTCGCCGACCTTGCGCACCAGGTGTAGCTCGGGCTGGTGCCCCGAGGTGGCCACGGTGCTGAGCATGCGAACGATCTGGGCCGGGGTGGTGAGGACCGCGCCCTGGCCGATGGCTACCGAGAGGGTCTCGCCGGGGTACCAAGGCTCGCCGTAGCGCTCTTTCTTCCAAGCCTTGTCGGGGACGAGGCCGCGCTTCTCGGCGAGCTCGAGCCCCGTCTCCTTGCCCAGCCCCAGCTCGCGGGCGCGCTTGGCGATCACGTCGATGGCGCTCGTCGGCCCCGCCTCGATGACGGCCTGGTAGTACCAGGTGTTGCAGCTGTAGGCCAGCGCTTCCTCCACCGTCATCGGGCCCATGTCGCGGGGCGACCAGTTGCGCCGCACCTGACCGCCAAAGGTGATTGCGGGCACGCAGCGGTAGGTGGTGTTGGGCGTGACCAGGTGGCGTTCGAGCAAGGCGCTCGAGGTGACCGCCTTGAAGGTCGAGCCCGGGGTGTAGGCCTGCACCGCGCGGTTGAGCAGCGGCAGGGCGGGGTCGGTTTGCAGGGCGCGGATCTCGCTCGCGGGCGCGGGGCGACGGGTGAAGAGGTTGGGGTCGTAAGCCGGGGCGGTGGCCATGGCCAGCACCTCGCCGCTGGTGGGGTCCACCGCCACCAGGGCGCCGCGCGCCACCTTCTCGTGGGGCTCGTTCAGCTTGTCGCGCCCGGCGTTGAGGTCGGCGAGCCCCTCGGCCAGGGCCCGCTCGGCGGTGTGCTGCAGGTTGAGGTCGAGGGTCAGGTAGACGTCCTGTCCCGGTACGGGCGGGGTGAGCACCTGCTCGCGCACGACCTCGCCGCGTACGTTCACCTCCACCAGCTTCAGCCCACGGCGGCCGCGCAGGGCGTCTTCGAGCGCGGCCTCGAGCCCGGCGCGTCCCACCAGGTCACCGCGCTCGTAGCCCTCCTCAAGCTCCCGGCGCGTCGGCCCCTGCACGTAGCCGATCACCGGGCCGGCGATGGGGTTGGGATAGTAGCGCTCGATGCGCTCTTCCAGGCGCAGATTGGGCTGGCCCGCGGTCAGCTCGGCCAGGGTGGGCACCCATTCGTCGGGGAGGTTGGCGGCGAGCATGACCTCCTCCTCGTCCTCGGGGACCTCGGGCAGGCGCTCGAGCCCCAGGATCGCCAGGATGCGCGACTCGAAGAGGATCGACCCGCCGCCGTAGTAGAGGTCCACCGCGATGCGGTTGGCGGCGATGGGGGTGCCGTTGCGGTCGAAGATGCGCCCGCGCGGGGCGGGAATCGTCTCGGTGCGCTGGTGGTTGCCCTGGGCCAGGGTGGCGTACTTGCCGTGCTGGACGATCTGGAGCTGAAAGAGCCGACCCGCCAGGAGCAGCATGAAGAAATAGATGATGAAGAGGAGGGGGCGGACGCGTTCAGGCATAGGCCTCTTCCCCCGGACCCAGGAAGGCTTCGGCGAGCCGCAGGTAGAGGGGAGCTAGCAGCAGCGTGAGCACCAGCTCGGGCGCGAAGACCGAGAGCCAGGTGCTCGGGGGCAGGGTGGTGTAGCGCATCCAGTAGACGAGGATCAGGTACCCGCCCCACTTGGCCAGGAAGGCGAGCGCCAGGATGACCATGCGCGCGGCCGGCTCCTCCCAATGGAGCCAGCCCCGCAGCCCGTAGAAGGCGTAGGCCGCGCTCACCAGCCCCAGGGCGTGGAAGCCCAGGTAGCCAGCCGAGCTGAGGTCTTGCAGCAGCCCCAGGCCGAAGGCGGTGGCGAGGCCGGCGTAGGGGTTCTGGCGGCTCGCCAGCACCACCGCCAGCAGGAACCACAGGTCGGGCGGGCTCACCCGGTCGGGCAGCAGCCCCGAGATCAGGGCCTGCAGCACCAGCGTGAAGACGACCAGCAGCATGGCGTTCATAGCTTGCCGAGCACCACCACTTCTTCGAGCAGGCCGAACTTGACGAGCGGCTCGGCCCGCACCACCTTGCGCAGCGCACCGGGCTGGCGCGGCACGATCTCGGTAACCCGCGCCACCGGGATACCCTCGGGGAAGAGGCCCTGCAGCGAGCCGGTAACGAGCAGGTCACCGATCGCCACCTCGGCCTCGACCGGAAGCTCGACCCGGAGCGCCGCGGGGGGCTCGCCCACGGCGATGCCGCGGCCGGGGCCGCGCTCGGGCCGCACCCCCACCCGCGACTCGGGGTCCACGATCGTGCGCACCACCGCCCGGTGGGGCGTGGTCTCGATGATTACCCCCACCAGACCGGCGGGGCTGGTCACCGGCATGCCCACGGCCAGCCCGTCGGCCTCGCCCAGGCCAAGGACGAGGCGGCGGTAGAGGCCCGAGGTGTCCTCGCTGATTACTGGGGCGGTGGCCACCACGCCCGGCGCCTGGGCCTCGCGCACGGCGAGGGCGCGGCGCAGGCGCTCGAGCTCCACCTTGAGCTCGAGATTGCTCTCCTTGAGCCAGGCCACCTCCTCGGCGAGGAGCTGGTTCTCGCGCCGCAGGTCGCGGCGGTCGAGCAGGGTCGAGGCCGCGGCCCGCAGGTTCTGGGCGGCGCGGTGGCCCAGGCCGAACAGCGGTGCGATTCGCGCCGAAACCTCAGCCGGGAGCTGGGGCGCGAGGTTGGCCGTGAGCGAGGAGAGCGCCAGCGCCAACAGCACGTAGCCGAGGTAGACGAGCCTAAGCACGCCAGATCCCCTCCAGCGGGTAGCCGAGCTCGCTCAGCAGCGTCCACAGCCGCGCCACCGGCAGGCCCATCACCGTGAAGAAGTCGCCCTCGATCGCCTCGACCAGCATCATGCCCTTTTCCTGGATGCCGTACCCGCCGGCCTTGTCGAGCCCTTCGCTGCTGGCGGCGTAGGCCTCGATCTCCCAGTCGGCGAGCCGGCGAAAGCGCACCGTGGTGGTGCTCACCAGCGACGCGGACCCGCCGGGGCTTACCAGCGCCAGGCCGGTGTGGACCCGGTGGTCGCGCCCCGAGAGCAGGCGCAGAAAGCGGGCGTTCTCCCTGGCGTCGCGCGGCTTGCCCAGGGCGCGCCCCTCCACCTCGACCACGGTGTCGGCAGCCACGACCCATTCGCCATTCACCGTAGCCGCCTTGACCTCGGCCAGGCGGCGGGCGGTCTGCGCCGGCGTCTCGCCCGGGCGCGGGGCCTCCTCGGCGGCGGCGGGGCGCACCTCGAAGGGCAGGCCCAGCCGCTCTAGCAACTCGCGCCGGCGGGGGCTGCCCGAGGCCAGCACTAGCGCGGGCGGGCGCGCTGCCACTGTTCCCATACCTTCTCTTTGTACCGCTGGGCGAGCTGAGGGTGGGTGAGAACGAGCAGGTTCTCATCGTTGCGGCCTACCGCCGAGCGGGTGAAGTTGAACGAACCCGTGATCACCACCCGCTCATCGATCACGATCGTCTTGAAGTGTAGCGCCGCGGGGTTGCCGTCGCGCCGGACCTCTACGGCCGGATCCAGCCGTTCCTCCCGGGAGTCGTCCAGGTTGCGGTCCTCGAGCAGCACCCGCACCCGCACGCCCCGGCGGGCGGCGTCGTTGAGCGCGTCCAGGATCTCTGGGTGGGTGAGCACGAAGGCGGCGACCCGCACCTCTTGCTCGGCCGCTCCGATCTCGCGCACCACCCGCGCCACCGCCGCCTCGCCGTAGGAGGGGCTGAAGTAGACGTCGGCGCTGCCGCCGCCCTCGATCGTGAGGCTGGCCGGCGCGGGCAGGGTGGGCTTGCGCCGCCAGAGGGCTTCGAAGGCGTCGTGGTAGAGCTTGGCCGCGGGCTTGCCTTCGAGGCGCAGCAAGTCGTTGTCGTTTTTGTGCAGGCCGCTATAGCTCCAGTTGGTGCTGCCGGTCCAGACCTCGCGGTCGTCGAAGACCGCGAACTTGTCGTGCATCAGGCCCGGACGGTCGTCGTAGCAGACCTCCACCCGCGCGATCCGTTCGCAGCGGTCGGACAGCGGTGTCGCCGCCTTGGCAGCCTCGGCGGCGCTCACCCGCGGGCGCCCGTCGGTTTGGCCGCGGCTGCCGGCCAGCAGGGTGGTCAAGGTGTCCTCGCGGTGTTCCCGCTCGGTGAATAGCCGCACCCGCACCCCGCGCGCGGCGGTGCGGGCCACGGCGTGGCCCAGCCGGGTGTCGTTGAGGGTGAGCAGGGCCAGGTCCACGGTGCGCTCCGCGCCGTCGAGCGCGGCGGTGAGCTCGCGCACGGCCACGGCCTCGTCCTCGGGCAAAAAGCGCACCTCGAGCGCCACCTCGCCGGCGGGCGGCGGGTTGGTGTAGCCGGTGCGCTGCTGCCACAGCGCCAGCCCCGCTATCGCCACCAAGAGCAGGTAGCCCAGCCAGCTCGGCTTGGGTTTGGGGCTAGTAGCCTTCGCCCGCGCCACCGCTCACCAGCGCTACGCCGCTCGAGGTGCCCAGGCGCTCGGCCCCGGCCTCGATCATCTTCCAGGCGTCCTCACGGGTGCGGATGCCCCCGGCCGCCTTGACCTTGGCCCGGCCCGCCGCCACCTCAGCCAGCAGGCGGACGTCGTCCAGCGTGGCCCCGCGGGGGCCGAAGCCGGTGGAGGTCTTGAGGAAGTCGGCCCCGCCCGCGAGCGCCGCGGCGGCGGCCTTGCGGATCTGTTCTTCGTTCAGGTAGCCGGTCTCGAGGATGACCTTGAGCACGGCGTTTGGGGCGGCCTCGCGCACCGCGCGCACGTCGGCGGTCACCGCCTCCCAGTCGCCCGCGAGGGCGCGGCCGACGGGGATGACCATGTCCAGCTCGTCGGCGCCCTGGCTCACCGCCAGCGCCGCCTCGGCGGCCTTGACCTGGGAGGCGTTCGCCCCCAGCGGAAAACCGATTACCGCTGCCACGCGCACCGGGCTCGTGCCCAGGGCCCGCTTGGCGGTAGGCACGAAGGCGGGGTTGACGCAGACGGCGTAGAAGTAGTGCTCGTCGGCCTCGCGGCACAGCCGTTCGATGTCGGCCTCGGTAGCCGTGGGTTTGAGCAGGGTGTGATCGATGTACTTGGCGAGCTCGAGGTCCATGTCCCCATGCTACACGGCTAAGGGTTGGCGGCGGCGAAGGCGCCGTTTTGCAAGACCTCGAGGATGCCCTCGGCGATGCCCTCGGCGAGCTTCTGACGGTAGTCGGCGCGGGCGAGCAGCCGGCCCTCGGTGGGATGGTTGGCGAAGCCCACCTCCACCAGCACCGCGGGGATGCGGGCGTAGCGCAGCACGTAGAAGGGGGCGGAGTGGACCCCGCGGTTGGTCGTGCCGGTGCGCTCGATGAGCTGCTCCAGGATGACGTCGGCCAGGCGGGCGGAAAACTGCAGGTTGCCTTGGGCGATGAGGTCGGCCAGGGCCGCTTCGGCGGTACTCTCGGCCTTTTGGGTGAGTCGCACGCCCAGCTCGCCCCCGCCGTTTTCGGCGATGGCCAGAGAAAGCACCCGGTCGTCGAGGGTGGTGCCCAGGTAGTAGACCTCGATGCCGCGCGCCGGCCGCTCGGCCGAGTTGACGTGAATGGAGACGAAGAGGTTGCGGTTGCCGTTGGTCATCTCGGCGCGTTTGTCGAGGTCGAGGATCTTGCGCTCATGCAGGTCCTTGACCCCCTCGGGGGCCAGGTCGTAGTCGCCGTCGCGGGTGAGGACGACCTCCACCCCCTTGGCCTTGAGAATCTTCTTGACCCGGAGGGCCAGGTCGAGGGTCACCTGTTTCTCGACCACGTAGCCCACCGTGCCGGGGTCGGGTCCGCCGTGGCCGGGGTCGAGCACCACGATCGGCGCCGGCGGCTTGGGCTTGGGCGGCGGCGCGGCCTCGCCGCCTTCGGGGTGGAGCACGTCGAGGACGAGCCGGAAGTGCCCCTCGGGTCCCTCGAGCACGAAGGGCTTCTTCGCGCTGGCTCCGGGCTGCAGGTAGAGCTGGACCTCGGTGCCGTCGCCCGCAGGGGCGAGCACGATCCGCTCGACGGCGGCGTCGTCGAGCTTGAGCGTCTCAGGCTGGGTGGCAAGCCCCACCCGCACGCGGTAGACCGCACCCCCGGGCTCGGTCTCGTAGGTCGTGCCCAGGGGAAGCTCGAAGACGAAGCGGGTGAAGCCCTCGTCGGGGTGGGCGCCCCTGCGCAGCCAGGAGGGGGCGGCCCAGGCGAACCCGAAGAGGAGCGGGAGCATCCACAGCAGCCGGCGCATCTGGGGCGATTATAGCCAGCGCGAATGAGAGAACGCATCGCCCAGGGCGCGGCCAAGGGTAAACGCGTCCCTAGCCTCCCGCGCCTGAGAAGTGTAAGAATGGCGGAGTGTGCCCCGAAACGGGGCAGAAAGGGGGCAAGCCGTGGACTACCTAACGGAGTTGCAGGCGGGGATCACCGTCATCGTCTTCTTCTTCGTCGGCCTCGCGATCGTTTACGTGACGATCGGGATCGCCCGCTCGCTGGTAGGGGTCCGGCCCAAGCCCGAAGGCAAACTCGACGCCTACGAGTCCGGGGAGATACCCATCGGGGACGTGAACATCCGCTTCAACGTCAACTACTACATCTTTGCGCTGCTCTTCCTGCTCTTCGACGTGGAAGCGGCGCTCCTCTTCCCGTGGGCCGTGGCGTACGACAAGCTGGGCTGGCTGGGCTTCTTCGAGGCGGTGATCTTCATCGCCATCCTGGCGATGGGGCTCGTCTACGCCTGGCGCAGGGGGGTGCTCAAATGGGTCTACTAGGTTCCGACGAACGTCCGCGCGACATCATCCTGGGAACGCTCGACGACCTCATCAACATGGCGCGCAGCCGCAGCATGTGGCCGCTCACCTTTGGCATCGCCTGCTGCGCCATCGAGATGATGGCCACCTGGGACCCGAAGATCGACGCCGACCGCTTCGGGATGTTCTTCCGCAACACCCCGCGGCAGGCCGACGTGATGATCGTCTCGGGTACGGTCAACAAGAAACTGGCCAAGCGCCTGCGGCGCCTCTACGACCAGATGGCCGAACCCAAGTGGGTCATCTCGATGGGGGCCTGCGCCAACCAGGGTGGTCCGTTCCGCCAGGGCTACTCGGTGGTCGAGGGCGTGGACAAGATCGTGCCGGTGGACGTCTACATCCCCGGCTGCCCGCCGCGGCCCGAGGCGCTGTTGCAGGCCCTGCTGTTGCTGCGTGACAAGATCGCCGACCGCGAGCTGCGCTACAAGAAGCCGCGCGAGATCCCGACCGACTACGACGTCCTGGCCGAACCCGGCAAGGACGGGCGTCTGCCGGTGCTCTAGGAGGTGAACCGTGGAGCTTAGATTCAAGAAAGAACGCCTCTTCGACGAGGATGTCTACACGGTGCACCCCGACGACTACCGGGCGCTGTGCGAGCAGCTCAAGCAGGAGGGGTATGACTTTCCCCGCTCCGTTAGCGGCATCGACATGGGCTACGGGCTGCGGGTAACGCTACACCTAACGCGGATGCGCGACCTGGCCAAGGTGGCCGTGCGCACCGACGTTCCCTATGAAAACCCGGTGGTGGCCTCGGTGACCGACCTCTGGCCTGGCGTCGAGTGGTACGAGCGCGAGGCCTACGACATGCTCGGCATCCGCTTCCGCGGGCACCCCGACCTGCGACGCATCCTGCTCGAGGACGAGTGGGAGCTGCATCCGCTGCTCAAGCGCTACGACACCGGCGGCTACCCAATCCCGGGGTGGGAGCCGGCCCCCTGGCCCGATCCCGAGCCCTGGGCGCCCCCGCCGCCGCCGGAGCCGGAGGGCGGGGCGGACGCGGCCGAAGGAGGTGAGGCGAAGTGAGCACGATGAGCCTGGAACCCATGCCCGGCCGCACCGACGAGATGATCGTGAACATGGGGCCGCAGCACCCGGCCACCCACGGTGTGCTGCGGGTGGTGCTGGGGCTCGAGGGCGAGCGCATCACCCGCGCGGTGCCGCACATCGGCTACCTGCACCGCAACCACGAGAAAATCGAGGAGGCCCGTACCTACCCCATGGTGATCGCCTACACCGACCGCATGGACTACGTCTCGGGCACGCAGAACGAGCTGCCCTTCGTGCTGGCGGTTGAGGACATGCTGGGCATCGAGGTGCCCGACCGGGCCAAAAAGATTCGCACCATGTTCTTCGAGCTCTACCGCCTCGCCAGCCACCTGGTCTGGATGGGGACGGCGATGCTCGACCTGGGCGCGATCTCGCCTTTCCTCTATACCTTCTGGGACCGCGAGATCATCCTGGGCATCGTCGAGAAAACCGCGGGCGCACGCATGCTGCCCAACTACTACACCTTCGGCGGCGTGCGCCGCGACGTTCACCCCGACTTCTTCAAGGACGTGGCCGCCTTCCTCGACCACATGGAGCGGCGCATGGTGGACTACGAGCACCTGGTGCTCGAGAGCCCGGTGGTGCACGCGCGCACCAAGGGCGTAGGCGTGCTGAGCAGGGAGCGGGCCATCGCCCGCGGCGTCAGCGGCCCGGTGCTGCGCGCCAGCGGCGTGGCCTACGACGTGCGCAAGGCCTTCCCCTACGACGCCTACCCCGACGTCGAGTTCGAGATTCCCACCTCGCCCGACGGCGACACCTACGCCCGCTTCTGGGTGCGGTTCCAGGAAATGTACCAGTCGATCCGCATCCTGCGGCAGCTGGTGGAGATCACCCCCAAGACCGGGCCCCACAAGGGTAAGGCGCCGGCCCGCATCAAGCCCCCGGCGGGCGAGCGCTACCGTGCGGTGGAGAACAGCCGCGGCGAACTGGGCGTGCTGGTGGTCTCCGACGGCAGCGACAAGCCCTACCGGGTTAAGCACCGGGGTGCGGCCTTCTCGAACCTGCAGATCGTGCCCGACCTCTTCGTGGGCGCCAAGTTCTCTGACGCCATCGCGATCCTGGCGTCCCTCGACCCCGTCTTCGGGGAGATCGACCGTTAGGAGGTGGACCGGTGAGCCAGATTCCAATTCCCGAAGACCAGCACTTCCGGCCCCGGTTGATCGGTTACGACCCCGCGCGCAGCCGTCCGTGGCTCGAGCGCACCGTCTACTCGGCCTACGTCTTCGTCTTCTGGGCCATCGTCGTTGGTACCTACGCCGGCGTGCCGGCGCTCTTCGAGGCGCTGGGCTGGGACGTGGGCTGGGGCTTCGTGCTCATGCGCGCGGTGCAGGTCGTCCTGCTCTTCCTGCTCTCGGCGGTCATCGCGCTGCTGCTCATCCTGGTGCTGCGCAAGTACCTGGGTAAGGTGCAGGAGCGCTACGGCCCCATGCACTACGGCCCCGCCGGCGGTATCCAGACCATCTTCGACGCGCTCAAGCTGCTGGCCAAGGAAGACTTCGTTCCCGCTGCGGCCGACGTCCTCACCTTCCGGCTCGCGCCCGCGATCACCTTCGTGGCTAGCTTCGCCATGTTTGCGGTCATCCCCTTCGCCACCGGATGGGTGCTGGCCGACACCAACGTGGCGCTCATCTACCTGATCGCGGTCTCGACCCTCAGCGCCTACGGCGTGCTGCTGGGCGGCGTCTCCTCGGGCAACAAGTGGGCCCTCATCGGTGCGCTGCGTGCCGGCGCGCAGATGGTGAGCTACGAGATCCCGATGGCGCTCGTCTTCCTCACCGTGGCCGTCTGGACCGGCTCGCTCTCGCTCGGGGGGATTGTGGACGCCCAGATGGGGCTTTGGAACGTGATCCCACTGGCGCTGCCCTTCGTGCTCTACGTGATCGCCAGCCTCGCCGAACTCAAGCACATCCCCTTCGACTTCCCCGAGGCCGAGTCGGAGCTGATCGCGGGCTACAACGTGGAGTACTCGGGGATGAGCTTCGCCTTCTTCTTCCTGGCGGAGTTCGTCGAGCTTTTCCTGCTGCCGGCGCTGATCGTGATCCTCTTCTTCGGCGGCTGGCACGGGCTGCTGTTCGGGCTCGAGCCCGGCAGCCTGGCGGCGGGGGCGCTCGAGAGCCTCTACTTCACGCTCAAGACCGCGGTCTGGGTTTGGATCTTCCTCTGGATCCGCGCCACCCTGCCCCGCTACCGCGACGACCAGCTGATGGAATTCGCCTGGAAGGCGATGATACCCCTGGCCCTCTTTGGACTGGTACTGGCGGCCTACCTGCGCCTGATCTGGAGGTAAGATGAGCCTTTTGCAAGAAGTCTGGCAAGCCGTAAAGGCCATCGGTACCGGGATGGCCACGGTGCACAAGCGCGTCCACGAGGAAGCGCCCACCGAGTTCTACCCCTACGTGAAGCCCGAGCTGCCTCCGGTCTCGGTGCAGTCGCTGGCGCTGGTGGAGAACGAGGACGGCTCGGAGCGTTGCATTGTCTGCCTGCAGTGCGAGCGTGCCTGTCCGGCGCAGGTGATCACCATCGAGCGCCACCGCAACCCCGAGGGCAAGGGCTTCCTCATCGACCGCTTCGACATCGACCTCGTCAACTGCATGTACTGCGCCGCCTGCGTGGAGGCCTGCCCGGTCAGCTCGATCGTGACCATCCAGGACTTCGAGATGTCCACCTACGATCTCAGGACGCTCAAGGCGGACATCGACTTCCTGCACGAGCAGGCGCGGCGGGCGCGCCAGTGGTACAGCCCCAAGTTCGGCGTGGAGATCCGCACCGACGACGGGCGCATCGAGAAGGCGCCGCCGGAGATGCAGCCCGGAGGGCTGGCCGAGATCCTGAAACCGGCCGAGGAGGTGGACTCGTGAGCCTGACCGCGTTCTACGTACTGGCGGCCTTCATCCTCATCTTTGCCGTGCTGGCGGTGACCACCGCCAACATGGTGCGGGCCGCCTTGAGCCTGGCCGTGACCTTCTTCCTGGTCGCGGGGCTCTACCTGCTCCTGGGCTCGCCCGCGCTGGCCGCGATCCAGTTCATGGTCAACGCCTCGGCGATCCCGATTATGACGCTCTTCATCATCATGATGACCCAGTCGCGCACCAGCCCTGCGCCGCGCACCTGGCAGCTGGTCGCGGGCTTTCTGGCCGCGGCCGCGGCACTCGTTTTCTTCAAGGGCGCGGTGGGCCACGGCGACGGCCAGATCACCCCGGTGAGCCCCGAGACGCTCGGCGTCAACCTGCTGCAGGCGGCGCTGCTGCCCTTCGAGGTGGCCTCGCTGCTGCTGCTGCTCGCGATGGTGGGCGCGATCGTGCTCGCCCGAAGGAGGGCCGACTGATGGTAACGCTGGGACACTTCCTCCTGCTTTCCGGCCTCTTGATGGTCATCGGGCTCTATGGCGTGCTCACGCGCCGCAACCTGATCGCGGTGCTGATGTCGGTGGAGATCCTGCTCAACGCCGCCGCCCTGGCCTTCGCCAGCGTGGCCGCCTACCGCGACCCGCAGATCTTCGCGGGGCAGGTCTTCGCGCTCTTCATCATCGTGGTGGCCGCGGCCGAGCTCTCCATCGGCTTCGCGATCCTCTTGAACGTATACCGCACCCACGGTGCCGTCACAGACGACGCCATCAGCGAGATGCGCGGATAAGGAGGCGAATGTGAGCTACGTTGAACTAAGCTACTGGATTCCGCTGCTGCCTGCGCTGGGGTTCGTGGTGCTCATCCTCTTCGGGCGCTCGCTGCCGGGACGCAGCTCGGGGTGGATCGCCACCGCGGTGATGGCGGTCGTGGCAGTGCTCTCGCTGGGGCTGCTCTACGACGTGATGCTGGCTGCCCCCGGCTGGGACCTGGCCGCGCTCCTGGGCGGGCACCACGAGGAGGCGCTGGCCAAGGCGGGTTCGCCCGACTTTCCCTTCCGGCTCGAGTGGAACTGGCTCGCCATCCGCGGGGAGGCCGGGATTCCCCTGGTCATCTACATCGACGCGCTGGCCGCGGTGGTGACCGCGATGGTGGCGCTGGCCTCGCTTTTCATCCACCTCTTCTCGGTCGGCTACATGGACGGCGAGGAGCGTTACCCCACCTTCTTCGCCTACCTCCAGCTCTTCAGCGCCGCCATGCTGGCCTTCGTGCTGGCGGGCAACTTCTTCCACTCGCTCCTCTCCTGGGAGGTCATGGGCCTGATGAGCTACCTGCTCATCGGCTTCCTTTACAAGAAGAAGACCGCCCAGCAGGCGCAGAAGAAGGCCTTCATCACCACCAAGCTGGCCGATCTGGGCTTCATGCTGGGTCTCTTCTGGCTCTACCTGCTGGTGGGCAACTTCGACCTCGCCGACCTGGCGAGCGAGCAGACTCTGGCCATGATCGGCACCGGCGCCGCGGCGGCGGTGGGCCTGCTCGTCTTCGTGGCGGCGATGGGCAAGAGCGCCCAGTTCCCGCTGCATGTGTGGCTTCTGGACGCGATGGAGGGCCCCACGCCGGTCAGCGCCATGATCCACGCGGCGACGATGGTGGCCGCGGGCGTCTACCTGACCGCGCGCTTCTACCCGCTGCTCATCCATGGCGACGTGCTGTGGGTGGTGGCGCTGGTGGGGGCATTCACGGCCCTCTTCGCCGCCATTCTGGCGCCCGCCTTCGCCGACGTGAAGAAGATCCTGGCCTGGTCCACGGTGAGCCAGCTCGGCTACATGTTCCTGGGTCTGGGCGTCTTCGGTTGGGCCGCGGCGATGTTCCACCTGGTGGCCCACGCCTTCTTCAAGGCACTCTTGTTCCTCGGCTCCGGCTCGATGATTCACGGGGCCAAGACCCAGGACATCTTCGAAATGGACCAGCTCAAGAAGTACATGCCCTGGACTTACTGGACCTTCCTCATCGGGGCGCTGGCGCTGATGGGCATCCCGCCCTTCGCCGGCTTCTGGTCGAAGGACCTTATCCTCCACGCCGCCGAGGAGCACGCCAAGGCGCTTTGGCTGATGGGCCTGACCGCGGCCTTCTTCACCGCCTTCTACACCACCCGCATGATCGTGATCGCCTTTCACAAGCCGGCGATGCCCAGCCCCTGGAAGGCGGCGGAATGGACGCGCGGCGCGCCCTGGCTCAACCTGGGCCCGGACGAGGCCGAGCCCGACCCCAGCCCGCCCGAGGGGCACCACCCTCACGAGTCGGGCGTCGAGATGATCACCGCGCTGGTGGCGCTGGCGGCGCTGAGCTTCTTCGTGGGGCTCTGGGGCAGTCCGCTGGGTGGCTACGGGCTGCTGACGCTGGTCTACTGGGGTGAGATGCCCGAGATCCTGCCCGCGTCCAAACTGATGATGGGCTACCTTACTGGCACGCTGGTGGCGCTTTCGGGTGTGGCCCTGGCCTGGTTCTGGTACAGCACCGATCCGCTGCGCCAGCGCGCGCCGGTCTGGCTCACGCGCATGCTGCAGCGGCGCTTCTACATCGACGAGTTCTACTACCAGGTGGTCGGGCGGATCGCGCAAGCGCCCACCTACGTGCTCGCCTTCGTGGATCGCTACCTGGTGGACGGGCTGGTGGACCTCGTGGGTTACTCGACCCAGGTGGCCTCGGCCTTCCTGCGTCATCTGCAGAGCGGCCGCTTCGCGACCTACGCGCTCTACATGCTGCTCGGGGCGCTGGCGCTCTACGTGGGAGGTGTGCGGTGACCCTGCTCCTGATCTTCCTACCCATCGTGGCTGCCGCCTTCGTCGGCCTGATCCACGACCCGCGCGCCGAGGCAGCCAAGCGCACGGCGCTGGGCGTGGCGCTCTTCACCCTGCTCGCGAGCCTGTGGGTCTACGTGGCCTACCCGGTCTCCTACGGTGGGTTCGTGGGCGAGGTCAAGTTCGACTGGCTGCCGCTGGTGGGCTCGAGCTTCCACGTGGGCCTCGACGGGCTGAGCCTGCCTTTCGTGGCGCTCACCCCGCTGCTCACTGCGGTGAGCGTGCTCGCCAGCTGGCGCAAGACCGACAAGGGCCTCTTCGCCCTGATGCTGCTCCTCCAGGGTGCTTTGGTGGGCGTCTTCGCCGCGCTCGACCTGATCGTCTTCTTCCTCTTCTTCGAGGCCGTGCTGGTGCCGATGTACTTCATGATCGCGCTGTGGGGTTACGAGGAGCGGCGCTACGCGGCGGTCAAGTTCCTGCTCTACTCGCTGGTGGGCTCGGTCCTCATGCTGGCGGCGATGCTGGCCACGGCCTACCTGGCCGCGCCGGCGCTGGGCCGGGTCAGCTTCGACTACCTGGACCTGGTGAGCGTGGCCGGCTACCTGGCGCTCCTGCCGGCGGCGGGCTGGCTCTTCTGGGGCTTCGCCCTCGCCTTCCTCATCAAGCTGCCGGCGGTGCCGCTGCACACCTGGCTGCCACACGCGCACACCCAGGCGCCCACCGCGGGCTCGATCTTCCTGGCCGGGCTGCTCCTCAAGATGGGTGGCTACGGTCTCATCCGCTTCAACCTGGCGCTCTTCCCGGGGGAGCTCGAGCGCTTCTCGGGCGTGCTCGCGGCCGTTGCTCTCGTTTCCATTGTCTACGGCGCCTATGTCACGCTCGCCCAGCGCGACCTCAAGCGCCTCATCGCCAACTCCTCGGTCAACCACATGGGCTACGTCCTGCTGGGCATCGCCTCGATGACCGCGATCGGGTTGCACGGCGCGGTCTACCAGATGGTGGCCCACGGCGTGATCACCGCCCTGATGTTCCTCATGGTCGGCCTGCTGGCCGACCGCACCCACACCCGCGAGATCGCGGCGATGAAGGGCGTCTACAACGCCGCGCCCAAGCTGGGGGCGATCCTCTGGCTGGCGCTTCTGGGCGGCCTGGGGCTTCCCGGCCTGGCGGGCTTCTTGGGCGAGTTCCAGAGCCTTTGGGGCGGCTTCCTGGGTGAGGTGACGCGCCCCTACGTCTGGTGGGCGGTCTTCGGCATCGTCATCCTCGCTGGCGCCATGCTCTGGACGATCCAGCGGGTGTTGCTGGGTAAGGCCGAGGGCGAGATGGAGGACCTGAACGTCGTCGAGATCGCCGCGGCCGCGCCGCTCGTCTTCCTGGCGGTGCTGCTCGGCCTGGTGCCGGCGGCGCTGACGCCCTGGATCGACGCGGGCGTGCAACCCCTACTCACCCTGGTGCAGGAGGTGCTGAAATGACCCTGGCGGTGATCCTAATCCTGGCGCTGGGCGGGTTGGTGCTGGCCCTGATCGCGCCCAACTTCGACGACCGGCCGGGGGCGCTGGGGGCGATCAGCGGCACGATCTTCGGGGCCACCCTGCTCCTCGGGCTTGGCGCCGCTGGCGAGACCGGCACGCTCTACGGTGCGATCCAGCTCGGCCCCACCACGGCGCTGGCGATCGTGCTCCTCAGCCTGGTGGGCCTGCTCGTGGCCGCGGGCGCGACGATCCGCGAGGGCGGCTTCGCCCTCGGCAGCGGCGAGGTGCACGCGCTGGTGATGTGGGGCGTGCTCGGCGGCATCCTGCTCGTGGGCTCGGTGCACCTGCTCATCTTCTACCTGGGGCTCGAGCTCTCGGCCTACAGCACCTACGTGCTCGTCGGCTACAACCGCGAGCGCCGCTTCGGCACCGAGGCCGCGGCCAAGTACATGATGCTGGGCGCGGTCGGCTCGGCGCTGCTGCTCTTTGGCATGGCCCTCGTCTACGCCGAGACCGGCAGCATCGGCTACCCCGGCATCGCCCTCGGGCTCGCCTACAACACCACCCCGCTGGCGCTGGGCGGCCTGGCGCTGATGCTGGTGGGCCTGGGCTTCAAGCTCGCCTGGGTGCCCTTCCACGCCTGGGCGCCCGATGCCTACCAGGGCTCCTTCCCGCTCATGGCGGGCTTCCTCAGCGTGGCCCCCAAGACCGCGGTGGCGCTGGGGCTGGCGGTGCTGCTCAGCCGCGCCTTCGGCGGGGCTTCCTCGCCGGTGGTGGGCTGGATCACGGGCCTGGCGCTCGTCTCGGTGGTGCTGGGCAGCCTCTGGGCGCTCTTGCAGGCCGACCTTAAGCGGCTGCTGGCCTACTCCACCATCGTGCACATGGGCTTTCTGGGCCTGGCGCTCGCCACCGTGAGCCTCACCGGCTACGTGGCCGTCGCCTACTACCTGCTCGCCTACATCGTCACCAGCCTGGGCCTCTTCTTCGCGCTCGAGGCGCTGGAGGCGCGGGGCGTGCCCTCGACCATCGCGGGCTGGAAAGGGCTGGGTCGTCGCAGCCCGCTCGTGGGCGTGCTCGTGGCCATCTTCGTCCTCTCGCTAGCGGGCGTGCCGCTGCTAGCGGGCTTCTTGGCCAAGCTCTACGTCTTCGCCGCGCTGGCCGAGGCGCAGGCCTGGACCGCGCTGGTCGTGGCCGTGGTGATGGTCGTGCTCGGCTACTATTTCTACTTCCGCATCCTCGCCGCGGTCTTCCTCGAGGAGCCGGGCGAGGAGGCGCAGGCGCTCGAGATCTCGCCCACCGCGCTCAGCCTCATGGTGGTGCTGGCGGTGGCCGTGATCGCGCTGGGCGTCTGGCCCCAGTCGGTGCTGGGCTGGTTGCAGCAGGCCGTGGCCGGTCTGCTCTAGAAGCTGGTCCTTTCCGCCCCCGGCCGCGTGCGGCCGGGGGCATTTCATGCCCTTCACCCGCGCCGGCGCTATCCTAAGGCCATGCGACGCGCCCTTTCGCTAGCGACGCTGCTGCTCGTGCTCACCGCGGCGCAGTTCGCGGCGCTGTCCATCGAGCCCTACGGCGATTCGGTCTACGACCTCGCCACCGGCGTGACAACGCTGCCCCAGGGCGGGGTGATCCGCGACAACGCCCACGACCTGAGCATCGACGCGACCTATATCGAGTACGTCGAGGGCGACTACATCAGCGCCCGCGAGGCCAAGATGGCCACCGAGAAGGTGCGCTTCGCTGCCGAGCGGATGCGCTACCTGCCCGAGCGTGAGGAGGTTCGGCTCGAGGGCGGGGTGCGCTTCGACAGCGACCGGATTGAGGGGCTCACCGCCGAGCGCGGCTGGATCGACCTCAAGGCAGGGGTGGCCGTGGTGGAGGGCTCCGTGCGCGCGGTTACGCCCGAGCTCACCGCGGCGCGGCTGGTGGCCGACTACCGGGCCGGCGAGGTGCTGCTCGTAGCCCCCTACACCTACCAGGATGCCCAGCTTGGCGTGACCCTGCGGGGCCAGAACCCCGAGAAGCCACTCTACCTGCGCTTCGACACCGAGACCGGCGAGGTGCGGGCAAGCAGCCAGCTCCCGCCCGAGGCGGCCGAACGCCTGCTGCCCTACGCCAAGAAAGCGCTCCCCAATGAGCCTTTAGAATGAGCGGGTGAGACGCGCCTTAGCCCTCCTGCTCGTCGCCTTCGGCCTGGCCTGGGCTGCGGGCTGCGCGGACCGCGACGTGGTGCTCGAGCTCGAGCGCCCGCCCCTGGTGCTGGCTGGAGACGGCTTCGAGTTCAACGGCGAGGCGCTGGTCTTTAGCGAGCGCGCCTGTTTGGAAGACGCCTCGGGCGCGCTGGAGGCCGAGCGCATCGTCTACGACCGCGTGCGCGGGGTGCTGGAGGCCGAGCGTGTGCGCGGGACGGTGCAGGGGTGGCGGGTGGCCGCCGAGCGGCTGGTCGGCGACGCCGAGCGACTGGTCTTCGAACGGGCCACCTTTTCCCGCGGCGACGCGACGCTCACCGCCGCGCGCGCGACGGTGGAAGGTGGTACGGTGTGGCTCGAGGCTGTGGCCGCGGCTACCTCGCGCTACCGCTTCCGGGCCGAGCGCGGCCGGATCGAGGACGACGTCTTCGTGGCCGAGGGGGTATGGAGTACGCCCTGCGCCTGCGGTCAGGCGATCGAGCTACTGGCCCAGCAGGCGACCTTTCGCTTTGCGGACGGGCGGCTTTTGCTCGACCGGAGCACCTTCCGGCTCTACGGTGCGTCGCTGGCCCGGCCCGAGGAGCTGCGGGTGGACCTGAACGAGCCCCTCGACCTGCAGTTTCCATTGCGCTTTAGCTACGGAAACGGTTGGAACTTTGGGGTGGAGGGGCTGCCGCTTCCCGCCAAGGGCGAGGCGTTCGGGCGCTGGCGCACCCGCCTTACGCTCATGGCTGAGAACGTAGGGGGTGCGCTAGTCGTGGATAAGACCGAGGCCGTGCGCCTGGCGGTGGACTACCGGGGGCCGGACGGAACGGTACGCTTTGGCCTGCGGCCGGTGCGCACCTGGGACGGCGCGTTCTGGCGCGAGCGGGTCGAGCCCGACGTGCGCCTTGCGGACGGCCCGCTCGACTTCCGCATCGGCTGGTCGCGCGGCCTGAACCGCTCCGTGGCGTCGTTCACGCTCGCGCGGACCCTCGACCTGGGCGGGTTGCGGCTACGCCCCTTCGCGCGGCTGGCCCACGAGGAGCGGACCGGTCTGGCCGCGGGCGCGGCGGGAACGATAACGGCCTTCGAGCGGCGTGTGGGTTCGTTTTCCACCCGCCTGGAGCTGCCCTTCGCTGCGGCGGTCTACCCCGACGCCGCCCCCTACGCCTGGGGCGGCGGACGGCTCGAGCTCGCTTACGGCGACGGGCTGAAGCTTCGTCTCGAGGCCTACGACGCCTACGGGCTGCCCCGGTACGGCTACGAGGCGCGCGGGGCGCGGCAGCGGGTCGCGTTCGAGGCCGGGCGCGCGCTCCGGGTGGCCGTCGGTTTCCGGCGCGAGCTGCGCTACGACCTAGCCGCGGGCGCGGTGAGCCGCGACGACCGGGTCTACTCCGCCCGGCTGGGCTACGGCGGTGCCGCGGCGTCCTGGCGGCTCGAGCAGAGGCGCGACCCCGGAGGGGCGCTGCAGCGCGCCGACGAGCGCTGGACGCTCGCGGCGGCGCGCGCAGGGAGCGAGCTGGAGCTCGCCTGGTGGCGCGGTTGGGACGGCGGCGCGCTGGATTACAGCGAGCTGCGCCTCGGCTACCGGCCGGCCGCGCCCGACTGCGCCGGCGGCTGGGCGCTCGCGCCCTCGCTGGGCTGGGACCTCTTGCAGGGCCGGGTGAGCCGGGCGGGGCTCGAGCTCACCCTCAACGACTGCTGTTTTACCTGGACGCTGAGCTACCAGGCGGTTTACGTTCCCCAGCTGCCGGGTGAGGCCGCACAGCAGAACGTGCGCTTCGGTGTCAGGCTTCGCTAGTGGGGTTGAGATGGTGCACCCGGGGCCGCGGGTCGAAGCTGCGGTCTTCGGGCAGGAGGCGCCGCTTTTTCGCCCGGGCGTAGGCACGGTCCCACAGCTTACAGTGGGCGCAGACCGCGCCGGTGGTGACCGAGCCGCAGCGCTCGCAGCGGCGCAGCTCCACCTCGCCCTCGGCGAGGCCCGCCTTCAGCACCGGCTGCACCTTCTTCAGGTACTGCTCGAGGAAGACCTGCTTGGTGCCGGGCATGCGGGTCTCGAGCCGGTTGAGTACGTCCTTGTAGAGCAGGCTCTTAGCCCCCTCGGCGTGGGGGCACTCTTCGTGCTGGTACTCGATGCCGGCGAGGAAGGCGTAGGCGGCTACCTCGCGCTCGGTGAAGGTGTAGAGCGGCTTGATGCGCCGGGCCAGCCCCTCGCGCCCCTCGAGCATCGGCCCCTGGCGCACCAGCGCGTCTAGTTGCCAGTGGCTCACGTTGCCCAGCAGGGTGGCGGCCTCGTCGTCGAGGTTGTGGCCGGTGGCCACGACGTTGAAGCCCTCTTCCTCGGCCGCGCGGTTCATCAGGTAGCGCTTGGAGAGGCCGCAGCCGCTGCAGGCGGCGCGGCCGGTGGCCTGGGCAAGCTCGGGGATGGTGAGGCCGAAACTTTCGCGCACGTCCACAACGATCAACTCGAGCCCACGTTCGCGGGCGAAGGCTTTGGTCGTTTCCAGCGCCCGCTCGGAGTAGTCGCCAATGCCCAACTGGATGTGAAAGCCGGTGGCGGCGTGGCCCAGGCGGGTGAGCGTGTCCCAGAGCACCAGCGAGTCCTTGCCGCCGCTCACGGCAACGAGCACCCGGTCGCCGGGCCGGATCATCCGGTGGCGTTTGATGTTGCGCCGGGCTTCGTTCACGAACCACTCGCGGTAGTGTTCCGCGCAAAAGGCCTGATTGCGCCGGCGCACCTCCATCTGCGCGGGCGCGCCGCAAACCGAGCACTTCACGCCCCGCCCCCGGAGATGGCGCGGATGACCTCCACGGTCTCGCCGTCCTCCACCCGCGCGTCGGGCGTGAGCAGCTCCCGGCCTCGGGCCACGATTACGCCCTCGGGGTCTATGTCGAGCCGCTCGAGCAGCTCGCGCACGGTGAGCGGCCCCTTGAGTTCACATTCTTCCTTTTGCGGTGTCCGCAAGATCACCTTCACGGCCGTACCTTAGCACAGTGGCGGGGTGCGGGGCCTTGGTGGAATCCTCACCCGTGCCCGATATACTTAGCCATGGACGTTGCTTCGTACAAGCGTTTGCTGGCCGTGGCCCGCGGCGAGGCCGAGCCCGACCTGGTGCTCACCGGCGCCCGGGTCGTCGACGTCTTCTCGGGGCGCGTGTTTGAGGGGAACGTGGCCCTGGCCGGGGGGCGCATCGCCGGCGTGGGGGATTACAGCGGGCCCCGCACCGAGGACCTGGGCGGGCGCTACCTGGCGCCCGGCTTCATCGACGCCCACGTGCACCTGGAGTCGAGCATGGTGCGCCCGGCGGAGTACGCCCGGGCGGTGGTGCCGCGCGGCACCACCACGGTGGTCAGCGACCCCCACGAGATTGCCAACGTAACCGGCACGGCCGGGATCCGCTACATGCTTGAGGCAAGCGAAGAGCTGCCCCTCGACGTGCTCGTCAACCTGCCCAGCTGCGTGCCCGCCTCGCACCTCTCGACCAGCGGCGCCGAGCTCGCCGCGGCCGACCTGCTGCCCTTCTTGGAGCACCCGCGGGTGCTGGGCCTGGCCGAGTTCATGAACGTCCCCGGCGCGGTTGGAGGCAGTCCTGACGCGGTGGAAAAACTGCTGGGTTTTCGCGGCCGTCCGATAGACGGGCACGCCCCCGGTGTGCGAGGAAAAACGCTGGCCGCTTATGTTGCCGCTGGGCCCTGGAGCGACCACGAGTCGGTGTCGCCAGACGAGGTTTTGGAAAAGGTGGCCGCAGGGCTTTATGCCTTTTTGCGCGAGGGGACCGCGGCGCGCAATCTCGAAGACCTCCTGCCCGCGGTGAACGCGGCCACGGCGCCGCGGCTGGCGTTCTGCTCCGACGACCGCCACCCGGCTGAACTCCTGGGCGAGGGGCACGTGGACCACATGCTGCGTCGGGCGGTAGCCGGCGGGGTGGACCCGCTGCTCGCTTTGCGCATGGCCACCCTCAGCGCCGCCGAGGCCTTCGGGCTGCGCGACCGCGGGGCGGTGGCGCCGGGCCGCTGGGCCGACCTGGTGGCGCTGGACGACCTGGAAGGCTTCCGGGTGCGCGCGGTCTGGTTCCGCGGGCGCAAGGTGGCCGAGGACGGCCGGCCCCTTTTCGAGGCGGCCCCGGTGGCCGACGAAACGGCCGTGCGCGACACCGTGCGTGCAGACCTCGCGCCGCTCGACCTGGGCGTGCCGGCGTGCGGCGGCGGGTTGCGGGTCATCGTGGCGCACGAGGGACAGCTCATCACCGACGAGGAGGTCGTGGAGCCCCGCGTCGAGGAGGGGCTGGTGGTGGCCGACCCGGCGCGCGACCTGGCCAAGCTGGTGGTGCTCGAGCGCCACGGCAACGGGGGCGGCTACGGCGTGGGCTTCGTGCGCGGACTGGGGCTCGAGCGCGGCGCCATCGCCGGCAGCGTGGGGCACGACAGCCACAACCTCACCGCTGCAGGGATGGACGACCTTTCCATGCGCACCGCCCTTCGCGCCCTGGCGGAGGCGGGCGGCGGTTACGCCGCGGCGCTGGGCGAGGAGGTGCTGGGGCTGGTTCCCCTGCCCATCGCCGGGCTGATGTCCGACGCCCCCATCGAGCGGGTGCGGGAGCAGATGGACGCCCTCTTGCACGTTACCCACACGCACCTGGGCGCGCGCTCGCGCGACCCCTTCATGCAGCTGGCGTTCTTGCCGCTCGAGGTGATTCCCCACCTCAAGCTCACCGACCGCGGCCTGGTGCGCGACTTCGATATCGTGGACCTCTGGGCCTAGATCGAGCGCCTGAGCGGCGCGAGCGCGTTCAAAACGTCGTTTTCCTCGAAGGGCTTACGGATGTGCTGCACCCGCAGGTTGCGCACCCACAGCCCCCGCGGGGGCTGCTCGCTGATGACCCACAGCGGCACGAAGCGGCCGCCGGAGGTCTGACGCACCTGGCGCGCCCGCCCGGCCAAGTCGTCGCCTTCGATCAGCACCGCGGCGGGCCGCTTGCGTTCCATCATGCGCTGCATGCGCTCGGCGTTGGGGGCGATGAGGGTGCGGAAGCGTTCGCGCTCGAGCAGCACGAAAAGCAGCCTCCGCACCAGGCTCGACTCGGCCCAGATGAGCACGAGCGGGTCTTCGGGGGCCACCGTTGCCGGGCGCAACAGCCCCCGGCTCTTGAGCTCGTAGAGCAGGTGGAAGGCGTGCTCCTCGGGCAGCCCGGCCTCCACCGCCAGGCTGCGGGCGCGGTGGGCGCCGTCGGCGAGCTCGAGCAGTTGCCAGGCCTCGCGCGGCAGCGAGTGACGGGTGGGGTCGCCGGCGAGCACGAGCACCTCGTCGGGCTCCACGCTGCCCCGGTGCCACTCGTCGAGGCGGCGCGCTGCTTCCAGCACAGCAGCCCGCGTCTCGAGCGTGTGGGGCAGGGGCACCTGCGAGGCATCGTCGCCGGCGCCCTCGGCCACGAAGGTGCCTTCTTGCCAGCCCAGCATGGTGGCGATGGCCTCGATGACCTGCGAGAAGAGCGCCTCGCGCAGGTCTTGCTCAGTGATCAGCTTCTTGCTTAGCGCCAGCTGACCCAGGGGCGTGCCGGGGTTCTCGCTGCGCTGGAGTAGGACGAGGTCCTGTACTTCCTTGAGGGTGATGTAGCCCAACCGCACCAGGTACTCGCCTAGGTGCGGCCCGGGCTCGGTGCGAGCGTAGACCATGCGCCCCACGTTGAGGTGGATGCGCCCCCAGCCCTCGCGCGCCTTGACCGTGACCACGGCCGAGCGCTTGGCCGCTTCGAGGGCCTTGAGCAGCTCGCCCAGGTCAAGCTCCTTGAGCGTTCCCTTGATCATGCGTCCTCGAACAAACCCCGCGGACCCTCGGGCGGGGGCAGGCCCAGGTGCGTGTAGGCGCGTGCGGTGGCCACCCGCCCTCGGGGGGTGCGCTGGATCAGGCCCAGCTGGATCAGGTAGGGCTCGTGCACCTCCTCCAGCGTCGCCGGATCCTCGTGCATGGCGGTGGCCAGCGTTTCGAGCCCCACCGGCCCGCCGGCGAACTTGGTGATGATCGTCTCCAGAATGCGGCGGTCGCGGGCCTCCAGCCCCAGCTTGTCGAGCCCCAGCGCGTCCAGCGCCTGACGGGTGCGCGCGAGCGAGACCACCTCTTCACCGGCCACCTCGGCGTAGTCGCGCACGCGGCGGAATAGCCGCTTGGCCACGCGCATGGTACCGCGGCTGCGGCGGCCGATCTCGAGCGCCGCCTCGTGCTCGATGGCGATGTCCATCAGCCGGGCGTCTCGCTCCACGCCGCGGGCCAGCTCCTCTTCGGTGTAGAACTCCAGGTGCTCCACGATCCCGAAGCGGCTGCGCAGCGGTCCCGAGATCAGCCCCGGACGGGTGGTGGCCCCGATCAGGGTGAAGCGCGGCAGGTCGAGCCGGATCGTCCGCGCCGCCGGACCCTGGCCGATGACGATGTCGATCTTGAAGTCCTCCATCGCCGGGTAGAGGTGCTCTTCGGCGGTGCGGCTGAGCCGGTGGATCTCGTCGATGAAGAGGACGTCGCCCTCCTCCAGGCTGTTGGTGAGGATGGCCGCCAGGTCGCCCGGTTTTTCGATGGCCGGACCCGAGGTGACGCGGATGTTCACCCCCAGCTCGGCGGCGATCACGTGGGCCAGCGTGGTCTTGCCCAGCCCCGGCGGGCCGAAGAGGAGCAGGTGGTCCAGCGGCTCGCCCCGTTGTTTGGCGGCCTGCAAATAGACGGCCATCTTGGCCTTGAGCCGCTCCTGGCCGACGTAGTCGTCCAGGCGCTCGGGGCGCAGGGTCAGGTCCAGCTCCACGGATCCATGATAACCGCCCACCCGCAGCTGAACCCAACCGCCCCACGGCGGTCGCTATACTTGGCTTATGTCCAACCCCCTGCGGGCGTACCTGCGCGACCTCACGCAGACCCTAAAGCAGGGTGACGCGCGCGAGGAGTCCTTCTACCCTGCGTTGGAACGTCTGTTGGAAGCGCTGGGGCCCGAGCTGGGGCATTCCAAGCTCGACGTGACGACCCTGCCCAAGAAGACCGAGGCCGGCAACCCCGACTTTCGCGTATGGGACGGCGCAGGAAAGATCATCGGTTACGTAGAGGCCAAGAAGCCCGGGGATAACCTGGACGCGGTAGCCCAGTCGGAGCAGCTGCGGCGCTATCGTGGTACTTTTCCCAACGTAGTCCTGACCGACTTTTTCACCTTCGTTCTCTACCGCGAAGGTCAGGAAATCGCGCGGGCTACCCTAGCGTAGCTGCCTCCGGCGCTCATGGGGCGCACGCCGCCGTTGCACGATGAAGAGGGCTTTTTAGACCTGCTCCGTCGCTTTTTCGACTACGCCCTGCCAGAAAAGATAGGGGCGAGGCCGCTGGCCGAGCGGCTGGCGCGGCTCACCCGCTTCTTGCGCGACCAGGTGATCGCCACCGAGCTGGCCGAGGGCAAAAAGAGCCCGCTCTATGGCTTCCTCGAAGTTTTCAAGAAGACCCTGATCGCCGACCTGAAGGCCGAACAGTTTGCCGACCTTTTCGCCCAGACCCTTACCTATGGCATGTTCGCCGCCCGCATTCGGGCCCGTGAACAGTTCAACCGCAAACTGGCCTACGACTACATACCCCACACCCTGGGCGTCTTGCGCGAGGTCTTCAGGTACATCTCGCTGGCCGACCTGCCCAAGCACCTAGAGGTGACGCTCGACGAGATCGCCGCCGTGTTGCAGGCGGCCGACGTTGCGGGAATTCTCGAAGAGTACCAGAAGACCCACCACAGCACCGACCCCATCGTTCACTTCTACGAAACGTTTCTGGCCGAGTACGACCCGACGCTTCGTGAGCGCCGGGGCGTTTACTACACCCCGGAGCCGGTGGTGCGCTACATCGTGGAGAGCGTGCACCACATCCTCAAAACCCGCTTCGGTGCGCCTTTGGGTCTGGCGGACGGCGAGCGACCGGTAACGTTACTGGACCCGGCGGCGGGAACCCTTACCTTTCCGGCCATGGCGGTGGAGCGAGCGGCCGAAGAGTACCGCGATACCTGGGGAAGCGCGGGCGTGCAGGGGATGATCAAGAACCATGTGCTCCCCAACTTTTTCGCCTTTGAGCTGATGATGGCGCCCTACGCCGTGGGCCACCTGAAGATCGGCCTGGTGCTCGAAGCGCTGGGCTATGAGCTGGCCGAAGAGCAGCGCTTCAACCTGTACCTGACCAACACACTGGAGATGGAAACCCTGCCCGGCAGCAGCGACCCCATTCTCAGCGCACTTTCGGTCGAAAGTAAACTGGCCAGTGAGGTCAAGCAAGAAAAGCCAATACTGGTCATTCTCGGTAACCCGCCCTACTCGGGCCATTCTGCAAATAAAAACAAATGGACTGAAAAACTTCTCAAAGAAGATTGGAAGGGTGCGTCGAGCTATTTCAAACTAGACGGGGAGCAAATAAAAGAGCGGCAAATAAAATGGCTCCATGATGACTACGTGAAGTTCTTGCGCTTCGCTCAGTGGAAGATCGCCCGCCACGGCGAGGGCGTGGTGGCGATGATTACCAACCACTCCTACCTCGACAACCGCACCTTTCGCGGCATGCGCCAGAGCCTGCTCGAAACCTTTGACGAAATTTATATCCTCAACCTGCACGGCAACAGCAAGAAAAAGGAAAAAGCGCCGGACGGCGGGCCCGACGAAAACGTGTTCGATATCCAGCAGGGCGTGGCCATCGGCTTGTTCGTCAAGAGCGGCCAGGCCGGCGAGAAAAAGGTCCGTTACGCCGATTTGTGGGGCCGCCGCGCTGAAAAATACCGCTGGCTGAGCGAACATGCGCTGGAAAACACGCCGTTCGAGCCACTAGAGCCGGTATCACCTTTTTACTTTTTCGTTCCGCGCAAGACCGAGGGCATCGAGCACTACCGCGAGTGGCCGCAGATAGACGAGCTGCTGCCGGTGAACAGCGTGGGCATAGTGACCGCGCGCGATAAGCTGGCAATTGCCGAAAGCGCCGAAGAAATGCGTCGCAGGCTCGTGCAGATCGAAAACCTTGATGAAGGCGTGATACGAAGCGCCTACAAGCTTAGTAAGAAAGCTTATAGGAGCGTTCGCGACGACCTTGCAGATGGGTGGTCGGAGGACCACATCGTCCGCATTCTTTACCGGCCGTTTGATCTGCGCTGGACCTACTACTCCGGGCAGGGGTTTTTAGAACGCCCAATACTAAAAATCATGCGCCACATGCTGGCGGGGCCGAATCTGGGTCTTCTCGCCCACAAGCAAACAAAAGATAAGCCGGGTGCTTTTATTTCAAAGCATATTGCTGCCCACAAAACAGTTAGCGCCTATGACATCAATTATCTGTTTCCCCTCCACCTCTACGAAGAACCCGCCGCCGACCTGTTTGGCCAGGAACCCTTACCCCGGCTGGATGCATCGAGCGCCGCGGTTTTGTATTTGAACTATCTCGTTCACCTGGCCTGGCGGGCCTGGCGCACGCCGCTGGGGCACCTGGTGGAGCTGAAACCCGGCCACTTCTTCCGGCTCGTGGCCGGCGGCGCGAGCAAGGGCTTCGTGGACGGCGCGGACGGCGCGGCCGAGGCCCGGGCCCGACTTGCCGAGGGGGGCGTGGACTTTGGCCAGTTGTGCGGTTACGAGCGCGGCCGCGCGCGGCGGCTGCACCTGCTGCCCGAGCTGCTCACACATCCCGACCGCATACTGCGCGACACGCAAAAGCCCGGTATCTGGCTTTATGCACGCAAGCTCAACGATCGCGACGACCTGGTGGCGGTCTTCAAAGAGCTGGGCGAAAATCGTTTGGGTCTGGTGTCGTTCCACCCCAAGAAGCGCCGCAAGCTCAGCGGCGAGCGTTACGAGGTGCAATGGACACCCGCAGACCCCTCCTGGCCTGCGGGTAGTACTGGGCTCGGCGGTGAGGAGGCACCATCGCCCGGTAACTCCAATACGTATTATAGCACGCGCTGGGCTATCCGCCGGCCCAACCTGGACGAGGGCATCTGGCTGCGCCTTCTGCAAAAACTGGCTGCCGAGGTGAGCCCCGAAGACTTCCTGGCCTACGTTTACGCGGTGCTCTACACCCCGGACTACCGGGAAAACTACGCCGAGTTCCTGCGGGTGGAGTTTCCCCGCATCCCTCTGCCCCAAAACTACGAAACGTTCGCCGCCTTTGCCGAATGGGGCCGGCTGCTGATCGAGCTGCACACCCTCGAAGCGGCCGACCTGGTTCCGCCGCGCGCCAAGTTCTACGGCGAGGGTTCGGGCGTCGTCGAAAAGCCGCGCTACGACGAAGAATCGCGACGTGTCTACATCAACAAGACGCAGTATTTCGAGCCCGTCAGCCCCGACGCCTGGCACTACCGCATCGGCGGCTATCAGGTGCTGGAGAAGTGGCTCAAGGACCGCAAGGGCGCGGAGTTAAAGGACGCACAAACCTACATGAAGATCGTCACGGCCATTGAAAAGACGCTGGAGGTCCAGGCCGAGCTGGATCGCCTTTGGCCCTTGCTGGAGGCGGAGGCCCTGCCCCAGGCCTAGTGAGTGTGCTCGTCTACCTTGACCAGAACTACGCCTCGCGGATCGCCAAGCACCTGCTGGCGCTGCCGGGGCAGGAGGCCTTCGGCGAGGTTTGGGAGGCGTTGCTGGGGCTGGGTGGTGGAGTTGTGGTGCCTCCCAGCCCCTTTCACGCGCTGGAGCTGCACGGCGGCTACCTGCTGCCCAGCTTCCGGCGGATGTTCGCCCTCGTGAGCGGCGGCTTTTGGGTGCGCCCCTCGCCCGACGTGGCGCGGCGGCAGGCGGAGCGGGGCAGCCTCGAGCGCGAGGATTTCTTGTGGCGCCGGGGGAGCTGGGGGGAGCCCGCGGACCTGGCGCCGCTTTGGGGTCTGCTGGATCTGGAGCTGGAGGGCGACTTCTACCAGCGGGCGGCCGCGGCGCGCGCCTGGGCGCGCCGGCGGCTGGGGCTCGGACGCGCGGCCGAGGCCGCGCCCTTCTTCCAGCTTCTGGGCCGGCTGGTGGCTTTTCGCTCGTTCGAGCGCGCCCGCGAGGAGCGGGCCAGCGACCTGGTGGACGTGGTCATGGCGGCCACCGTGGCTCCCTACGTGGACGCAGTGGCGACCGACCGCTACCTGCGCGAGGCGCTGGTGCGGGTGGGGGAGGGGGTGCGGGCCTGGTCGGGGCGCGGCAGCGAGGTGCGCGCCTTTGCCCGCTGGCTTGCGCGGATGGGCGGGTCCTCTTGAGCTTGGCCACCTGGCGTACACGCTGGGGAGTTCCCGGCAAGGGCCGCGGCCCTCCAGGGGTCGGAGCTTTTTCGGAGATCGCGCGAAGGCGCGTTCTACGCGTTCCCCTCCCACTCGGCCAGAAAACGCCGCACGAAGGCCTCCATGAAGGCGTGGCGTTCCTCGGCCAGCGCCCGGGCCGTGGGGGTGTGCAAGCGATCCTTGAGCAAAAAGAGCTTTTCGTAGAAGTGCATCAGCGAGCTCGAGTTCGTCTTCTTGTAGTCCTCGAAGCTTGTGTGGCGCTCTGGGGTTTCGCTTGGGTCGTAGAGGAGCCGCCCCCTGGCCCCGCCGTAGGCGAAGGCGCGGGCGATGCCGATCGCGCCGATGGCGTCGAGTCGGTCGGCGTCCTGCACCACCCGGCCCTCCAGCGTGGGCATGGCGTCGAGCACGCCCGCCCCCTTGAAGCTGACGCGCCGGGCGATGGCCACCACCGCCTCCGCGGTGGCCGCGTCCACGCCGGCTTCGGCGAGCCAGGCCGCGAGCGTACCCCCGGGCCGGCCCACCTTGTGGTCCTCGACGTCGTGGCCCAGCGCCGCCAGCTCCACCAGGTATAGGCCTGCCCCCTCGGCCTCGGCGATGCGCCGCGCCAGCCGCCACACCCGCCAGACGTGCCACCAATCGTGGCCGCTGCCCTCGCCGGTGAAGGCCGCCTCTACCCGGCGGCCGAAGGCCTGGATCGTGGGGTTGGGGTGTTCGAAGGGCATGCCCGGAGTATACGGGCTAGGGGGTCTCGTCCGGATAGGTCTCGGGCTTGGTGGCCTTGTCGTCGTACATATTGCGGTCGGCGCGGCGGTAGGCTTCGTCGAAGTCGAGGCTGGTGGCGTCCACCCAGCCGGCGGATACCCAGGATGCTTCTTTGCGTACGCGCTGGATGAGCTGTTGTGGGTGTTGCAGCCCTATGTGGAGTCCCGCGAACTCGTCGCCGCCAATGCGGTAAAAGGGATCGCTCTTCCGCCCTGCGGCAAGAAGGGCGCGGGCGAACTCGCGTAGCATGCGGTCACCGTAGTCGTGGCCGAAGCGGTCGTTCATTTTTTTGAGGTCGTTGATGTCCCACAACGTGAGAACCAAACGCGCATTTTCCCGCGCGGCCAGTTCGCGATAACGGGCAAAGTCCTGTTCGAGCGCCCTTCGGTTTCCAAGTCCGGTAAGGGGATCGCTTAGGGCTAGCGCCTCCATTTTGCGGTACTGCTCGGCGAGGAGCTGGGCGAGACGGTAGTAGCCGTAGCCCACGAGGCCCGCGAGCCCCCAGAAGAGCACGGTCAGGCCGGCGGTTTGGGGCGTGGCGTGCAGGAGGTCGTAGCCTGCGCTGACGGCGAGCAGAAGTGCTGCGGCAAAGCCACCTAGGCCGCCCATAGCGGCTGCGGTATAAATTGGGAAAAAAACAAAAAGAATGTAAAGGTAGGGGCGCAGTTCTGGAGGGATGTGGGTTTCGGTGGTGTGGGCGTAGAGCGCGAGGATGAGAATGACCCCCAGTGCGTGGGCGAACCGGGCGCATTTAGGCCAGCGGTGGGAGAACAGGTAGGTAAGAAGCGTCCAGAACGCGAAGGCCGCGTCTATAAGGTAGTCACCTCTCTGCGCTGTGGGAAGCTGGGTGAAGATAGCCGTGACCAGCGCCAGGGCCATAACCACCCAGTAATAGCGGTTCCAAAAGGCCTCGAAGACGCGGTAGCTGTCCATTTCTTGTCCGTTCAGACGGCAAGACACGTAAAAGGTTATACCATGTGAAACAATTTTTAAAGGGCCAATCTCATCCGTGGGCCAATCTCATCCGTGGATTTCTGATGGTGGGTTCCCCTGCAAAATCTTTTTGGTGTAAGCGGTTTGGGATGGGCGGGGCACGAGCGCACTATGCTGGCGCTCCCGCGAGAGAACCGACGAAGGGCCGGCCGTGCTTGAGCTTCCGGGTTGTTTTCGCGCAGAGCTGTGTTTCCTAGCAGAAGCGATCAGCGCAGGGTGACGATTGTTTGTAGAAAAAGCAGGGTGGGAAGCCCCACCCTGCGGGTAGAAGCACAGCCTTTAGTCATTTAGCTACAGGTTGCTGGACCCTGTTAGGGACCGTCACAGGAGCTCCAGCTAACGCTTACGGTGTAGCTGTTGCCGTCGCAGTCGGTGCCGCTAACGTTAATGTTGCCGCTGTCGGCGCAGTAGTCGTCGTTAAAGTGGATATTAAAGGTATTGAAGCTGACATGGGCGGTACAGCTACCGTTAACGTCAAGGCTGCCGCTCATATCGAAGGTGCCGGCTCGGTTAAAGATGTCTTGCAGGCTGCTGCCGTTCGGGTCGTCAGGCGTCCAGGTTCCGCTGAAATCGTAATTTACGGTTGCGTTGTTGTTGGGGTCGGTGTAGTCGGTGTACTCCCAGTTTCCCTGATAGATCAGGTTGTAGCCGCCACCGCTTTTCGCCACCTCGTGCTTGTTTATCGTCCAGACCAGCTTGGCTTGACCAACCGCTTCCCAGGTAATCTGGCCGCTGGCGCTAAAGCCCGAAAGGGGATCGGCGCTGTTTGCGTCTTTTAGGTCGTAGTTGAGGGTCCACTTGAAGGTGGTCCCGTTTCCGGTAACGCTGCAATAGCCGCTGTAGTGGGCGTCGGCGGGGATGCCGTCGTCGTCTGGGTCGCTCAGGTTGCCGGTTGCGGTGACGTCTCGGCAGTCCCAAGCGAAGGTGTCGAGGGTGAGGGGGGCCCCGAACGGGCTACCAATAAGGAAGGGGGGAATCGGCAGGGTTACATTTTGACGCGTTGCGGCTATGGCGCCAGCATAGAGGGCATGGTTTACCGGCAGTTCGCTTGCGGTAACGTTGCTGATCGCATCCTCGCTGCTGGCGGTGTTGGTTGTGTTGTTGCTGGTCTGCTGGTTGCATGCGGCCAGGGCGAGCAGGGCCAGTAAAAGGAGAACCCAAGGCATTCTTTTCATTCTGCACCTCCAAAACCTTTGTAGAATGGGCTTGGTTTAACTGCGGTTTCAAGATGATTTCGGGGTACGTTTACCGCCAGGAGTTGTTGCGCAGGGCGCGAGAGCACCTGCGGCAGGGGCCGGTGGTTTTTTGGGGCCCGCCGGGCATGGGCAAGACGCTGCTGCTCAAGGAGCTGGCTCGCAGTCTGGGTTTGGACTACCGGAACCGCTGGGAAGAAGAGCGGGGAGCCTACGATCTGTCAGGTGAGCCGGTAGCAATGCTCTCGGGTCAGGTTCTGGCGTTACCCGTAAGGCCGCGCCGGGCCTCAACGGGCGCCCTGCTGCTGGGACCTGAGGCTTTGGAGTTTTCCCGCCAGGAGCTCGCCGAACTGGCGCGGCGGCTCAAGCGGCCTTCGTGCACGGAGGCGGCTTGGGAAAACCTGGGAGGCTGGCCGCTGCTGGTGAGGCGGGGCTTGGAGAGTGGAGTTTGCCATCCGGTGCGGGAGCCGCTGCGCGGGTACGTGGAGATTATCCTGGGCGAGCTGGACGACGATGCGCTGAAGCTGTTGCACCTTCTTACCCAGCCCCTGCCCGAAGCTGCCTGGCGTGGGGCGGGTTGGGAAGAGGTGGTCGGCCGCCTGGTTCGCGGTGGCTGGGTATACGCCGACGCTGGGCGCCTGAGGCCGCGGCGGGCGCTGGGCCGCTTTTTGCTGGAGACCCGGGGCAGGCCGGGGCTGGAGGAGCTGGAGCCCGTTTTGCGCCGCTCCTTGGATCTGGACCCAGAGGCGGCTTTCCAGGTTTATCTGCGCTACGGCGATCCCGCGGCGGCCGAGGTTTTTCCGCTGATGGCCGAGAGCTTGCTCGCCAAAGGTGAACACGAGAAGGTGGTTGCTTACTGGGAAGCGCTGCCGCCAAAGCAGCGAACGGCCGCGGCCGCCCTTTCTGTGGTGAGGGCGGAGAGGGGCCGGGGTAGGCTGCGCGAGGCGCTGTCCCTGGCCGAATGGGCGGTGCGGCAGGGGGGCGACACCAAGGCGCGGGCTTTAAACGCCATGGGCACGGTTTTGATCCACATGGGGCGTTACCGGGAGGCGGCCGAGGCTCTGGAGCGTAGCCTCGAGCGCGCTGACGAGGGGTTCCGCTACCAGGTCATGGCCGGCTTGGGGGCGGCCCTGATCCGTATGGGGGAGTTTGAGCGGGCGGCGAAGGTGCTCGAGGGGGCTACCGGCCTGGCTCAGGCGGCCGGCGATGTTGAGATGCTGTCCAAGATGCGGCATAACCTTGGTATTGCCCTGCATCACTCGGGACGCCTCCGCGACGCGCTTGCGAGTTATCGGGAGGCCCTGGAGCTCAAAGTGGGGGCGCCGCCTCTAACCCGCTCGAACACCCTGCTTTCAATGGGGGAGGCCCTGCGGTTGCTAGGTTGCTGGCAGGAGGCCCGGGGGGCGCTGGAGCGGGCGCTGGCGCTTGCGCGGGAAAGCGGTGAGTATCGCGCCATCGGCTATGCCGCCCTCAACCTGGGCGACCTCTATTTGGAGGCCGATTGGCTGGCGGAAGCGGAAGAGTTCTACCGCATGGCCGAAAGCGTCCTCAAGCCGGTTGAAGATCGCTATGGCTTGGGGCTGATGTTGCTCGGTCAGGCAGCGCTGGCCCGCAAGCGTGGGGCCCGGGCGACCGCCCTGGACGCCTTGGAAAAGGCCGAGCGACAGCTAAAAGGTGGGGCTAGCCCTTTAGAACTAGCTCTGATTTGGCTCGAGCGCGCCGAGCTGGAGCCGCAAGAGGCTTCCCGCTGGCTGGGCCGAGCCGAGGACGCCGCCGCAGAGGCTGGGGGCGAATACCACCGCCTGCTTGCCCGGGCGCGTCGCGTGGCGCTGGGCGACCTCGCTCCTGCTGAGGCCCAGGAGGTGGCGGAGTGGGTTTTGCGCGAGGACGTCTATACCGTGGCCCTGGACCGGCGGTTGATGCCCGTTTGGCTTGCTGCAGGGGCGGAAGGGGGGCCGGCCCGGGTTCTACTGGAGAAGCTCACTTTTGGTTATGGTTGCTGGCGGGTCTACTCGTTTGCCGGAATAAAAATATACAAAGACGAGAAGGTGGACTTGCCGACGAGCAAGGACGGATGGTTGCTACTGTGGCTGTGGCTTCGACCCGAAGAGGACGTGCTGAGCCTCTTTGGTGACGTCAAGCACCCCAAGAAACGGTTGCAGCTTTCAGTGCACCACCTCAGATCACGCCTGGGCGAGGACTGGGTTTTGTCGACCGAGTTGGGGTATCGCTCTACACCTCTTCCGGGCGTTTGGTGGGATGCGGCGGTATTCGAAGCGCTTGCTATTTTCCCGGGCCCTGACCGGTTGCAGAGTGAGCTGCTGCGACGTCTTTACCGCGGACCCTTCGTTCCGGACGGGCCCTTCGACCGGGAACGCGAAAGCTTTGCCCGGCGTTTACGAGAGCTCGCGGGCGATTAGAATGCGGGCGTGGCCAAGCTAACGATAGCGGAACTCAAGCAACGGAAGGGGCCGGGTTCGCTGGTGATGCTCACCGCCTACGACTACCCCACCGCCAAGCTGGCGGCCGAGGCCGGGGTGGACGTGCTGCTGGTGGGCGACTCGCTGGGCATGGTGGTGCTGGGTTACGACAGCACCGTGCCCGTGACCCTGGAGGAGATACTGCACCACACCAAGGCCGCGCGCCGGGGCGCGCCCGATGTGCACCTGGTCGCCGACCTGCCCTACCTTGCCGACGCCACCCCCGAGCGGGCGCTGGCCGCGGCCGAGCGCCTCATCAAGGAGGGCGGGGCCGACTCGGTCAAGCTCGAAGGGCCCAAGCTCGCGGTGGTGCGCGCGCTGGTCGAGGCCGGGGTGCCGGTGCTGGGGCACGTGGGACTCACGCCCCAGACCGCGAGCAGCCTGGGCGGCTACAAGGTGCAGGGGCGCAGCCCCGCGGCCGCCAAGAAGCTGCTTGAGGACGCGCTGGCGCTCGAGGACGCGGGCGCGTGGGGGGTGGTGCTCGAGATGGTGCCGCGCCAGCTCGCGGCGCTGGTGACCGAGCAGCTGGGCGTGCCCACCATCGGCATCGGCGCGGGGGCGGACACCGACGGTCAGGTGCTCGTCTTCCACGACCTGGTCGGAGTTTTCGACCGCTTCAAGCCCAAGTTCGTGCGCCGCTACCTCGAGGGCGGGGTCCTGATCCGCGAGGCGATCGAGGCCTACGCTGCCGACGTGCGGGCGGGGGCCTTCCCCGAGCTCGGCCACGCCTACGAGATGGACGAAGAGGCCCTGGAGGGACTCTACGGCAAGGGTGAGGCCTGAGTTCGACGTCGTGGTCGTAGGGCCGGGCGCGCTGGGGCAGGTCTTCGCCGCGCGGCTGGCGAGTCGGATGCGGGTGGCGCTCGTCGCCCGCAGCGACGAGCGCGCGCGCGAGCTCGAGCGGGGCTTGCTCCTGGCCGGGCCGGGCGGGCGCGAGGGGCGCGTCTTCCTCCCCGCCTTCGGGCCGGAGGCGGTGCCACCTGCGCGCTGGGCGATCGTGCTGGTGAAGGGGCCGGACACTGAGGCGGCCGCCCGGGTGGCGGGACGCGCGGCCCGGGAGGGCGTGGTGAGCCTGCAAAACGGCTGGGTGCGCGAGCGCCTGCGGCGCGCTGTGGGGGAGGGGGTGTGGGCCGACCAGGGCGCAACCACCGCCGCAGCGAAGCGCGATGGCGAGCGCACCATCTGGGTCTCGCCCGGGCGCACCTGGCTTCCCGAGCGTGCCCGCTCACTGGCCGAGGCGCTCTCCGCCGTGGGGCTGCCGGCCGAGGCGGGCGCGGAGGTGGCGCAGCGGCGGCTGGAGAAGCTGGCGATCAACCTGGTGATCAACCCGCTCACCGCGGTGCTCGACCGGCCCAACGGGGCGCTGTTGGAGCCCGAGCTGTGGGAGGTGGCGCGCGGGTTGGCGGCGGAGATGCACCCGGTGCTGGCGGCGCGGGGGCTCGAGCTCGACGAAGAGGCCCTGCTGGCGCGCCTGCGCGAGGTGCTGGTACACACCGCCAGCAACGCGAGCAGCATGCTCGCCGACGTGCGGGCGGGCCGCCCCACCGAGATCGAGGAGATCACCGGCGTGCTGCTCGCCTGGGGGCGCGAGCTGGGCCGGCCCCTACCCCGACACGCCGCCCTCTACCGGCTCGTCCGGGCCGTCGAGCAGGTTCACCGAGGTGAGGCGTTCGAGGAGTGAGCCCTCAGGGGTGCCGCGCCCCAGGTCGAGGCTGGTGACCACGACCCGGCGCACCGGCACCGTGACCGCGCCGCTGCCCTGGAGGCGCCTGTAGGCCCAGAAGGCGTGCACGGCGTGGTGGCAGCCCTCCACCTCGCCCAGGTAGAGCATCACGTGCCCCGGCATGCACAGCAGCGCGGGGCCGGAGGCGAGCCGGGCCAGCCGGGCGGCCCGCGCCTCGTGGGGCTCGCCTTCTTCGAAGCGAAGGACGGGCCGGGTGGCGGTGCACTGCCGCGAGGCGTCGCGGGGCAGGCGAAAGCCAAACACTTTGAAGACGTCCTGGATGAAGCGGGAGCAGTCGCGGCCCGGCCCCTCGGGCGTGAGGTCGCCCCAGCCGTAGGGCTCGCCCAGCGCCGCCAGGGCGACCTCGAAGAGCGCCTGGGGCTCGAGCTCGGGGTAGGCCCGCGCCAGCCGAGGCGTGCCCGTCAGGCGCGCCTTGCTCCAGACCACCCGCCCCTCGGGGTCGCGGGCGGGGAAGGGCAGCATGGCCCCGCGCAGGCCGGGCAGGCGGGTACCCGTCTGTATCGTGGTAAAGCCCTGGGGCGTTATCAGCTCGGCGCGGGGGTCCAGGAGGACGGGGCCGTCAAACTCCAGCAGGTTGCGCATGGTCGCGGGGTCGGGGCAGAGGGCCACGTCGCTGGCGCGTACCCAGCCCCGGTAGTCGGGCGCCTGCACGAACCACCAGTCGCCGCCGCGACTCGGATGCAGCAGCGCCAGCGGGGTCAGGGGTTCGAGGGCGGTGTGTTGCAGCCGGTCGAAGCCTTCTTCGTCGGCCAGCTTGTGCCCCCGGCGGTCGGTAGGCAGGGCCCGCAGGTTGGTGCGTTTGAGGGCGAGCGCGGGGCGGTCGCCCGCGTAGGGGCGCACCCCCTCGAGGTCTCGCTCGGCAAGCAGCGCCGCGCGTTCGGCCTCTGGGGCGGGGCGGCCGTCGAAGGCGGCCCACCAGGCGTCGGGAACGCGGGCGCCTTCGATCCAGGCCCGTAGCGTTTCGGCCTTCACGGGGCCGAGCTCCAGCGGGTTCCACAGCGCCGCGGAGCGCCGGGCCAGGATGGGGTTGAGGCGGTTTGGGTCCAGCCTTGTAAAACGCCCCCGCCATCGCCGCGTCCAGAAGGCGGGGTCGCTCAGCGCCGGGTCGCTGGTGAAGGAGATGACGTGGCGCATAGGCGTATTCTACCCGGCGCTCGCGCGGGCTCCGGACGGGCGCGCGCTATGATGGAGGGATGAGGGTCGAGGAACCCCACACCTTCCACGCCGAGGGCGAGCGCCTGGACCAGGCGCTCGCGCGGGTGTTGGGCGTGAGCCGTTCGCGCGCCCAGGTCTGGATCGCGGAAGGACACGTGCGCGTCGAGGGGCAGGTGGTGACCAAGCCGGCCTGGCGCTTGCAAGGGGAACGGGTGGAGGTCGCCCCGCCGCCCGAGCCCGACAGCGGTGTGGAGCCCGAGGAGCTCCCGCTCGAGATCCTTTACGAAGACGAGGACATGGTCGTGGTCAACAAGCCCGCCGGGATGATCACCCACCCCGCGCCGGGGGTGAGCCGGGGCACGCTGGTGAACGCCCTGCTGGGTCGCTGGGTCGAAGCGGGCGGCGAGCCGGTGCGGCCCGGGATCGTGCACCGGCTCGACAAGGAGACCTCGGGCGTCATCGTGGCGGCGCGGCACGAGGCGGCGCTCCGGCGGCTGGCCGACGCCTTCAAGCAGCGCTTCGTTTTCAAGCGCTACCTCGCCCTCACCGAAGGCGTGCCGGTGAGCACTACGGTTATCGCGCCCATCGGCCGCCATCCGGTGCACCGTTTCAAGATGCACACCGGCGGCATCAAGGCGCGCTACGCCGAGACCGACTTCGAGGTGCTGGGCGAGGTGGAGGGGCGGGCGCTGGTCGAGGCGCGCCCCCACACCGGCCGCACCCACCAGATCCGGGTCCACCTCAAGCACCTGCACACCCCGATCTGGGCCGACCCCCTCTACGGCAAATCCTCGCCCTTCATTGGCCGCCTGGCGTTGCACGCCTACGAGCTGCGGGTGCCCCACCCGCGCACGGGCAAGATCCTCAGCTTCACCGCGCCCGTTCCGTCCGACATGGTGGCGGGCTGGGAGGCGGCCGGCGGCGCCTGGCCCGACTGGGTTCAGCGGGCGGGTGAGAGTCGGTAGACCGTGCCGCCGTAGTCCACCACGTAGAGCTCGCCCGCGGCGTCCTCGCCGAAACTGCTGATCTTGAGCTTGGTGCGCAGCAACACCTGGCTCTTCCAGGCCCCGTTTTCCCAGCGGGCGGTCCAGATCGTGCCGCTGCAGTAGTCGCCGTAGAGGTAGGCCCCCACCAGCTCGGGGATCGCCTGGCCGCGGTAGACGTAGCCGCCGGTAATCGAGCAGCCCTGGTCGTGCCCGTATTCCAAGATGGGGGGCGCCAGCCCGGCGCGGCGACAACCCTTGGCGGGCTTGAAGCAGTGGTCGCCCTCCATGATGTTCCAGCCAAAGTTCCGCCCGCCGTTCGTGCCCATGGGCGCGGGGACGTAGTCTACCTCTTCCCACTTGTTCTGGCCCACATCGGCGATGAAGAGGTCGCCGGTGGCGCGGTCGAAGCTGTAGCGCCAGGGGTTGCGCAAGCCCAGCGCCCAGATCTCGGGGCGGTACTTGGGGTTGTCCACGAAGGGGTTGTCCTCGGGGATGGTGTAAGGGTCGCCGTGGTCCACGTCGATACGCAGCATCTTGCCCAACAGGCTTGCGGGGTTCTGGGCGTTGCGCTGGGGGTCGCCGGCGGAGCCGCCGTCGCCGGTGCCGATGTAAAGGTAGCCGTCGGGCCCGAAGGCGAGGTGACCGCCGTTGTGGTTAGCGTAGGGCTGTTTGATGGTGAGCAGCACCCGGTATGGTTGCTTGTTGCGGTACTCCTCGACAACGGTGCGGCCCCTGCGGTCGGTGTAGTTGACGAAGAGGCGGTGGTTCTTGGCGTAGTCGGGGTGGAAGGCGAGGCCAAGCAGCCCGCGCTCGCCACAGCAGCTTACCTTTTTGCGGAGGTCGAGCCAGGGCTGGGCCCGGCCCTTGGTGTCGACGAAAAAGATCTGGCCCCGTTGGGTCACGACGAGCAGCGGCCCGCCGGGTTCCTGGGTGAGGTAGAGCGGTTTGTCGAGCTGGCTGACGACCGGCTGCAGGGCCACCGGCTGCGCTAGGGCCAGCGTGCCCAAGACCAGGAGCGTCCACCCGATTCGTTTCATGGCTCCTCCCTTTGGCCGTAGCATACGCCACGGGACAGGGACGCGCACGGGTGGGATAATGAAGGTGGAGGTTGGCCATGACGGGTGACCTGTGGGAAGCGCAACTGCAGGAGGTCCGGCGCAAGGTGGGGCGGGCGCTCGGCTACGAGCCGGGGCTCGTCCTCGAACTGCCCTTCGGGGCGGTGGAGCTGCGCCTGCCTGGCGGGCGAAGACGCCTGCGCGGCTGCTTGCGCACCGGGCTGTGGCGGGTCGTGGAGGACGAGGTGGCGCTCACCGAGGAGGCGCCGCTCGAGGTCCTGCTCGAGCGCCTCGCGGGGGCGGGCCGGGGCCGCGAGGTGCATGGCTGAGCGGACCCGGCTCGACCTGGCGCTGGCCCGGCGCGGCCTGGCCGAGAGCCGCGCCAAGGCGCAGGAGCTCATTCGCGCCGGGCGCGTGCGCGTGGACGGCGCGGTGGTGACCAAGCCCAGCCAGAAGGTGAGCCCTGAGGCCCGGCTGGAGGTCGAGGGGCCCGAGCCCTACGCGGGGCGCGCCGCGCACAAGCTGCTGGGGGCGCTCGAGACCTTTGGGATCGAGCCCGAAGGCGAGGTCTGGGCCGACGTGGGCGCGGGCGCCGGCGGCTTCACCCAGGTCTTGCTCGAGCGCGGGGCCCGCAAGGTCTACGCCGTGGACGTGGGCCACGGCCAGCTGCACCCGCGCTTGCGCGCGGACCCGCGGGTGGTGGTGCTCGAGGGGGTCAACGCCCGCCACCTGGAGGCGCTGCCCGAGCTGGTGGGCGGGGCGGTGATGGACCTCTCCTTCATCTCGAGCACCCTCGTCCTGCCGGGGCTGCGCCGCTGGCTGCGGCCCGGCGGAAGGGCGCTGGTGCTGGTCAAGCCCCAGTTTGAGCTCGAGCCCGGAACCCACACCGGGGTGGTGCGCGACCCCGAGCTGCGCCGCCGCGCGGTGGAGCGCGTGCGCTCGGTGGCGCGGTCGCTCGGGTTCGCGGTGCGCGGCGAGGCCGAGAGCCCTCTGCCGGGTAAGGAGGGGAACCGGGAGTTCTGGCTCTACCTCGACGCCCCGCACGGGGACGTAACCTGAGGCGTGCACCTGAGCGAGTACGAACTTCTCGAAGCGCTGGCGGAGTCACGCTGCCCGATTTGCAAGCTGGCCCATGAGGCCGCCCGCGCTTACCTTGCGGGCGTGATCGAGGGCGGGGTGAACGACCCGGCCGTGCGCGCCGACTGGCGCCGTCGCGGCGGGTTGTGTTCGCGTCACTGGCGCGACGCGCGTGAACTCGAAGCCCCGGCCTTTCCCTTGGCCATCCTCAGCGAGGACCTCCTTGCCGCCGAGTTGGAGCATCCTCACGAGCGAGTGCGCTGCCCCGCCTGCGAGGTCGAGGCTGAGGCCGAGCGCCGATACCTGGCCAGCCTCCAGGCCCTGCCGGTGGCCGAGCTGCAGAGGGCGCTCGAGGCGGGGCGGGGCTTCGTCTGCCTCCGCCACTTGCGTGCCCTGCCGGCGGGAGAACGCTCGGCGCTGCTGCGGGGCCGGCTCGAAGAGATCTTGCGCGAGCTGGCCGAGTTCCAGCGCAAGTACGACTACCGCCACGCGGCTGAGCCGATGGGGCCCGAGGGCGACGCTTGGCTGCGGGCGGTGCGGGCGCTCGGTGGCGAGGTTTGATCGGAGGCGGCCGCGGAGCGGTATGCTCGGGGCATGAAGCTCTTTCTGGTTACTAACGTGCTGGCCTCCGACGCGGGGCCGGTCGTGGAGTCGGTCTACCTGGTAGCGGCGGAGGGCGAGGACGAGGCCCTCGCCAAGGCGCGCGAGAAGGCCAAGGTGGAAGTTCTGGAGCAGCGCGTGCGTCCGGTCGTCTTCGACCACCAGGGCACGGCCCTCGTCTGGATGGGTGCGGCCCAGACCGGCGAGGTGCAACATGCCAGCGGGCGCACCACCAAGGACAGCGGCATGCGTGACGGCCGCTAGGGGCGAAATGTGAGGTCGGGCCGGCGCATGTCGGCCCCTTTTTCTTAGGCTGAGGGGCGCCTTCGCGGACCGGGACGTATGGGCCTCCTGCCCCCTACGCGACCGGGTTAAACTTATGAAGACTGCGGTTTCATCGTTCACTCACACCCATGCCCGCACTAGTGAACGATGGCACAAAGGAGGGGATACGTTGTCGAACCAGGTGGAGTACATCAACATCCTCATTTACTTGGGCATCGCCGCCGGCATCGGCGTCGCCATGCTGGTGCTCGGTGCGTTGCTGGGTCCCAAGAAGCCCAGCCCCACCAAGCTGATGCCCTATGAGTCGGGCAACGACCCGGCGGGGGAGGTGCACCGACTACCGGTGCATTTTTACGTGGTGGCCATGCTCTTCATCATCTTTGATGTCGAGGTGGCCTTCCTCTGGCCCTACGCGGTGAACGCGGGCGCGCTGGGCATGGCCGGGTTCTGGGCCGTGACCACCTTCACCCTGGTGGTGCTCGCGGGCTTCGTCTACGAGTGGAAGAAGGGGGTGATGAAGTGGGATTAATGGACATGTTTGAGCGCGACGTGCAGGAGCTCGAGCGCGAGGGCATCCTCTTCACCACCCTTGAGAAGCTGGTGGCCTGGGGGCGCTCCAACTCGCTGTGGCCGGTCACCTTCGGCCTGGCCTGCTGCGCCATCGAGATGATGGCGAGCTCCAACGCCCGCAACGACCTCTCGCGCTTCGGCTCGGAGGTCTTCCGCGCCAGCCCGCGCCAGGCCGACGTGATGATCGTGGCGGGCCGTCTCTCTAAGAAGATGGCGCCGATCCTGCGCCGCGTCTACGACCAGATGGGCGATCCCAAGTGGGTCATCGCCATGGGCGCCTGCGCGGCCTCGGGCGGGATGTTCAACAACTATGCCATCGTCCAGTCGGTCGAGAGCGTGGTCCCGGTGGACGTCTACGTTCCCGGCTGCCCGCCGCGTCCCGAGGCGCTCATCTACGCGGTCATGCAGCTGCAGAAGAAGATTCGCGGTCAGGCCTACGACGACTCGGGGCGCAAGCTGCCGCCGGTCGAGGCCTGGGTGAGGGGGTAGCCGATGCGTCTGGATACCGCCAAAGCCTACGCCGCCGAGCGCGGCTGGACCGTGGAGGAGGCCAGGGACCTCGTCTGGATCGACGTGCCGGCAGGTGAGCTGCCCGGATTCTTCGAGGCGATGCAGGAGGCCGGTTTCAACTACCTGGCCAACGTCATCGGCATCGACTACAGCACCTACCCCGAGGTGCGTCCCGAGCGCTTCGCGGTCCTCTACGAACTCGTCTCGATCAAGGGGTGGAAGGACGGCGACGGCTCGCGCTTCTTCGCCCGCGTCTGGGTGAGCGAGGGCGACCCGGTGCTGCCTTCGGCCGTGCCCTTCTACGAGAGCGCTAACTTCTTCGAGCGCGAGATCTTCGACCTGCTGGGCATCAAGTTTGAAGGGCACCCCGACCTGCGCAAGATCCTCACCCCCGAGGACCTCGAGGGCCATCCCCTGCGCAAGGACTATCCCCTGGGCGAGACCCCGACGCTCTTCCGCGACGGCCGCTACATCGACCCGGCGCAGTTCCGCGCCAGCCTCACAGGGCAGGACGTCGGCCTCACCGGGCGCACCGGTGGCGCGCGCCGGGGCTACGCCGAGTTTTATGAAGACGTGAAGCGGGCCGCCGCGGCCGATGGGGAGGACGTATGAAGCCGAACATCGACGTACCCCTGCCCGAGGAGCCGCGCGAGCTCCGCAGCGAGCTGATGGTGCTCAACGTCGGCCCGCAGCACCCCTCCACCCACGGCGTGCTCCGCGTCGTGGTGACGATGGCCGGCGAGGAGATCGTCAAGCTGATGCCCCACATCGGCTACCTGCACTCCGGCTTCGAGAAGACGATGGAGCACCGCACCTACACCCAAAACTTCACCTACACCCCGCGCATGGACTACGTGCACTCCTTCGCGCACGACTTCGCCTATGCGCTTACGGTGGAAAAGCTGATGGGGGTGGAGGTTCCGGAGCGGGCCGAGACGATCCGCATCATCCTCAACGAGCTCAGCCGCATCGCCAGCCACCTCATCTTCGTGGCCACGGGCCTCCTCGACCTGGGCGCGATGACGCCCTACTTCTACGCCTTCCGCGAGCGCGAGGCCATCCTCGACCTCTTCGAATGGGTCACCGGCCAGCGCTTCCACCACAACTACCTGCGCGTGGGCGGCCTCAAGGAGGACGTGCCCGAGGAGTTCGTGCCCGAGCTCAAGAAGTTCCTCTCGGGCTTCCTGGCCAAGGTGGACGACTACCAGGGGATGTTCGACGGCTCGCCCATCTTTAACTCGCGCGCGCGTGACATCGGCGTGATCCCGCCCGAGGTGGCCATCAACCTGGGCCTCACCGGCGGCAGCCTGCGCGCCAGCGGCGTCAGCTACGACGTGCGCAAGGCGCACCCCTACGGCGGCTACGATAAATACGACTTCGACGTGCCGCTGGGGACGCGGGGCGACGTCTACGACCGCATGATCATCCGCCTGGAAGAGATGCGCCAGTCGCACCGCATCATCAGCCAGGCGGTCGAGCGGTTGGAGCCGGGGCCGATCCGCAACCCCAACCCCCACTTCTCGCTGCCCCCGCGGGCCATGCTGGGCCACAGCATGGAGGCCCTGATCTTCCACTTCAAGCTCGTTACCGAGGGCTTCCACCCGCCGGCGGGCGAGGCCTACGTGGCCACCGAGTCGGCCCGCGGCGAGCTGTCGTACTACATCGTCTCCGACGGCGGCAGCCGCCCCTACCGGGTGAAGATCCGCACCCCCGAGTTCGTCAACATCCAGTCGCTCGACTACGCCACCCGGGGGCACCAGTTCGCCGACTTCATCGCAATTCTCGCCACCCTCGACCCCGTGCTCGGGGGGATCGACCGCTAGCGGAGGTGATGCATGGGCTTCTTTGACGACAAGCAGGAATGGCTGGCGGAGGTCTTCGCGCAGTACCCCGCGGACCGTCGCCGCAGCGCGCTCATGCCCCTCCTGCGGCGGGTGCAGCAGGACGAGGGCTACGTGGACTTCGAGCGCATGAAGGAGATCGCCGAGCTGGTGGGCACCACCGCCACCGAGGTGGCCGGGGTGATGAGCTTTTATAGCTACTACCAGGGCCTGCCGACCGGCAAGTACCACATCCAGGTCTGCCGGACGCTCAGCTGCAAGCTGGCGGGCTCGGACGAGCTGTGGCACACCCTCACCGAGCGGCTGGGCATCCTGCCGGGCGAGGTGACCGAGGACGGCCGCTTCAGCCTCCAGGCGGTGGAGTGCCTGGGCAGCTGCCATACCGGCCCGGTGATTCAGATCAACGACGAGCCTTACGTCGAGCGGGTGACCAAGGCGCGGCTCGAGGCCTTGCTCGAGGGGCTCGAGCAGGACAAGCCGCTCGAAGAGGTGCGCCGGACGCTGCCCGACGAGGAAAAGATGGGTAAGGCCACGATCGAGCTCGAGGGGGAAGGGGGTGCGTCGTGAGCGAAGGGCCGATCACCAGCGGTCACGACCCGCGTTTCAGCCCCACCCTCTACGCCCACGTGGGCAAGCCGAACAGCTGGACCCTCGACTACTACCTGAGCCACGGGGGCTACGAAACGGCCCGCGCGGTGCTCACCGGCAAACAGCCGGAGGAGGTGGTGGAGGAGGTCAAGAAGAGCGGCCTACGCGGGCGCGGCGGCGCCGGCTTTCCCACGGGCGTGAAGTGGAGTTTCATGCCCAACGACGGGCAGCAGCACTACCTGATCTGCAACGCCGACGAGTCGGAGCCGGCCTCCTTCAAGGACCGCTACCTGATGGAGGACGACCCGCACCAGCTGATCGAAGGCATGATCATCGGCGGGTTTGCCATCCGCGCCACCAAGGGCTACATCTACATTCGTGGCGAGTACCGCAAGGCCTACGACCGGCTGGTCGGGGCCATTGGCGAGGCCTATGAGCGCGGTTACCTGGGCAAGAACCTCTTCGGCTCCGGGTTCGACTTCGACCTCTACGTGCACCGCGGCGCGGGCGCCTACATCTGCGGCGAGGAGACCGCGCTGATGAACTCGCTCGAGGGCCTGCGCGCCAACCCGCGGATGAAGCCGCCCTTCCCAGCGCAGTCGGGCCTTTACGGCAAGCCGACGACGATCAACAACGTCGAGTCGCTGGCGAGCGTGGTCCACATCGTGCAGCGCGGTGCCGACTGGTTCGCTCAGATGGGCACCGAGCGCTCGAAGGGCATGAAGCTCTTCCAGGTCTCCGGGCCGGCCAAGCGCCCCGGCGTCTACGAGCTGCCCATGGGCACCACCTTCCGCGAGCTCATCTACGACTGGGCCGGCGGACCCACCGAGCCGATCAAGGCCTTCATCCCCGGCGGCTCCTCGACGCCGATGCTGCCGTTCACCGACGAGTACCTGGACCTGCCGATGGACTACGAGTCGCTGGTGGCGGCCAAATCGGCGCTGGGCACCGGCGGGGTGGTGCTCATCCCCGAGTCGGTCTGCATCGTGGACTCGGTGTGGAACCTGATCCGCTTCTACGGGCACGAGTCTTGCGGTAAGTGCACGCCCTGCCGCGAAGGGGTCTCCGGCTGGTTGCCACAGCTCTTCGAGAAGTTCGAGCGCGGTCAGGCGACCCACGAAGACCTGAAGACGATGGAGGACCTGCTCGACCAGATCGAGGGCCGCAGCTTCTGTCCGCTGGCAGACGCCGCCGTCTGGCCCATTCGCGGCGCGCTGCGGCACTTCCGTGACGAGTTCCTGCATCACATCGAGCACGGCACCTGCGCCGTGAAGTCCGGGCCGAGGTGGAGGTGAGGATGCCGAAAGTCAAGGTCAACGACCGCGTCGTCGAGGTTCCCCCCGGCACCTCAGCGATGGACGCGATCTTCCACGCCGGCTACGACGTGCCCCTCTTCTGCGCCGAGCGCCACCTGAGCCCCACCGGTTCCTGCCGGATGTGTTTGGTCAAGGCCGGTGCGCCGCGCAAGGGGCCGGACGGCGAGTGGATCACCGACGAGTCGGGGGAGGTCAAGATCTTCTGGTTCCCCAAGCTTATGGCGAGCTGCACGCTGGCCGTGAGCGACGGGATGGTGATCGACACGCTCTCCGACGAGGTGCGGCACGCCCAGTCGGGGATGGTGGAGCTGACGCTCGCCAACCACCCGCTCGACTGCCCCACCTGCGACAAGGGCGGGGCCTGCGACCTGCAGGACCGCGCCTATGAGTACGGGCTTGACCGCAAGTTCTACACCCGCCCCGACGGCGAGCCGGTCTACACCCGCTACGCCTTCACCAAGCGCCACGTCGACAAGCACCACCCGCTTAGCGAGTTCATCATCCTCGACCGCGAGCGCTGCATTCACTGCAAGCGCTGCGTGCGCTACTTCGAGGAGATTCCCGGGGATCAAGTGCTCGACTTCATCGAGCGCGGGGTGCACACCTTCATCGGCACCGCCGACGAGGGCTTGCCCTCGGGCTTCTCGGGCAACATCACCGACATCTGTCCGGTGGGTGCGCTGCTCGACCGGGTGGCGCGCTTCCGCGGGCGCAACTGGGAGTTCGAGCAGACGGCCAGCGTCGACCCCTCGGACGCCAGCGGCCAGAACATCTGGATCGACGCCCGCAGCGGTCGCCTCGAGCGCATCCGCACGCGCGAGAACCCCGAGGTCAACGACCTATGGATCTCCGACGCGGCCCGCTTCGGCCACGAGTGGGTGAACGAGGACCGCCTCACCCAGCCCATGGTGCGCAAGGGCGGTTCGCTCGAGCCCGCGACCTGGGAAGAAGCGCTGGCGGCGATGCGTCAGGGGCTCGAGGGCGTGGACAAGAAGCGCGTGGGCATCGTGCTTCCCGGCGACGCCACGATCGAGGAGGGTATGGCAGCGGCCGAGCTTTCCAAGGTCCTAGGCAGCGACTTCCTCGACTTCGAGGGGCGCACCGGGGTGCCGGCCTCGAACTACCCGGCGGCAACCTTCGCCGACCTGCTGGAGGCCGACTACATCCTGGCCGTGGGCGACCCCACCGAGGAGCTGCCGATCGCCCACGTCTGGATCCACAAGCGCTTGCGCGGCGTCAAGATGCCGCCGCGCCTGAACCACGGCACCCCCATCGCCGACCTCTCGATCCGCGAGCACACCCCGCCCGACCGGAGCCTGCTGGGCGCCTTCGCTCCGCACACCACCCGCGTGATGGAGTGGGCCGAGGCCAGCGGGGTCTTCGAGCCCGGGCACGCGGCCGCCTTCTTCGCCGCCTTCGAAGCGGCGCTGGCGGGGCGCGAGCCCACCGAGGTCCCGGGCGTGGACCCCGTCGCCATCAAGCGGGCGGCCGAGCGCTGGCAGAAGGCCGAGAAGCGCGTATTCCTCATCGGCGCCGAGGTGCTCGGCGACGTGCAGGCGGCGCAGCTGGCCGAAAGGCTGGCCAAGTCGCAGGGCGCGGGCGTGCTGGTGATGACGCCGGCGGCCAACGCCCGCGGGCTGGAGGCGATGGGCGTATGGCCCACGGGCGACCGCAAAGGGCCGCGCGCGGTCTTCATCGCTGCGGAGAGCGCCCCGATGAAGATTCTGGAGGGTACCGAGTTCCGCGTCTTCCACGCCACCCACCTGAGCCCGATGGTGGCCCGCTACGCCGACGTGGTGCTGCCGGCGAAGACCGCCTACGAGAAGCGGGGTACCTTCCTGAGCGCCGAAAACCGGCTGCTGGCGCTCCAGCCCGCGCACGTGGAGGCGGGTGAGGCCGAGGGTCTGGTGCAGGCGCTGCACCTCTTCGGCACCGCCCTGGGGCTCAACCCCGCGATCCGCTTCGTGCGGCAGGCGCAGCAGCGTTTCGCCGAGCGCTACAAGATCGACCTCAACCGGCTCGACGCCTACGGCACGCTCTGGCGTCCGCGCGTGAGCCACGCGCCGCGGCCGATGCCCATGGAAGGCAACCTCTACCTGCGGCCCAGCATGTGGAAGGCGCGGCACCGCCGCGGGCCCACGGTACAGCGCGCCCTGGGGGTGCTCGAGCTGGCCACCCATCCGGAGACGGCCCTGGCCGAAGGGCTCGACGAGGGGGCGACGCTCGAGGTCGAGACCCCCGAAGGGCCCCAGCGCGTCCGGGTCGTCTTCGACGCGGCGCTGCCCAAGGGCTGGTTCTACCTCCCCGCGGGGGTGCCGGCGGGCCGAATGCCCTTCAAGGCCCTCGTTCCGAGGGGAGGTGAGGCTTCGTGACCTACCTGATCACGGCCCTCAAGGGCTTGGTGCTCATCCTGATGCTCCTCTTCGCCTTCGCCTACCTGACCTGGGCGATGCGGCGGGTGCTGGCCCGCTTCCAGATCCGCCTCGGCCCCAACCGGGTGGGTCCGCTGGGCCTCCTCCAGCCCATCGCCGACGCGGTGAAGGCGATCTTCAAGGAGGACATCTCCGTTTCCAAGGCCGACAAGTTCGTCTACTGGCTGGCCCCGGTAATCTCCTTCACCTTCGCGCTCGCCGCCTTCGCGGTGATCCCGCTGGGTCCCGAGGGCAGCCTCTTCGGGCTCGACCCCTGGGTGGCCGACCTCAACCTCGGCGTGCTCTACATCTTCGCGGTGGCCGAGCTGGCCGTCTACGGCATCTTCCTCTCGGGCTGGGCTTCGGGTTCGAAGTACAGCCTCCTGGGCGGCCTGCGCAGCGCCGCGGGGCTGGTGGGTTACGAGCTCGCCCTCGGCATTGCCCTGCTGGGGCCAGTGCTGCTCGTGGGCTCGCTGAGCCTGCGCGACATCGTCGAGTGGCAGGGCGAGCACGGCTGGCTCATCCTCTGGCAGTTCCCGGCCTTCGTGGTCTACCTCATCGCCGCCCTGGCCGAGATGGGACGCACGCCCTTCGACTTCGTCGAGGCAGAGCAGGAGCTGGTGGGCGGCTTCTCCACCGAGTACAACAGCATGAAGTTCGTGGCCTTCTACATGGCCGAGTTGCTCCACTGGATCACCGCCGCCGCCCTCATCCCCACCCTCTTCCTGGGCGGCTGGCACGCCCCCTTCGGCCTGCCCGACATTCCCATCCTCTGGCTCTTCATCAAGTGGGCGGTCTTCGTCTTCCTGGTGATGTGGATCTGGGCCAGCTGGTTCCGCACCCGGTACGACGTGATGATCCGCTTTGCCTGGGGGGTGCTCTTCCCGGTGGCGCTGGCCTGGTTCCTGGCTACCGCCTACTGGGTGGCCAGCAAAGGAGGTGCCGTATGAGCGTGTTCGCCCTTGCCAAGGCGATGGGGATCACCCTCAAACACCTGTTCTCCAAGCCGGTGACGATCCCCTATCCCAGCGCGCCGGTCCCCATCAAGCCGCGCTTCCATGGCCGCCACGTGCTCACCCGGCACCCGGACGGCCTGGAGAAGTGCATCGGTTGCAGCCTCTGCGCGGCGGCCTGTCCGGCCTACGCCATCTACGTCGAGCCGGCCGAGAACGATCCGGAAAACCCGGTCTCGGCGGGTGAGCGCTACGCCAAGGTCTACGAGATCAACATGCTGCGCTGCATCTTCTGCGGCCTCTGTGAAGAGGCCTGCCCGACAGGGGCGATCGTGCTCGGCAACGAGTTCGAGCTGGCCGACTACGTCTACTCCGACTTCGTCTACACCAAGGAGGACCTGCTGGTGGACACGGTCGGTTCCAAGCCGCAGCGCCGCGAGGCCGCCCGCACCGGCAAGAAGGTGAAGCTCGGCTTCGAGGTGCCGTACGTGCGGCCCGAGCTGGAGGGGGTGAAGTACGAGTGAGTGCGTTCGATCTCATCGCCGGGGTGCTGCTGGTGGCCAGCGCGCTCGCGGCGGTCACCCTGAAGAACGCGGTGCACGCCGGCCTGGCGCTCGTGGGCAACTTCCTGGTGCTGGCGATGGTCTACTTTGCGCTTGAGGCGCAGTTCCTTGGCTGGATCCAGATCATCGTCTACGCCGGCGCCGTCATGGTGCTCTTTCTCTTCGTGATCATGCTGCTCTACGACGCCAAGGCCGACGTGGGCGTGGACCGGCTGCGCTGGATGCGTCCGGTGGGCGCGGCGTTGGCGGCGGTCTTCTTCCTGGCCCTGGCCTACGCCTTCTCGGGCGTGGGGCCGGTGAACCCGCTGGCCGACGTCAAGCTCGCCGGGGGCCTGCCTGGGCCGCTCGGTAAGCTGCTCTACGGTCTCTGGCTATATATCGTCCTGCTCATCGCGGTGCTGCTGTTCGTGGCCACCGTGTCGGCCGTGGTGCTGGTGCAGCCCCAGACGCGCAAGGCGCGCGTCAAGCCGCAGGTGTCCGAGCGCGACCGTGAGCTGGAGGAGGTGGGCAAGTGAGTTACTACCTGCTGCTCTCCGCCCTCCTGTTCGCGATCGGCCTCTACGGCGTGCTTTCGCGCAGGACGGCGATCCTCATCTTCATGTCCATCGAGCTCATGCTCAACGCGGCCAACCTGGCGCTGGTCGCCTTCGCCCGGGGTTCGGGTAACCTCGAGGGCCAGGCGATGGCGCTGGTGGTCATCGCTCTGGCCGCCGCCGAGGTGGCCGTGGGGCTCGGGATCATCGTCGCGGTCTTCCGCGCGCGCAGCTCCACCTCGGTGGACGACCTCGCGGAGCTTAGGGGGTGAACATGCTGCTGCTCTTGATCATTCTGCTCCCGCTCGCCGGCTTCGTCTACCTCGGGCTCGCGGGCAAGCACCTGCGCGAACCCCTGCCCGGCATCATCGCCTCGGCGCTGACCGGCGCCAGCTTCTTGCTGGTGGTCGCGCTCTCCTTGGGGGGCGGCGCTGCCTGGGAGATTAAGGACTGGTTGCCGGGGATTCCCTTCAGCCTGGTGCTCGACCCGCTTTCGAGCTACATGGGCCTGGTGGTGACCGGCATCGGCTTCCTCATCCACGTCTACGCCATCGGCTACATGCACGGCGACGAGGGGTTCAGCCGCTTCTTCGCTTACCTCAACCTCTTCATCGCCATGATGATGACCCTCGTCCTCGCCGGCAGCTACCCGGTGATGTTCATCGGCTGGGAAGGCGTGGGTCTGGCGAGCTTCCTGCTGATCGGTTTCTGGTACACCGAAAAGAAGAACGCCGACAGCGCCCGCAAGGCCTTCATCGTCAACCGCATCGGCGATCTGGGCTTCTTGCTGGGCATGGCCCTGCTCTACAGCCTCTTCGGCACGCTCTCGATCGCCGAGCTGCGTGAGGCGCTCGAGGCCAGCCACGTACTGCCGCTGAGTCTGGGGCTCGCGGGCTTCCTCCTCTTCGTGGGGGCGGTGGGCAAGAGCGCCCAGGTGCCCCTGATGGTGTGGTTGCCCGACGCCATGGCGGGCCCGACGCCGGTCAGCGCCCTCATCCACGCGGCGACGATGGTGACCGCCGGCGTCTACCTGATCGCCCGCAGCTCCTTCCTCTACGTCAACCTGCAGGACGTCTCCTACTTTATCGCCGTCATCGGCATCCTTACCGCCGCCTACGGCGCGCTCAGCGCCCTGGGGCAGTGGGACATCAAGAAGATCGTCGCCTACTCCACGATCAGCCAGCTGGGCTACATGTTCATGGCTGTGGGGGTGGGCGCGTACTGGATCGCGCTCTTCCATGTGATGACCCACGCCTTCTACAAGGCGCTGCTCTTCCTGGCCTCGGGCTCGGTCATCCACGCCCTCGGGGGCGAGCAGGACGTGCGCAAGATGGGCGGGCTCAAGAAGTACCTGCCCCGCACCCATCTGCACGGCCTCGCGGGTGCGCTCTCGCTCGCCGGTTTCCCGCTGCTCGCGGGCTTCTGGTCGAAGGACGCGATCATCACCGCGACCCTCAACTACCCCTTCGGGGGCACGGGCTTCTACATCGCCGGGCTTTCGGTGGCCTTCCTGACCGCGATCTACGCCATGCGGTGGTACGCGCTCGTCTTCCTGGGCGAGTACAAGGGCGACGCCCACCCGCACGAGGCTCCGCCGGTGATGACCATTCCCAACGACATTCTGGCGCTGGGCGCGGTCTTCGCGGGCTTCTTGGCGCTGCCCAAGCCCTTCTGGAACCTGATCGAGCCCTACCTGGCGCCGGCGCTGGCGCACGTGGAGGTCCACCACATGAGCCTGGGGCTCGAGTGGGGGCTCATCACCCTCTCCGCGGTGGTGGCGCTCGCCGGGCTCTACCTGGGGTACCTGGCCTTCACCCGCTGGGCGCTGCCGAAGTGGTACCTCACCTTCCAGACTTGGTCGGAAAACGCCTTCTACGTGGACCTGGCCTACAACGCGGTGATCGTGACGCCGCTCAAGGAGCTGGCCTACATCTGGAGCCTGCTCGACGGCGCCCTCGATACCTTCTACGTCTACGTCGCGGGGGTGAGCGGTTGGCTCGGTGAGCGGCTGACCAGGGTGCAGACCGGCTACGTTCGCGCCTACGGGGCGCTGATGGTCTTTGGCCTGGTCGCGATGCTCGTTTGGGGGGTGCTCCGGTGATTCACGCGCTCATCTTCCTACCCCTGATCTTCGGCGTGCTCGCGCTGCTCAACCCCTCTTCGGCGCGCGCTTTGGGCCTCGTGGGGTCGTTCTTGACTCTGCTCTTGGGCGTCGCCAGCTTTGGCGGGTTCCTGGGTGGCACCGACTACGCTTTCCACACGCCCCTCCTGGCCGAGGCCGGCGTCTACTACGCGGTTGGCTGGGACGGCGTGGGCGCGGTGCTGATGCTCGCGGTCGTGGTGACGACCTTCATCGCCCTTCTGGCCGCGCACGACGTCCCCCCGGCGATGGTGGGTCTGGCGCTGATGATGGAAACGGGGCTGCTCGGCCTGCTGGCGGCGCAGGACCTGGTCCTCTTCTACGTCTTCTTCGAGGCCACCCTGATTCCCAGCCTGCTGATGCTGGGTCTCTTCGGTGGTGCGGGGCGCGTGCGCGCGCTCATCAAGTTCGCGATCTTCACCCTGGTGGGCAGCCTGCTGATGCTCGCGGGTATCCTGGCGGTGCGCTACCTGGGCGGCGCGCCCAGCTTCCTCCTGGGCGACCTGCTGGCGCACCCGCTGGGCGGCTCCGTCGGCGTTTGGGCCTTCGTGGCCTTCTTGCTCGCCTTCATGGTCAAGACCCCGCTCTTCCCGCTACACGTCTGGCTGCCCGACTTTCATGCCGAGAACCACCCCTCGGGGCTGGCCGACGTAATGGGCACGCTCTACAAGGTGGGCCTCTTCGGCTTCTTCCGCTGGACGCTGCCGCTCTTTCCTGAGGCCTTCGCCCTCTTCCAGCCCTACCTGCTGGCGCTGGCGGCACTGACCGCGGTGGGTGCGGCCTGGATCGCCTACGCCCAGACCGACTGGAAGCGCCTGCTCGCCTACGGTGCGCTCTCGCACATGGGTATCGGGGCGCTCGGCCTCTTTAGCGGCACGCCCGAGGGCGCGGTGGGCGCCATCTTCCTGCTCGCGGCCTCGGCGGTCTACACCGGCGGGCTCTTCCTCTTCGCCGGTGGCCTCTACCGCCGCTTCGGCACGATGGACCTGCGCCCCACCTCGGGGCTCGCCAAGTCGGCGCCCGCGCTTGCCGCGCTCGGGCTCATCTTGGTGCTGGCGATGGTGGGGCTGCCCGGCCTCTCCGGCTTCCCGGGCGAGTTCATGAACCTGCTGGGCGCGTGGCAGGCCAGCCCGTCCTGGACCTTCGTGGGCTTCCTGGCCGTGATCGCGGCCGCGGCCTACGCGCTCAACGCCTACCAGCAGGTCTTCCACAACGCCCCCGAACGACCGGCGGCGGACCTCGACGCGGTGGAGTGGCAGTGGGGGACGCTGGCCACACTCGTGATCGTCTTCATGGGCGTCTACCCCAAGCTCTTCACCTCGGCGATCCTGCCCGCGGCTGAAGCGCTCGCGGCCGTACTGGGAGGTGGACGGTGACCACGCTCTGGATTCTTTTCCTCACCGCGCTGGTGACGACCTTCTCCGGCTTCTTCGCCCCGCCGCGAACGATTAAGGCGCTCACCCTGGTGGGCATGGCGGCGACGCTGGTGAGCCTGGCCTTCGGCTGGGGCGAAACCGTGGTCGCCTACGGCGGGATGTACACCTTCGACGCCTTTGCCCAGGGGATCACGCTGGTGATGGTCGTGGGGGCGATGATCGCCCTCCTCGCCGACTGCGACTACCACAAGCGCCTGGGCTGGCCGGCCTTCGAGTACTACCCGCTGGTGGCCTTCGCGGTGCTGGGCGGGCATGTCATGGCCTCGACGCCGCATCTGGGCGTGATGATCGTGGGGCTCGAGATTCTCTCGATCCCGCTCTACGCGCTGGCGGCGAGCCGCCGCAGCGAGCGCGGCTTCGAGGCCAGCCTCAAGTACTTCCTGCTGGGGGCAGTGGCCGCGGCTTTCTTCCTCTACGGCATCGCGCTCTACTTTGGCGCTACCGGCGGCTTCGTGCTGGGCGCCCAGGGCTCGGGCCTGGTCTGGGCCGCGGCGGTGATGATGCTGATGGCGGGTCTGGCCTTCAAGGCCGCGCTCGTGCCCTTCCACTGGTGGACGCCTGACGTCTACCAGGGCAGCCCCAGCCCGGTGACCCTCTTCATGGCCACCGCGGTCAAGGCGGCCGCCTTCGCCGCCTTCGCGCGGGTGGTGGTCTCGGTGGGCCTGGGCGGCCCGGCCTTCTACGCGCTGGCGGCGCTGGTGCTGCTCACCGTCTTCTGGGGCAACCTGGTGGCGATGGTGCAGGGTGAGGCCAAGCGGATGCTGGCCTACTCCTCGGTGGCGCACGCCGGTTACATTGCGGTGGCCCTCTTCGGCCCCAACCCGGCGCCGGCGCTGGGCTACTACCTGCTGGCCTACGCGCTCTCGACCGGCCTCGCCTTTGCGGTGCTGGCCCAGCTGGACGAGGGCGAGGGCGTTCCCTTGCGTTCGCTCGCGGGGTTGTGGGGCCGCTCGCCGCTCTTGGGCCTGGGCTGGACCGTGGCCCTGCTCTCGCTCGCGGGGCTGCCCCCGCTGGTGGGTTTCTGGGGCAAGTACATGGTCTTTCTGGAAGCGGCCCGGGGCGGCCAGTACCTGATCGTGGCGCTGGCGCTCTTCGCCGCGGCGATTGCCGCGTACTACTACTTGCGGCTCTTGGGCGCGGCTCTCTTCAGCAAGGCCGAGAAGGCTGAGCCGGTGGCCCTCTCCGGCTCGGCGCCGGTGGGGATCGCGCTGGCGACGGTGCTGGTGGTGCTATTGGGCGTGCTGCCGGGGCTGGGATACGGCCTCTTCACCGCGGCCAGCGCAATCATCAGGTAGGTTTGCGAAACCAAAAGGAGGCGCGGCCGGGCCGCGCCTCCTCGCTTATGCCCTTAGGTTCTAGGTGAGGGCGTTTTCCTCGGTGATGTCGCGGCCGAGGATGAGGGTGTGGATGTCGTGGGTGCCCTCGTAGGTGTCCACGGTTTCCAGGTTGAGCATGTGGCGGATGGCGTGGTACTCGGTGGTGATGCCGTTGGCACCCAGGATCTCGCGGGCCAGACGGGCGCTTTGCAGGGCCGCGCGCACGTTGTTGCGTTTGGCCAGGGAGACGTGGGTGTGTTTAAGGGTGCCCTCGTCCTTCATCTTGCCCAGCTTCCAGGCGAGCAGCAGCCCCTTGGTGTGCTCGGTGAGCATGTAGACGAGCTTGTCCTGAATGAGCTGGCGGGCGGCGATGGGGCGGCCGAAGGTGATGCGGCTCTTCGAGAACTCGAGCGCCTCGGTGTAGACCGCCTCGAGCGCCCCCAGCGCCCCCCAGGCGATGCCGTAGCGGGCCTGGGTGAGGCAGGAGAGCGGTGCCTTGAGGCTGCCCGACCCCGGGAGCAGCTGGTCCTTGTGCACGCGCACGTCCTCGAGCACCAGCTCGCTGGTCACGCTGGCGCGCAGGCTCATCTTGTGGTGGATCTCCGGTGCCGAGAAGCCCGGGGTGTCGGTGGGGACGATGAAGCCCAGGATCTTGCCCTCCTCGTCCTTGGCCCAGACGATGGCGATCTGGGCGATGGAGCCGTTGGTGATCCACATCTTGGTGCCGCTCAGGACGTAGTAGTCGCCATCTTTTACGGCCTTGGTCTTCATGTTGCCGCCGGGGTCGGAGCCGCCGTCGGGCTCGGTGAGGCCGAAGGCGCCGACGATCTCGCCCGCGGCCAGCTTGGGCAGGTATTCCCGCTTCTGTTCCTCGGAGCCGTAGGCGTAGATGGGGTACATCACCAGCGCCCCCTGGACACTGGCGAAGCTGCGCAGGCCGGAGTCGACGCGCTCGAGCTCGTACATGATCAGGCCGTAGGCGTTGTTCGAGACGCCGGCCGCCCCGTACTCCTCGGGCAGGTTGGAGCCTAAGAAGCCCATCTCGCCGAAGGTGCGGATGAGGTGTTTGGGGAAGACCCCTTCCTCCCACCACTCGCGGATGTGGGGCATGACCTCGGCTTCCATAAACTTTCGCGCCGCCGCTTGAACTTGCCGCTCTTCGGGGGTGAACAGCTCCTGGGCCAGGTAGTAGTCGAGCATCGTCTACCTCACTTTCTAGCCCCAAGCATACGGAGGGCCGTGTCTCGAGGCAAGGGACGGCCCTGGCGGGTGCGTGCGATGGACGGATTTTTGACAACTCGCATAAAGATGCTTAGGATGAAAGCGGACAAAGTTTACCCGGAGGTGGATATGAAGCTAAAGCGTGGACTTCTCGTATTGGCGGGCCTGCTGGCCCTAGGTATGGCCTTCGCCCAGGTCACCCGCATCTCGCTGGCGACCGGCGGCACCGGCGGCGTCTACTACCCGCTGGGCGGCGGCATCGCCCAGATCTGGACCGACTACGTGCCCGGCGTCGAGGCCAGCGCCGAGGTGACCGGCGCCTCGGTCGAGAACGTGCGTCTGGTGGCAAGCGGCGAGGCCCAGGCCGCGCTCGGCACCAGCGGCGTGGTGGTGCAGGCCTACAAGGGCGAGGGTAAGTTCAAGGGCAAGCCCCAGCCTATCCTGGCCATCGGCGCGATGTACCCCAACGCCTGGCAGTTCGTGACCGTGGCCGAGACCGGCATCAAGGCTATCCCCGACATCAAGGGCAAGCGCGTCTCCACCGGTGCTCCCGGCTCGGGCACGGCGGTGATGACCCAGGCCATCCTCAAGACCCTGGGCTACGTCCCCGGCAAGGACTTCAAGGAGTTCCGCCTCTCCTTCGCCGAGCAGGTCTCCGCGCTCAAGGACGGCACCATCGACGTGGGCTCCTGGTCCGTGGGCCTCGGCCCCGGTTCGCTGGTCGACCTCTCGACCACCCGCCAGATGGTCCTCATCTGCATGACCCCCGAGGAGCAGGCCAAGGTCTCGGCGGAGAACCCCTACTACAAGCCCTTCACCATCCCCGCCGGCACCTACAAGGGCGTCGACTACGACTGCCTCACCGTGGGTACGCCCAACGTTCTCTTCGTGAACGCCAACGACGACACCGAGCTCGTCTACCAGCTCACCAAGGCGCTCTTCGAGCACGTGGACGAGCTGGGGCAGATCCACCCCGCGGGTAAGACGATCAGCCCCGAGTACGTCCTCAAGGCTACGCTCATCCCGCTGCACCCGGGCGCCATCAAGTACTTCGAGGAGATCGGCCTGACCGTGCCCGATCACCTCAAGCCCGCGAAGTAATCCTTCTCCATGCGCTGGGCCCCCTACGCGCTCGCCGTGTTGGGGGCCCTGTTGCTTGCCTGGGCGCTTTGGCCCACCGACGTGCTGGAGGTCTCCGTGGAGGGGGTGGGGACGTTGCGTTACCCGGTGCGTGCGGGCGAGCGGGTGGAGCTCACCTGGATCCACTCGGTCTCGTCCATCCCCGTGCGCGAGGTCTTCGAGGTGCGCGATGGCGACCTCTGGCTCATGGAGACCCACAACCCCTGGTTCGCCGCGGGGCTGGGCGAGATCGCCGGGCGCGGACGTACCGTCTCCGAGGAGGGGCACGCGGTGGCCATCGTCGACATCAACGAGCGGGCCGACGGCATGGTTTTGCGTATCGGGAGCCCCGAGATCCACCACACCCTGATCGTGGGCGGGCGGCGCTGCGACCTCTCGCGCCTGGCGCCCCACGCCCGCGGCCGCTTCGAGGTGGTACGGCGGCCCCGGTGGTACGCGCTGCGAGGTGTGCGCTGTGAATGAAACGAGTTCCCCCCGAACCTTCCTGAGCGCGGTACTGGCCGTGGTAGCCCTGCTGCTGGTGGCCTTCCAGATCTACACCGCCGGCTATGCGCCGATGACGGCCATCTACCAGCGCTCGATCCACCTGACCTTCATCCTGGTGCTGCTCTTCCTCTCCACGCCGGTGAGCCGGCGCTGGCCCGCGGCGCTGCGCTGGCTGGCGGACGGCGCCCTGATTGCCGCCAGCCTGGCGATGGGCGGTTACATCTACTTCAACTACAACGCCATCATCGACCGCTTCGGCTGGTGGGAGCCCTCTGACATCTACATGGGCGTGCTCGCGGTGCTGCTCGTGCTCGAGGCGACGCGGCGCGCCATCGGCTGGCCGATGACGATCATCTCGGCCCTCTTCATCATCTACGCCTACGTCGGCCCCCACATGCCCGGCGTGCTGGCGCACAAGGGCTACGGCACCGAGCGGCTGGTGGGGCAGCTCTACCTGACCACCGAGGGCATCTTCGGCGTGCCGCTGGGCGTGGCCGCCACCTTCGTCTTCATCTTCATCCTCTTCGGCGCGCTGCTCGAGGCTACCGGGGCTGGCAAGTTCTTCATCGACCTGGCCTACGCTCTCGCCGGCAAGAGCCGGGGCGGCCCGGCGAAGGCCAGCGTGGTGGCGAGCGCCTTCATGGGCTCGCTCTCGGGATCGGCCATCGCCAACGTGGTGACCACCGGCGCCTTCACCATTCCCCTGATGAAGAAGCTGGGCTACAAGCCCGAGGAGGCCGCCGGGGTGGAGGCCGCCGCCAGCACCGGCGGGCAGATCATGCCGCCCATCATGGGCGCGGGGGCCTTCCTCATCGCCGAGTACACCCAGACGCCCTACCTTACGGTGGTCAAGCTCTCGATCGTGCCGGCGATCCTCTACTTCCTCACCGTCTACCTTTTCGTGGACCTTATCGCGGCCAAGCGCGGCATGCGTGGCATGCCGGCTAGCGAGCTGCCTTCCACCAAGAAGGTGATGCTCGAGGGGTGGCATTACCTGATCCCGCTCTTCATCTTGATCTACTACCTCTTCAAGGGCGTCAGCGCGATGAAGGTGGGTTTCATCGGCGTGCTGGCCATCATGCTCGCCAGCAACCTGCGGCCGCGGCCGGGCAGCGAGGCGGGCCGGCGGCTGCACGTGCTCCTGCACCTGGCGGCAATGGGCTACCTCCTCTACATCGGCTTCCAGCCGAGCCGCGGCTTCGCGCTATGGCAGTTCTACCTGGTGGTGGGCATGGTCATCGCCAGCAGCCTCAGCCCCTACAGTCCGCTGAACCTGCCGCGGCTGGTGCAGGGGCTGGTTTCGGGGGCGATGTCGGCCATCCCCGTCTCCGTGGCCACGGCCGCGGCGGGCATCGTCGTGGGCGTGGTTGGGTTGACCGGGGTGGGGCTCAAGTTCAGTCACCTGGTGGTCTCGGCCTCGGGCGGGCACCTGCTGCTCGCGCTTTTGCTAGTAGCGCTCGCGAGCCTGGTGCTCGGCATGGGGCTGCCGGTGACGGCATCGTACATCGTGCTCGTCGTCCTCGCTGGGCCGGCGCTGCAGGATCTGGGCGTGCCGCTCATCATCGCCCACTTGATCGTCTTCTGGTACAGCCAGGACTCCAACGTCACCCCGCCGGTGGCGCTCGCGGCCTACGCCGCCTCGGGCCTCGCGGGCACCGACGCCATGCGCGCGGGCGTACAGGCCTGGAAGTTCGCCAAGGGGCTCTACCTGATTCCGCTGCTTATGGTCTACGCCCCCGGCATCATGTTTACCGGGACGCCGACGCAGATCGCGATCGACCTCACCCGCGGTCTCCTGGGGCTGTGGGTCTTTGCGGCTGCGCTTGAGGGCTACATGTTCCGCGAGGCAAAACCCTACGAGCGGCTGCTGCTTGTGGCCGCGGGCGTGGGGCTTTTCTGGCCCTCGCTGACGGTGAACCTGGGTGGCTTCGCGCTGCTGGCCCTGGCGGTGGTGCTGGGCCGGCGGGGACGCTAGGCCGTCTGCTCCACGCCGCGCCCCGGATGGGGCGCGGCGCGCGCTTTAGGGAGCAAAGAATGACCGGTCGGTCAGTTTTGCGGTAGGCTGAGGCCGTGCCGGCGCTCGAGCTCCTACGCGACCCTCACTACCGCGGCTACTGGATCAGCCTCTTCATCAGCCAGATGGGCACCTGGATGCAGGCTGCCGCCCAGGCCTGGCTGGTGATCGAGCTGACCGGCTCGGCCGAGCGGCTGGGGCTGGTGGTGGCGTTGCAGTTTGCGCCCTCGCTCCTCTTCAGCCTGCCCGCGGGCGTGCTCGCCGACCGCCTGCCCCGCAGGACGCTCCTGCGCCTCACCCAGAGCAGCATGGCCCTGCTGGCGCTGGGGATGGCCGCGCTGGTGGCCACGGGCACCGTCACCTACGGCTGGGTGCTGCTCTTCGCCGCCCTCTACGGCCTCGCCAACGTCCTCGATCTGCCGGCGCGCCAGGCCTTCACGGTGGAGCTCGCCGGGCGCGAGCGCTACCCGGGCGCGGTAGCGCTCAACTCCTTCAGCTTCAACGTCTCGCGTCTGGTGGGCCCGGCGGTGGCGGGCATCTTGATCGCTCGGGCCGGCATGGGCTGGGCCTTCGCCGTCAACGGGCTTTCCTTCGTGCCCATGCTGGTCTTCCTTGTTTTCGTTCCGGTGGGGCGCGCGGCGGTGGGCGCGCGCGGTTCCTGGCGCGCCCAGATCGCCGAGGGGCTCGCCTACGTGCGGCGCACGCCCGAGGTCCTTTCCGCGATCGTGCTGATCTTCTGGGTGGGCACCTTCGTGCTCAACTTCCAAACCCTCATCCCCGCCTACGCCCGCCTGGTGCTGGGGCTCGACGCCGAAGGCTACGGCGGCATCATGAGCGCCATGGGCGCGGGCGCGCTGGTGGGCGCGGTAGGGCAGGCGCTCGCGCGCAACTTCCACCTCAGGCGCATCGACCTGGGGGTCCTGATCCTGGTCGCGGCGCACCTGCTGCTGGCGCTGCCGCTGGACGCCTGGGGGGCGGCCTGGGTGATGGCGCTGGGCGGGCTCGGGATGGTGCTCACCCTGGTGGGAACGAACACCCTCATCCAGACCGCGGTGCCCGACGCGTTGCGGGGGCGGGTGATCTCGATCTACTCGCTGGCCCTACTGGGTTCGGGGCCGCCGGGATCGTACCTGACGGGATGGCTCATGGACGCTTTGGGCGGGCGCGCGGCCGCCGGCGTGCTAGCGCTGCTGGCGCTCGCCGGCTGGGCACTGGTCCGCCTGTGGGCGGCCCAGCGGGCTTCGTGGTAGGCTGCCCTCAAATCCGATTGGGGAGGGAACGGCATGCCACGGTTCATCGATTTGTCCGCGACGATCGCGAACAGCCCCGAGGAAACGCCCGAGTTCTTCAAGACTTCGATCGAATACGCCGACCACGCCACCGGCGCCCAGCAGATCCAGGCCCTCTTCGGGGTGCCGCCCGAGCTGCTGCGCGACGGCGAGGGCTGGGCCGTCGAGACGATCACCCGCCTCGGTACCCACGACGCCACCCACGTGGACGCGCCCTACCACTACAACAGCCACGTCGGGGGCAAGCCCGCGGCCACGGTGGACCGGTTGCCGCTCGAGTGGTTCTTCTCCGACGGCGTGGTGCTCGACATGACGGGCCGCGAGCGCGGCCAGGTAGTCGAGGTGGCCGATATCGAGGCGGAGCTCGAGCGCATCGGCTACACCCTCAAGCCGCTCGACATTGTACTCGTGCGCACCGGCATGGACGCCTTCTACGGCCACCCCGACTACTTCCTGATGGGCCCTGGCGTGAGCCCCGAGGCCACCCGCTGGCTCTTCGACCGCGGCGTGCGGGTGATGGGCATCGACGCCTGGAGCTGGGACGCGCCTTTGGATCTGCAAGCGGAGGCGGCGCTGCGGGAAAAGCGGCCCGGCATTTTCTGGGCGGCGCACCAGGCCGACCTGCCCTACGCCCAGATTGAGCGGCTGGTTAACCTGGACGCGCTGCCCCCCTTCGGCTTCAAGGTGGCAGCCTTTCCGCTCAAGATCGAGCGCGCCAGCGCCGGGCCGGCGCGGGTCGTGGCGATCCTCGACTAGGGGGGCCGGCGGTGCGCCTCAAGCGTTTGCTGCTCGAAAACGGCGAGGCCAGCGTGGCCGTCCGTTATGCCGACGCCTGGTACCCGCTCGCGCCTTTCGAGGCCGAGCTGGGCCGGGCGGCCCGCGACCTGCTGGCCTTCCTGGCGGGGGGCGTGGCGCTGCGGGAGTGTACGGCCGAGCTGCTCGACCGCGCCCGCGAAGAAGGGAGGCCGCCCCAGCCGGTCCGTCCGGACGCGCTTTTGCCCTTCGAGCCGACGAGCTTTCGCGACTTCATGCTCTACGAAGCCCACGCGATCGGCGCCACCAAGGGCTGGCTCAAACGTTTCATGTCCCGGGCCTACCGCTTCATCCAGCTCTATGAGCGCGTCACTGGGCGGCCCCACGCCAAGGTGCGGCCTTCGGCGCTGTGGTACCAGCGGCCGATCCACTACCTGGGCAATCCCCGCGCCTTCCTCACCGAGGGGGCCGAGGTGCCCTGGCCGGCCTATACCCGCGCACTCGACTACGAGCTCGAGCTCGGCTTCGTGCTGGCGCGGCCGCTGCGCGACGCCAGCCCCGAGGGGGCCCTCGCGGCCATCGGCGGTTTCTTCGTCGTCAACGACTATTCCGCCCGCGACGTCCAGGCGGCGGAGATGCGTTCGGGCTTCGGGCCCGTCAAGGCAAAGAACTTCGCCACCGGCGTCGCCGCCGAGGTGGTCACGCCTGACGTGGTGCTGCCCGACTGGCAGCGGCTTGAGGGGCGGGTACGTCTGGACGGTGAGGTTGTCTGCGAGGGCTCGGCGGCCGGGCCCCGCTTCGACCTGGGCGAGGCCGTGGCCTACGCCTCGCTAGGCGAGCCGCTCGAGGTGGGCGCGGTGCTGGCCACCGGTACCTTCCCGGGCTGCTCGGCGCTCGAAAGCGAGCGCTGGCCCGCACCGGGCGCGGAGGTCACCGCCGAGATCGACGGCGTGGGCCGGCTCACCCAGCGTCTGGGCCGGCCTCCGGGCTAGGCGCCCAGTCGGCCGGGCGCGGCCCCAGCCCCAACCGCCAGGCCACCGCGTCGGCGACGCGTCCGCTCGCGCGGCCGTCGCCGAAGGGGTTGGGGGCGGCGGCCATGCGGGCGCGCTGGTCGGGGTCGCGCAAGAGTTCGTCCACTGCGCGCGCGAGCTTTTCGGGGTCGTTGCCGCCGAGCCGCAACGCGCCCGCAGCCAGCCCTTCGGGCCGCTCGGTAACGTTGCGCGCCACCACCACCGGCACGCCCAGCGCCGCACCTTCCTCCTGGAGGCCGCCGGAGTCGGTGACGATCAGCTCGCTCGCCGCCAGCAGCGCGGCCATCTCGGAAAACTCCAGGGGCTCGAGCAGCACGAAGTTGGGCAGTCCAGCGAGCGCCGGCCGCACCGCCTCGCGCACCACCGGGTTCTTGTGCACCGGGTAGACGAAGGTGAACTCCGGGTGCGCCCGCGCCACCCGCGCCAGCTCCGCGGCCAGCCCGGCGAGCTGGGGCCAGTTCTCGCGCCGGTGCAGCGTCACGGTCACGTAGGGCCCGGGGGGCAGGCCCCGGGGCAGGCGGCCGCGGGCGGCGGCGAAGCGCACCGCGTCGATGCCCGTCTGCCCCGTGGTCACGATGCGCTCGGGGTCGTGGCCTTCGGCCCGCAGGTTGGCCGCCGCGGTGGGCGTGGGGGCGAGGGCGAGGTCGGTGAGGACGTCGGTGAGGCGGCGGTTGGCCTCCTCGGGAAAAGGCTCGTCCAGCCGTCCGCTGCGCAGCCCCGCCTCGACGTGGCCCACCGGGATGCCTTCCAGGAAGGCCGCCCAGGCGACCGCGAAGGTGGTGAGGGTGTCGCCGTGGACGAGGACGTAGTCGCTTTCGAGCTCCACCAGCGCCCGCGCCGCCGCGGGCACGATGCGCCCAGAGAGATCGGGCAGCCGCTGGCGCTCGGTCATCACCTCGAGGTCGCGGTCGGCTGGCACCTCGAAGACAGCCAGCGCCTGCTCCAGTTGCTGGCGGTGCTGGCCGGTGAGCAGCACCCGCACCCGCAGACCCGCGCGCCCGGCGAGCGCTCGGTAGACCGGGGCCATCTTGATGGCCTCGGGGCGGGTGCCGAAGGCGAGGGTGACGGTCTTCACGGTTCTCTCCGGGCCGCGCGGCGGCGGCGCCAGCTGGCGAAGGCGAGCAGCAGCGCCGCGCCCGCGGCGGCGGTAAGCGTGACGGCCCAGCTCATCCCCTGCACGCGCATGGCCAGGGTGCCGCTCGCAAGCGTCAGCCCCCACAGCACCACCGCCACGCGGTGCTGGTCGAGGCCGCGGGCGAGCAGCCAGTGGTGCAGGTGGTCCTTGCCGGGGTGGGCCAGCGGGTTCTTGCGTGCTGCCAGGCGGCGGAAGAAGACCTGGGTGGTGTCGAGGATGGGAATGGCCAAGAAGAGCGCGGTGGGCACCAGTGCCCAGACGGTGCTGATCTTGAGGTTGCCCAAGATCGCGGTGGCGGCGAGGACGTAGCCCAGAAAGTAGGCCCCGGCGTCTCCGAGGATGATGTGGCTGGGGTGGAGGTTGTGGCGCAAAAAGCCCAGCACCGCCCCCGCCACCGCCGCCAGCAGGAGCGTGGCGGCGGCGCGGGTCTCAAACTGGGCGCTGGCGGCGAGCAGGAAGACGGCGGTGATCAGGCTCACCCCACCGGCGAGGCCGTCCACCCCATCGAGCAGGTTGATAGCGTTGGTGATCCCCACGATCCAGAGGACGGTGAGGCCCACCGAGAGCGCGGGATCGATGGGGTAGCCGAAGGTGGCGTCGATGCGCACGCCCCCGGCGTAGAGCAGCAGGGCGCCGGCCACCTGCGCCCCCAGGCGGAAGAGTGCGGGAAGGCCGTACTGGTCGTCGATGAAGCCCAGAAGCACCATCAGCGAGCCGCCGAAGAGGATGACGATCAACTTGAGCAGCACGTTGTCGAGGACGTTGGGGCGCAGCAACAGCGCTACGGTGAGGGCGAGCACCACCCCACCGAAAACGGCCAGCCCGCCTGCGTTGGGCAGCGGTTCGCGGTTGAGGCGGCGCTCGTTGGGGGCGTCGGCCCAGCCCACCCGCAGGGCGAAGCGCACCAGCGCCGGCACGCTGCGCCAGGTGGCCACCGCCGCCACCAGAAAGGTGAGGACCACGGTCAACCAGCCGCTGCCCGTGGGATTGGCGATTCCCAGGGACTCGAGGTAGTGGCGGAGGAGGGTGGGCATGGTAAGGGCCAGTTGCTTGTGGCGAGTGGCCTGTGGTTTCTACTGGCTACCAGATGCAGGCCACAAGCTACTTGGTTCCATAGATCCTGTCGCCTGCGTCGCCCAGACCGGGGACGATGTAACCGTGCTCGTTGAGGCGCTCGTCCACCGCGGCGACGCAGATGTCCACGTCGGGGTGGGCTTTCATGACGCGCTCGATGCCCTCGGGCGCGGCGATAATGCTCATCAGCTTGATCTGGGTCGCGCCGTGCTCTTTGAGGACGTGGATGGCCTGGACCGCCGAGCCGCCGGTAGCGAGCATGGGGTCGGTGAGGAAGACGCGTCGCTCGGCGATGTCGGGCGGAAGCTTGGCGTAGTACTGGGTGGGCTCGAGCGTCTTTGGGTCGCGGTAGAGGCCGATGTGGCCCACGCGCGCGGCAGGAATGAGGCGGAGGATGCCGTCCACCATCACCAGCCCGGCGCGCAGGATAGCCACCAGCGCCAGCTTCTTGCCCGCCAGCACCTGGACCTTGGCTGGGGCCACCGGCGTCTCGACGATGGTCCGTTCGAGCTCGAGGTCGCGGGTGGCCTCGTAGGCCATGAGCATGCTGACCTCTGCCATGAGCTCGCGGAAGTCCTTGCTGCCGGTGTTCTTGTCGCGGATGAGGGCCAGCTTGTGCTGTACCAGGGGATGGTCGACCGTGGTTACCTTCATCCACTTCAAGCTACCACGGGGTCCGTGGGAACTCGTGCAACGTCCACTCGATGCGGGGAAGCTTGTCGGCCAGCGCGTCCTCGAAGCCCTGGGGCTCCTTTTCACGGAACCAGTGGAGGTCGTGCAGGAAGGTGAGCGGGATCCACAGCGCGATCCGCCGCCACAGCGCCAGCGGCTCGGGGTAGCGGCGGGCGATGCGGGTGAGGGCGTGCAGGCAGCGTGCGCGCGGGAGCAGGCTGAGGCTACCGGTGGTGAGGATGGCGAGGTCGTGCGCCGGGTCGCCGGGGCCGGCACGGCTCCAGTCCACCACCAGCACAGCCCCGCCCTCGGCCAGCAGCACGTTTCCGGCCCAGAGGTCGTGGTGGACGAAGGCGTGGGGCACGCCGTCCAGCAGATGCAGCCGCGGCTCGAGCGCGGCGATGGCCTCGAGCGCGGCGGGTACGTCGGCCAGGCTCTCGCGAAAGCGCGCCAGCCGCCGCCGCACCGGCTCCGCCGAGGTCCGACCCGGCTCGGGAAGCCGGTGCAGCCGCAGCACGAAGCCCGCGAGCCGGGCCAGGGCGCGGCCGTCGAAGCGCTCCGGCTCGAAGGGATGGCCCGGGAAACGCCGCAGCACCAGCGCGGCGTAGCCGCTGAGGGCTTCGGGGCTCCAGACGTTGACGAGCCAGTCGCTGAGGCCGGCGCGGGCCAGGTTGGCCGCTTCCAGACGGGGCAGGTGGACCTCGTGGGGGCCGTAGACCTTGACCACGTAGCCGTCGCCGAGGAAAACGCGCGCCTCCTGGCCTTCGAGGGCGGGGCGCAGCGGGGTGCCGAGGCGCTGCTCGAGCGCCTGGGTCACGGCGCGGGGCACGTGCAGCGTGGCCACCTGCCCATCATAAACACGCCCGTAGGCGGGATTACAATACGGCGGTATGCGCGCCGAGTGCCGTGAGGCCTCCACCCTGATCCACCCCGACCCGCAGCATGTCCTCAGCTTCGACCGCGAGGGGCGGCTCTATACCTTTTACGACGATGGAACCCTCTACAAGCGCGCCCTCGACAGCACCCTCCACTGGCGCCGGCGCGCGCCGGGAGGGCCGCGCGAGCGCGGCGTGCTCGGCCCCGAGGAGGCGCTCGAGGTCTTCGCCCGCGTACACGCGTACGCCCGGCGCGCCGCGCGCGAGTTGCAGGGTGACTGCGCCGAGCGCGCCGCGCGCGAGATTGTGCCCTGGACCCCGGGGCGGCTCGCCGCCGAGCGCGAGCGCTTTTTCGCCATCTACCGGCCCATCGCCATTCTGCCGCCCGACCAGTACTTCGCCATCGTGGTGCAGGCCACCGAGGGTTGCACCTGGAACAAGTGCACCTTCTGCAGTTTTTACCAGGGCCGTCCCTTCCACGCCAAGATGCCCGAGCAGTTGAGGACGCACGCCGAGGCGGTGCAGGACTTTCTGGGCCGCCAGCTGCTCCTGCGCCGGGGGGTCTTCCTGGCCGACGGCAACGCCCTGGCGCTTTCGCACTCGCGCCTGCTGCCTATCTTCGAGGCGGTGCGCGAGGTCTTTCCGGGCCGGGAGATCTACGGCTTCGTCGACCTCTACAGCGGCGAGCGGCACGACCCGGCCGACTGGGGTGAGCTTGCCCGGCTGGGGCTCGAGCGCGTCTACGTGGGTATGGAAACGGGGCATGACGAGCTGCTGGCCTTTCTTAACAAGCCCGGCTCCGCGCGCGAGCTTGAGGCCTTCGTGCGCGAGCTCAAGGGCGCGGGGGTGAGCGTGGGGTTGATCGTGATGGTGGGCGTGGGGGGGCGGGACTACCGCGAGGCCCATGCCCGGGCCACGCTCGAGGCGCTGGCGCAGATGCCGCTCGATCGGCGCGATCTCGTCTACCTCTCGCCCTTCGTCGAGCACCCCGACTCGGCCTACGCCCGCGAGCGCGCTGCGGCGGGGCTGACGCCCATGGACTGGGGCGAGATCGAGGCCGAGACCGCGCGCCTCGCCGCCGAGGTGCGCCGGCTGGGCGTGCGCGCCGCGCGCTACGACATCCGCGAGTTCATCTACTGAGTTTCGTCGTCGGGACCGAAGATGGTCACGGCCATGGCCAGGCCGAAGTAGATCACCACCGCGATGCCGCTGAGCATGCCGCCCCACAGCCGCAGCGGTTGGTTGGGGAAGAGGTCGCCCAGGATGCGGGCCGCGAGCGCGGCGTGCAGCAGCCAGAGTGGGTTGTACATCGCCGGGTGGAAACGAATCTTGAGGCGCAGCACCGCGGGGAAGATAACCGGTGCATGGCCGAAGACCATGGCGAAGGTGAATCCCACGAAGATCGCGTGGAGGGGGGCGTCGTAGCCTAGCCCCGCCGGCGGCAGGCCGGCGAGCGCCATCCACACGCCGCCGATTAGCAGCCAGACGTAGGCGGTGAGCAGGCTGATGCCCATGAACTTGTGCACGCCCTCGCGGTGGCGGGCGTTGGCCCAGGCGATATCGAAGCGCAGCAGCCAGACGCCTTGGAGCAAAAACCCTAGTCCCACCAGGCGGTCGGCGTGGTGGACGCCAAAGGTGGCGAGGACCAGCCCCAGCAGCGTGAGCAACGTCACCGCGATGAAGCCGCGGATGGCGGCGAGGGGTTTGGGCACAAAGCGGGAGAGCTCGAGCCGCTCGCCCGCGACGATGAAGACCAGGAAGGCCATCCACCACAGGCTCATGACCTGGCGCGGCGCACCCAGCACCCAGGCGAGGTCGCCGAGGAAGAGCGCCAGCGCACCCAGCCCCATGACTAGCGTGAAGTCGGCGGGTTGGAGCTTGTAGATGTAGGCGGCCACGGCCACGTAGAAGCCCGCGCCCACGGTGAGGGTAAGCATGATCCAGCGCAGGTCGAGGTGGAAGAAGAAGGCCAGGCCGCCGATGGCCATGAGCGCGGGCCCGACGTAGGTCCAAGCTTTGCCCAGTCCTACCGCGCGCTCGAGCGCGATCAGCGTGCCGAAGAAGGCCGCCACCATCAGGGGACCGTGCAGCCCCGCGAGTCCGCCTGCGGGCAGGTTCCAGCCCAGCCGCACCTCACCGGCCCACAGGCCGCTGACCATGAGCAGCACCGAACTTGCCAGCAAACCTACGCGTAGTACCATGCGCGCCTCCCGGCCTCAGCTGGTTAATCCTAAGTCCTCCAGTAGGGTTTTGTAAATATCCCCCGCGAAGCGGGCCAGCTCCTCGCGCACGTCGCGCCCCTTCACGCTCGCCGGCAGGCGGGCGTCGGCGATGCGCAGGGCCTCGGCCAGCACCTCGGGGTAGATGGGCCAGCCGCCGCTGGCTTCGGCGGGCGCGACTGCCTCGCTTTCGGGGCTGGCGACGGCCTCGCCGCTCCCGCCGCCGCGCGACTTGCGCCGGCGCTTGCGGTTCTTCGTTTGCGGCTCGCCGTGGGTGCGCTTCAGCAGCTCGAGCGCCAGCTCGGCGGCCACCTTCTCGGCCTCGCGCTTGCTGCGCCCCTGGCCGGTGGCGAGGAGCTCGCCCTCCAGGGAGACGTCGCTGATGAAGAGGGGGTCGTCCTCGGTACCGGTACCGCGGGTCTCGAACTTGGGCAGGGGAAGCCCCTTGCTCTGGCAGTAAGCGTTCAGGGCAGATTTAGGGTGTGTCACGTGTGGACCTCGTTGCGCATGGAGTTTTGCGCCCATGGGCGCCGAGCGCATTCTAGCACGCGCGCAGCGGGCCCTTTTCGTTTAAAATATACGGGATGATTCGAATCCTTATAGCCGACGATCACTCTTTGTTCCGGCAGGGCTTGCGCTCCCTGCTGGAGGCCGAGGGCGACCTGCGGGTGATCGGCGAGGCGGCCAGCGGGCGCGAAGCCCTGCGCGCGGCGCTCGAGACGCGCCCCGACATCATCCTGATGGACATCCAGATGCCCGGCCTGGACGGCGTGGAGGCCACCAAGGAGATCCTCAAGGAGTTTCCCGAGGCCCGGGTGATTATGCTCACCATGTACCGTCAGGACGCTTACGTCTTCGAGGCGGTCAAGGCCGGCGCGCGCGGCTACCTCCTCAAGGACGTGGACGCCGAGGCGCTGGTCGACGCGGTGCGGCGGGTCAACGAGGGCGAGGTGCTGCTCGACGCCGAGCTGGCCGAGCAGATCATCCACGATTTCCGGGCCAAGCGCGACGTGCTGCCGCAGGCCCACCACGCCGACCTCACCGACCGTGAGGTGCAGATCCTGCGCCTTCTGGCCCAGGGGGCGACGAACCAGGAGATCGCTGACGAGCTGGGCATCTCCGAGAAGACGGTGCGCAACCGGCTCTCCGAGATCTTCTCCAAGCTGCACCTCAACAACCGCACCCAGGCTGCGCTCTACGCCATCCGCGAGGGTCTGGCCGACATCGAAGAATGACGCCGCAAGACTTTTTGCGCCGCTTCGGGGCGGTGGCCGGCGACGAGGCCAGGGCCGAGTTCCTGGCCAATTTTTTTGCCGCGCGCGGGGAGGAGGTGCGCCGTGATGAGGAGGGCAACCTCTGGGTGGGCGGGGGTCCGGTGGCCTTCGCCGCCCACATCGACACGGTGCTCGAGCCCCGGCCGCTCACGCTCGAGGAGGAGCGCTGGTGGGGGCCCGCCGCAGGCGACAACTCCAGCGGCGTGGCCGTGCTGGCGACCGCCTGGGAGCGGGTGCCCGAGGGCGCAACCCTGGCCTTCACCGTGGGTGAGGAGGGCCTGGGCAACCTGCGCGGCGCACGCGCCTTCGTGCGCGAGCAGCGGCCTGCGGCTTTCGTGGCCGTGGACGGCTACCTGGGTAGCCTCGTTAGCCGCGCCCTTGGCTCGGTGCGCTACGAGGTGCGCTTCCTGGCCACGGGCGGCCACTCCTGGGGTGACCGCAGCGCGCCCAACCCAGCTTGGGCGCTGGGGCGGATGATCCAGGCGGTGCAGGCGCTTCCCTGTTGCGAGGGCGCGAGCCGCAGCGTGGCGCGGGTCTGGGGCGGCGGCGCGATCAACGCGATCCCCGAGGAGGTGGGGCTCGCCCTCGACGTACGCGCGGTGGACCCGGTGCGGCTCGACGAGGCCGAGCGGCGGATACGCACGGCGGCGATGGAGGCGGCCCACCTCGAGCAGGTGGAGACCGAGGTGCAGCTCCTCGGCCGCCGGCCCGCGGGCTCCACCGCCAACGCCGACCTGCTCGCCTGTGCCCGCGAAGCGGGGGCCGCCGCGGGGGTGACGCTGGAGGAGGGTGCCGGCTCCACCGACATGGCCGCCGCCGTCGAGCAGGGTATCCCCGCGATTACGCTGGGTGTCTACCGCGGCGGCGGGGCCCACACCGAGGCCGAGTGGGTGGACCCGGCCTCGCTCGACCAGGGCGTTGCCCTGCTGCGCGCCTTCTGGAGGTGTTACGGTGGACGAGCTACTTCGCAAGCTTGAAGAAAACGGGGTCTACTACGTCGCCCAGGTGGACGACGCCGAGGGTGTGAGCTACGCCACGGTCGAGCTCGGCGGCGAGCTCTTCATGTACGCCTTCTCAAGCGCGGCCCTGGCCCGCCCGCTGGCCGAGGCCGCGGGCGGGCGGGTGCACTGGCACCCCGACCTGGCCGAGGTATTCGCCGCCTTCCCCGACGAGCTCGCCGGTTTGGTGATCGACGTGGACCTCGACAGCGGCGAGGGCTGGTTGCTGCGCCGCGAGGAGTTCGCGCCCGCCGGAGACTGAGCGCGCGTGTGGTAGGGTGGAGGTTCGATGCGTGTAGGCGTGCTGGACACCTGGATGAACGAGCGCTACCTGTCCTTCTGGCGGGCCTACCTGGCCGAGCTGGGCGTTGAGGTATTGGTGCCGCGGCTGCCCGCGAGCGAGGCGCTCGCGCGGCTCGAGGAGGCCTGGCCCCGTCCGGCGCGGCTGCTGGCGGCGCGGGTGCTCGAGCTCAAGGCCCGCGGTGCCGAGGCGGTGCTCGTGCCCGAGGCGGTGGGGGAGAGCCCCCGCGGCAGCGGCCAGTGCCCCTGGGCGGTGGACCCGGCGAGCATGCTCGAGCGTGAGCTGTCCGGCCTTCCGCCACTGTGGCGGGTTCCGCCGGAGCGTTCCGGGGCGGTGCTGGGGCTGGCGGCGCAGGTCGGGCAGGGGCTGGTGCAAAACCCCCAGGAGGTGCGCCGCGCCCTCGACGCCACCCGCCGCTTGCTCGTCCCTTACAAGCCGCCCGCCATGCCGCACTCCGCGCGGCTTTTGGGTGTGGCGGCCATGCCTTATCTACTGGAAGACCCGCGGCTCTACCCCGAACTTGTGCATGCCGCCGAGGCACGCGGCTGGACGCTGGCGCGGCCCGACGCGAGCCCCGAGCGCCTGCGCGACGAGGGCGCGCGGCTCGGTCTCAAGATCGACCTGCCCACCGACCTCGAGTTCGCGGGTGCGGCCCACTACCTGGGTCGGCTGGGCCGGGTGGATGCGGTGGTGCTGCTTGCCTGTGACCACTGCCCGGCAGTCGAGCGGCTGGCGCGGCGGATCGAGGCCAAGATGACCAAACCTGCCGCCGTGTACGTGCTGGGCGACGATCCTGAAGAAGCGTTGGTGCGCGTGGAACGGGCGCAGGGTTAACACCCGCTTGCGCGGAGATGTAGAGTGGAGAGCGTGAGAACTGACCGGTCAGTATTGACCTTCCTTCGCGGTGTGGCGCCCTTCGCCCGCCCCTACGCCTGGAAGTACGCGGTCGGCCTGACCTTTGGCCTGCTGGTGCAGCTGGGGGTCATCCTCGGCCCCTACTTCATCCGCAAGGCCATCGACGCCATCCAGGCGGGCAGCCCCCGCTATGTGGACTGGGCGCTGGGGCTGGTGGCGGTCTGGGTCGTGGTCAGCCTCCTCAGCTGGGGGCAGCGCCGCCTCAGCATCGTCGCCAGCCGCGAGATCGAATACGAGATCCGCAAGGCGCTTTTTCACAAGCTTCTCCATCTCGACTTCTACTTTCATGCCCGCGAGCGCGTGGGCGATTTGATGAACAAGCTCAACACCGATCTGGGGGCGGTGCGGGAGCTTCTAGGCCCGGGCATCAACATGGGTTGGCGCATTGTCTGGTTTTTGGGCATGACCGCGGTGGCCATGTTCCTGGTCAACGCCACCCTGGCCGCCTGGATGCTGCTCGTGGTCGTGCCCGTCTTCTTCGTGGTGCGCTACCTGCTCACGCTCATCCACCAGCGCTACCGCGCGGCGCAGGAGGTCTTCGACAAAATTAGCACCTTCGCCCAGGAGAACTTCTCGGGTATTCGTGTGGTCAAGGGCTTCGCCATCGAGGACCGCGAGACCCGGCGCTTCCAGGAGCTCAACCGCGAGTACATTCGCCGCAGTCTGGCGCTGGCGCGCGTGGACGGCCCCCTGCACGCTGTGATGAGCCTGCTCATGGGGCTGGCGGCGGTGCTGGTGCTCTGGATCGGCGGCGGCATGGTGGTACAGGGGCGGATGACACTGGGCGAGTTCGTGCAGTTCAACACCTATCTGTTGCAGCTCGCCTGGCCCATGCTGGGGCTGGGTTGGGTCATGGGGTTGTGGCAGCGCGGGGCCACGAGCTGGCAGCGCCTGAGCGAGCTCTTCGAGGCCGAGCCCCGGATCAAGGACGGGCCGCAGACCGATTCGCGGCTCACCAAGTTCGCCCCGGAGATCCGCTTCGAGGACGTTCACCTCGAGCTCGACGGGCGCGAGGTGCTGCGCGGCGTCTCGCTGGTCGTGCCCGCCGGGCGCACGCTCGGCATCACCGGTCGCACCGGTAGCGGCAAGACGATGCTGGCGCGTCTGATCCCCCGGCTGCTCGAGCCCACGCGCGGGCGCGTCCTGGTGGGCGGCCACTCCATCGAGAAGATTCCCCTCAAGGCGCTGCGCGGCCGCATGGCTGGGGTGCAGCAGGAGCCCTTCCTCTTCTCCGAAACCATTGCCGAGAACATCGCCTTCGGCCTGCCCGAGCTCGACATGGAGCGGGTGGTCTGGGCGGCTAAGCTCGCTGGCGTCCACGACGACATCATGGCCTTCCCCGATGGTTACCAGACCCTCCTGGGCGAGCGCGGCGTGACGCTCTCGGGCGGCCAGCGCCAGCGGGTGGCGCTGGCGCGTGCGCTGGCCAAGGAGCCCGACGTGCTCATCCTCGACGACGCCATGAGCGCAGTGGACACCGAGACCGAAGCGCGTATCCTGCGCGGCCTGCGCGAGGTGCTGGGTCGGCGGACGACGGTGCTCATCAGCCATCGCGTCTCCACGCTGGCTCACGCCGACTGGATCGTGGTGCTCGAGGGCGGGCGCGTGGTTGAGGAGGGTACCCACGAGGAGTTGCTGGCGCGGGGCGGACACTACGCGGAGCTCGAGCGCATGCAGCGGCTGGAAGCGGAGGTGGGCTAGTGTACGAAGACGAGGCCTTCAGGAAGTCCTTCGATCCCAAACTGGCCCGGCGCATCCTGCGCTACACCTTTCCCTACTGGAAGGTCGTGGTGCTGGCGCTGGTGGCGCTTCTGCTCACCACCTTGACCGCTAACGTCCTGCCCCTCATCCTCAAGTACGCCATCGACCACGCCCTGGTGCCCACCACGGCGGCGACGCTGGCCGAGCGTTACCGCGTACTGCTCGTGGCCAGCGGCCTCTTCGTGGGCGTGCGGCTGCTCGACTTCGCCGCCCGCTACACCCAGGTCTACGCGCTGGCCTGGCTGGGGCAGCACGTGCTCTTCGACCTGCGCTCCGACATCTTTCGCAAGATCCAGCGGCTGCACCTGGGCTACTTCGACCGCACTCCCGTGGGGCGCCTCCTCACCCGCATCACCTCCGACGTGGACGCCATCAACCAGTTCATCACCGGCGGCCTCGTCGGCTTCCTGGCCGACTTCTTCATGCTCGTCGGCATCATGGGCTTCATGCTCTACCTCAACTGGAAGATGGCCCTCATCACCTTCGCGGTCATGCCGGTGTTGCTTTGGGCCACCACCCGTATCCGCATCGGCATGCGCGACGCCTACCGGATCATGCGCATCAAGCTGGCGCGGGTCAACGCCTCGCTCCAGGAGAACCTCTCCGGTGTGGAGACCACCCAGCTTTTCGCCCAGGAAGAGCGGCAGGAGCGCCGCTTCGACGTGGTCAACCGCGAGTTGCGCGACGCCTGGGTGCTGGTGATCTGGTGGTTCTCGATGTTTTACCCGCTGGTGGGGTTTCTGGGCGAGGCCACCGTTGCGGCGGTGATCTGGTACGGTGGCGGGGCCGTCATTCAGGGGGCGATCACCTTTGGCTTGCTCGTGGCTTTTCTCGACTACGTGCGCAACTTCTTCCAGCCCATTCAGGACATGTCCGACAAGTTCAACATCTTCCAGGCCGCCATGGCCTCGGCCGAACGCATCTTCAAGCTGCTCGACACCCCGGAAGAGGTCACCGACAAACCCGACGCCCTGCCGGTGGAGCGCTTCGAGGGCGACATCCGCTTCGAGCACGTCTGGTTCGCCTACAAGTCCCCCGAAGAGGAGGTGGCCGACGACGAGTGGGTGCTGCGCGACGTCAACTTCCATATCCGCCCCGGCGAGAAGGTGGCGCTCGTGGGGGCCACCGGGGCGGGCAAGACGAGCACGGTCAGCCTCATCGCCCGCTTCTACGACGTGCAGCAGGGGCGGGTCATGATCGACGGTCACGACGTGCGCGACTACCGCCAGCGCGACCTGCGCCGCGCCATCGGCATCGTGTTGCAAGACCCCTTCCTCTTCTCGGGCACCATCGAGTTCAACCTGCGTCTGGGCGACGAGGAGATTCCCATGGAGCGCATCGTCGAGGTGTGCAAGTTCGTGGGTGCGCACGAGTTCATCGAGAAGCTGCCGCAAGGCTACCAGACCATGCTCACCGAGCGCGGCGGCGGGCTTTCCACCGGGCAGAAGCAGCTCATTGCGCTGGCCCGGGCGGTGCTCCACAACCCCGACATCCTGCTCATCCTCGACGAGGCCACTGCCAGCGTGGACACCGAGACCGAGCGGCAGATCCAGCACGCGATGGAGCGGGTGATGGAAGGGCGCACCTCGATCATCATCGCCCACCGCCTCTCGACCATCCAGGGCGTGGACCGCATCCTCGTCTTCCGCAAGGGGCGGATCGTCGAGGAGGGCAGCCACACCGAGCTGCTGGCCGCCGGCGGCTACTACGCCAAGCTCTACGAGTTGCAGTACGCCGAGGTGGGTTAACTCAACTGCGGGTTCGTTCGGCCTTGCGCTCTGTTTTTGGCCTCGGGCCTGGTTTCGCGGTGGGGCGCGTGAGCACGAAGGCGACGCCGTAGGCCATGAGTGCGACCGAGATCCCCACGAACCATACGGGGAGTTCGGAAAAGGCGATCAAGTAGAGGGCCGTGAGGGTTACCGTTGTCGTGGCCAGCACCTTGCCGCGCAATGGAATGGCCCGTTGCTCTTCCCAGGCGCGGGCCGTAGCTCCGAAGCGGCGGTGGTTCAGCAGGTAGGCGTGAAGGCGGGGCGAGCCCTTGGCCAGCGCCCAGAGGGCCAGCAGGACGAAGGGCGTGGTGGGCAGCACCGGCAGCAGCGCTCCCAGCCCCGCTAGCGCGAGGAAGACGAGGCCGAGGGCGGTAAAGAGGGTAGGGTGCAGGGGTCGTCGCACGGGCGGCTCCTTGGTCGGGCGAGCGTCCGCTCAGACGATGGTGACCTCGAGCGGCGCGCCCACGCCCTCCACTTCGACGCGGACCCGATCACCGCGCGCTAGCGGCCCCACACCGCTGGGCGTGCCGGTGAGGATGACGTCGCCCGGTTCGAGCGTCATGAACCGGGAAACGTAGCTGATGACGCGCGCCAGGGGGAAGATCATCAACTTGGTGCTCGCCTCCTGGCGCAGCTCGCCGTTCACCCAGGTGCGCACCGTCGTGGCGTTCGGGTCCAGCTCGGTTTCCAGCACCGGGCCCAGCGGCAAAAAGCCGTCGGCGCTTTTGGCCCGGATCCACTGCAGGTCGCTCTTCTGTTTGTCGCGCGCGGTCAGGTCCAGGGCGTTGGTATAGCCCAGCACGTAGCCGAGCGCCTCCTCTTTGCTCACGTTCCGGGCGGTCTGTCCGATGACTGCGGCCAGCTCTCCTTCGTAGTGGAGCTCGCTGGTCCAGTCAGGGTAGGCGACCTCGGCCCCCGAGGGCACCAGGGTGTTGGGCGCCTTGAGGAAGAGACCGGGCTCGGCCGGCAGCTCTTCGCCGAAGCTGTGCCCCATTTCCTTGATGTGGTCGGCGTAGTTGCGGCCCACACAAACGATCTTGCTGGGCTCGGCGGGTGGAAGCAGCTCGAGATCGTGGATGGGGTAGACCTCGCCGGCGGGCTCGCCGTCCAGCTTGCGCATGGGGGTCACGTGCTCCTCGCCCATCAGCCAGCCCCACTGCACCCGGCCGTCTTTGCGGAAACGGAGCATCTTCATGGTTTTGATGGTAGCAGAAGGGGGTATTGGCGTGTGGCAGGTCGCAGTGGCGGGGCTGGCCTGGAACCCGTAGCTCGTGGCATGTGGTAGGCCAATCAACGGCAACTTAATCTCAGCTGTTCGCCCGGCATGGATCCCGGGTCCCCTTCGACCAACAGCTTCGGTCGTCCGGGGATACGAGAAAAGCGGGAGGTAGGGGGGTGGGGTGTAGGGTGTAGGGTGTAGGGTGTAGGTTTTGGTTCTAAGAAGCCTGCTGACGAGATCGTGGGCGGTGCGTCGGATACGAAGCCTGGTTATCCCACCTCCCATCCCCTACATCCCATACCCCGGCGAAGCCGTCCAATCGGGCCCATGCCGCGCCCAAGATCCACTGTTACGTTGCCGCAAGGCAATGCTCCCTCCCGGGGGCTGGGGTGGCGGTTGTTGGCGCTGACGGAGCCAAGCGTCCGCTATCTGAATCGTGGCCAACCCCTGTCCCGCCCCTTGCACCCACACCCCTCATTCCGCTTCTAGCTCTTCTACCGCCTGTTCCCACCCGGCCTCGTGTGCGGCCAGCGCTTCCTGCAGCGCTGCCTCCTCGCGCGCGATGGCCGCGTAGTCGTCCGGACCCAGGCCGGGTTCGGCGGCGCGGGCGTGCAGCGCCTCGAGCCGGGCGTGCAGGTCTTCGATCTCGGCCTCCAGCTTCTCGATCAGGCGCTCGGTGTGCCAGCGGCTCTTTTTGCGCCGGGGGCGGCCCGCCGCTTTGGGTTCCGGCTTAGTCGCGGCCTTTTCCGACGCGGCTGCGGGCGGCTCGGGCGGGCGGGGGGTGTCGGTGAACGCGCCGTCCTGCACCCGCCAGGTGCGGGTGGTGAGGTTTTGCAGGAAGGCCAGGTCGTGGCTCACCACGATCAGCGTGCCCCCGTAACGCTTAAGGGCCGTTTCCAGGGCCTCGATCGTCTCCAGGTCGAGGTGGTTGGTGGGCTCGTCGAGGACGAGCAGGTTGGCCTCGGCTAGGGCGAGCGTCAGCAGCGCCAGCCGTGCCCGCTCGCCGCCTGAAAGGTCGCCCACCTTCTTGAACTGCGCCTCGAAGGGAAAGAGCCAGGCCCCCAGCAGGTTGTGGGCCTCTTTGTCGCCCACGAGCCGGTGCAGGGTTTCGAAGAGGGTCAGGTTTTCGTTAAAGCCGCTGAGTTTTTGGTCGTAGTAGCCCACCCGCACCCCCGGACCGGTACGTACGAAGCCGGCCGGGTCGTCGGAGGCGAGCTCGCCCAGGAGCATGCGCAGCAGGGTGCTCTTGCCCGCGCCGTTCGGTCCCACCAGGGCGATGCGCTCGCCGCGGCGTACGGTCAGGGTTTCCACCCGGAAAAGGCGGCGGCCGCCGTAGCGCTTTTCCAGGGCTGCGGCCTCGAGCACCCGTTCGGGCCCGCTCGCGGCCGGAAAGCGAATGCGGACGCTGCGTTCTGTGCGCTCGGGCCGGGGCGGCTCCTCAGCCAGCAGCTTTTCGTAGCGCGTTTCCAGCGCCCGCTTGCGCACCGCCTGCTTCTCGCTCGAGTGGGCCCAGCGCCGGGCTTGTTCCAAACTGCCCTCGAGTTCGCGGCGGCGGTTTCCCCAGTTGCGCCAGACGCGCAGCCTTTGCGCTTCGCGCTCCGCCCGCGCTGTGCGGAAGTCGTCGTAGTCGCCCGGGTAGACCGTGAGCCGTCCCCGCTCCAGGTGGGCCACCGCCGCGGCCAGGCGGTTCATGAACCAGCGGTCGTGGCTGACGAAGAGCAGGCCGCCCTTGTGCTCGGCCAGGAAGCCCGCCAGCCAGGCGCGCATCTCGGCGTCGAGGTGGTTGGTGGGCTCGTCGAGCAGCAGCCCGTCGGCCGCGGCCAAAAGCGCCCGCCCCAGCTCCAGCCGCCGCGCCTCGCCGCCCGAAAGCCGGGCGGCGGGTTCGCCTTCCCGGCCCTCGAAGCGCAGACCCTTCAACACCGCCCGGTAGCGGGCCTCGCGGGTGTAGCCGCCGGCGGCCTCGAAGTGGGCGTGCAGCTCCTCCCAGGCGGCGTAGGTTTCGGGGTCGTCGAGACGCTTTTCCAGCTCGGCCAGCCGTGCCTCCATCCGTGCCAGCCGGTCGAATCCCTGCTGGAGCACTTCGCGTACCGCGGCCCCTTCGAAGCGCGGCTCCTGCCGGGTCAGCGCCAGGGTGACGCCGGGGCCGTAAAGCACGCGGCCGTCGTGTGGCTCGAGCTCCCCCGCCAGCAGCCGGATCAGCGTCGTCTTGCCCGAGCCGTTGCGGCCCACCAGCGCCACCCGCTCGCCAGTGCGCAGCTCGAAGTCCACGCCGTCCAGCAGGTCGCGGCCGCCGAGGCCGTAGGTGAGGCGTTCGACGCGAACCAGGCGCATGGTCAGTGTTTGCCTTGCAGGATGCGCAAGCCGCGCACGAGGACGACCACGGTCACGCCCAGCATGGCGCGAAAGCCCACCACGTCGCCCCGTAGCAGCCAGAGCGCGTAGGCGTAGCCGAAGAGTGCGGCGAAGGGCAGCGGGTAGATGCCCAGCACCCCGCCCGTGCGTCTCCACCAGGGATAGTAGAGCAGCGCCACCGCGGCCACAACGAGCAGCGCGGCCAGCGTGACCTGTGGCCTGAAGACCAAAAAGAAACCCAGGCTGGGGGCGAGCCCGCCCCCGCCGGAAAAGCCGAAGAACACCGGCCAGCAGTGGCCGGCCACGACCGCTGTGGCCATCCAGGGGACCGCGGCAGGGGAGGCACTCTGGGCCAGCCAGGCCACGAGCGCGCCCTTGCCCGCGTCCAGCACGGCGGTGAGCACGCCCCAGAACGGCCCCAGCTGGCGGAAGACGCCCGAGCCGCCCGGGAGGTCCTTGCGCCGGAGGTCGAGGCCGTGGGCGAAGCCAAAGATCAGACCCCAGCTGACCGATCCAATGAGGTAGCTGGAGAGGATGAGGGTCCCGTCGTTCGTACTCATGACCGTCTTCCCAAGGCTCCAGCGCCTAGGATACACTAAGCCGGAAGTGGGAACCGGTTCCAAGCCGCCCAGCAAGCGCCGCAGCGCGCCCACGATTGACGACGTCGCCCGCGAGGCGGGGGTCGGCATCGGTACGGTGAGCCGCGTCATCAACAACTCGCCCGCCGTGCGGCCCGAGACCCGCGCCAAGGTGCAGGCGGTCATGGAAAAGTTGGGCTACGTGCCCAACCCGCACGCGCGCCGCATCGCTGGTGGGCGCAGCTACACCGTCTCGGTATTGCTGCCCTTCGTGGGCACTGAGTTCTACCTGCGTCTGATCGAGGGCATCGAGGAGGAGCTGGGTGCGCAGCGCTACGACCTGGCGTTGTTTCCGCTACTTTCGCGCAAGCGGCTCGAGCGTTTCCTGAACTCGTCGGCGCTGGCCTATCACACCGACGGCCTCATCGTGGCCAGCTACGATCTCTCCGAACGCTTTCCCGGCGGGCGCCTGCCCACCGACCGGCCTGTGGTGATGGTGGACGCCCAGAGCCGCGCTTACGACTCGGCCTACCTCGACAACGCCCTGGGCGGCCGCATGGCGGCAGAACACCTGCTCGAGCTCGGCGGCCCCATCTTTGCCGTTCAGATCGAGGAGGAGCTCGACCGCGTGTTCGCGAGCACCGTTTTCTCGTCGCGGCTGGGGGGTTTTCGTCAGGCGCTTGCCGCCGCGCGACGGCCGCTGGCGCCCGAGCACCTCTACCGCACCCGCCTCTCGGCCGAGGGCGGGCAGATGGCGTTGCAGCGCTTCCTCACCCTGGCCGAGCCGCCGCTCAACGTCTTCGCCGCCGCCGATGTGGTGGCGCTGGGCGTGGCCGAGGAGGCGGAGCGCCGCGGGCTCGTGGTGGGTCGGGACGTGCGCATCCTCGGTTTCGACGGGCAGCCCTGGACCGCCGAGCGGGGTCTTTCGACGCTAGAGCAGCCGGTCGAGGCGATGGGGCGGGCGGCCGCCCGCATGCTCATCGAGCGGTTGCAGGGGGCGCAGCCAGAGCCGCGCGAGCGCCGCTTCGAGCCCAAGCTACAGGTTCGGGCCTCGACGAGCCCCTAGGACCCCCTCGCGTAAACTGGAACCATGATCCACACCCTGGACCTGCAGTTCATGCGGCCGCGCACGATCGCGGCCTACCTCGTCGAGACCTCCGCGGGGCCCGTGCTCGCGGAGACCGGCCCCGAGTCCACCTACCCGCACCTGAAGGCGGCCCTGGCCGAACGCGGCGTCCTCCCGGCCGACCTGCAGGCGGTCTTCGTCTCCCACATCCACCTCGACCACGCCGGCGCCGCCTGGCGGCTGGTGGCCGACGGGGCGCCGGTGGTCTACGTCCACCCCAAGGGCGCGCCCCACCTCGTCGACCCTTCGCGTTTGTGGGAGAGTGCGAGCCGCATCTACGGCGATCAGATGGAGAAGCTCTGGGGCCGTTCGGGCTCGGTGCCCGCGGCGCGCGTGCGCGCCGTGGAGGACGGCGAGGAGGTGCGCGTGGGCGACGCCCGGTTCCTAGCCCTCGACACCCCGGGCCACGCCGGGCACCACCACGCCTGGTTGACCGACGGGGTGATCTTCTCCGGCGACGTGGGCGGCGTGCGCATCGGCGGCGGGCCGGTGGTGCCGCCCTTCCCGCCCCCCGAGATCCACCTTGAGCTGTGGAAGGCCTCGCTCGACCGCCTGCGCAGCCTGGGGGCCGCCGAGATCCGACCCACCCACTTCGGCGCCTACGCCGACGTGGCCGCGCACCTGGATGACCTGGAAGACCGTATCTTCCGCTGGGCCGACCGGGTACTCGATTGGATGCGCGCGGGGCTCGGGGAAGAGGCGATGATCGCGCGCTTTCAGGAGCTGGTCGAGGGCGAGCTGCGGGCCGCGGGATTGGACGAGGAGGCGCTCGAGGAGTATGAGATCGCGGACCCTGCCTGGATGAGTATCCCCGGGCTTGCGCGCTATTGGCGCAAGGTGCATCCCGAAAGGTTGGGCGATGGCTGAGCCGGAGGTCTGGGTCTACGATGTCGAGGGCACCCTCACCACCGGGGAGACCTGGAAGGGTGTGGGGCGTTGGCTCGTGCAAAACGGCCGGCGCTCGGCCTATCGCCGTTTCTTCCTGGCGCGCCTGCCAGGTGCGCTTCTGGCCAAGGCGGGGCTCATCGACAAGCGGCGTTACCAAAACCGCTGGATGCAGGACCTGGCCGGGGTCTTCGAGGGCATAACCCAGGACGAGGTCGAGCGTATGGCCGAGTGGGTAGCCGCAGAGGAGCTCTGGGCCCAGCGCCGCGAGGACGTGCTGGCCGAGCTGCGCGCCGGGCTCGGCGCGGGCGTGCAGGTGCTGCTGGCCTCGGGCACCTACGCTCCGGTGCTCGATGCCTTCGCGCGGAGGGTGGGAGAGGGTGTGCAGACGCTGGGTACGCCGCTCGTCTGCCTCGACGGCGTATGCGAGGCCCGTCCCGCAGGCGAGGTCAACGTGGGCCGCGAGAAGGCGCGGCGTGTGCTTGAGCTCCTGGGGAGGGGCCCGGACCGCGCCTACGGCGACACCATCAGCGACCGTTACCTGCTCGAGCTCGCCCGTGAGCCCGTGGCCGTCTACCCCGATGCCGCGCTGGCGGCGCTGGCGCGCTCGCGCGGCTGGAGGGTTTGGTCCAGAGCGGACCCGTCTGGTTGACGACCCTCGCGGCGCGACCCTATAGTAAGGGGCGGACGCGCGCCGGGATGGCGGAATTGGTAGACGCAGTAGACTCAAAATCTACCGGCCGCGAGGCTGTGCGGGTTCGAGTCCCGCTCCCGGCACCACAGCAGCGACGTAGGAGGACGACATGGGTATTCTGTACACGCTCTTGATTCTCGTTTACCTTGCCGTAGCGGCGGGGCTCGTCTGGGTGGTGCTCCTCCAGGAGCCCAAGCAGGGCGGGGGCGACTTCCTTGGTGGCGGCGCCACCGACCTCTTCGCGGCCCGAGGCGTCACCGGTGGGCTCTACCGGGTGACGATCTGGCTCGGGGGTGCTTTCATCGTGCTTTCTATCGTCATCAGCAAGATCCCGCGCTAGCCTTGCGCGATGTCGTGCGGGGGCTGCCGGCCCCCGCTTTTCATTTTGCTTATCAGAAAAAGCCCGGTATTTTGTACCGGGTATATTCTTGACATCGAGGTCACCTGGCGGGTAACGTGCAGCTAAGTCCAACTCCGCTCAGATCGTAACCTGAACCGGGCGGGGTGGGCCTATACGAAATCTAAGGAGGTAGCGAATGAAGCGAATCGTATGGTTGTTGGCCCTGCTGGCCGTCGGCGGTATGGCCTTCGCCCAGCCCAAGGTGTTCAAATCGCCGAACCCGAACGAGACTCCGGTCTACGGCGGTGACTTCCGCGACTGGTCCACGGCCGATCCCAAGACCTTCAACCCCTTCGTGGCGAAGGAGACCTCATCCACCGACGTGATGGACCTCTTCCTCCCCACGCTCACCGGCTACAACCCCTACACCCTCGAGCCCGAGGGTAACCTGGCCAAGAGCTGGGAGATCAAGAACAACGGTCTGACCATCGTCTTCCACCTGCGTGAGGGGGCTGAGTGGTCCGACGGCCAGCCTATCACTGCCGACGACGTCATCTTCAGCGCTAAAGTGCACGCCGACCCCGACGTGGGCTCCAACTCCATCAAGAGCTTCGAGCTCGACGGTTCGCCTATCGTTTGGACCAAGATTGACGACTACACCGTTCAGGCCGACTTCCCCAAACCCTTCGCCCCCGCGCTGATTCAGGGCTGGTACATCGTGCCCAAGCACGTCTTCGAGAAGGCTTATGAAGAGGGCAAGATTACCGAGATGTGGGGCGTGGGTACCGACCCGGCCGAGATCGTCTCGGGCGGCCCCTTCATGCTCGACCAGTACGTCCAGGGTGAGCGCGTCGTCCTCAAGAAGAACCCCAACTTCTGGGGTGTGGACGAAAAGGGCAACCAGCTGCCCTACCTCGACCGTTACATCTTCACCATCGTCGGTGACATGAACGCGGCGCTGGCCAAGTTCCTGGCTGGCGAGATCGACCTCTACGCCGCCTCCGACGCCGACCAGGTGGCCCAGATCATCGAGCGCATCGACGCCGGCAAGCTCGACGCCAGCATTTTCCCCAACGCCGACGTGACGACCGGCACCAACTTCATCTTCTTCAACTGGAACAACGAAGACCCCTGGAAGGCCAAGCTCTTCCAGAACAAGAAGTTCCGTCAGGCGATGGCTCACCTGATGGACAAGGATGCGATGATCGAGCTCGCCCTTGGCGGCCTCGGCAAGCCTCAGTGGAGCCCAATCTCCATCCCGGTGAAGCAGTTCTTCACCGATGACGTGGCCAAGTTCGAGTACAACCCCGAGAAGGCGGCCCAGCTGCTCGCCGAGATCGGCTTCCGCACCAAGAACGCCGACGGCGTCCTGGTGGACGCTTCGGGTCGTCCGCTCGAGTTCCGCCTGGCCACCAACCAGGGCAACAACGTGCGCGAGAAGATCGCCCAGCTCTTCACCGAGGACGCCAAGGCGATCGGCGTGAACGTCAAGTACGCACCCATCAACTTCAACGAGCTCGTCCGTCAGATTCTCAACACCCGCGACTTCGACGCCATCCTCATCGGTCTGACCGGCGGCATTGAGCCCGCCTTCAGCCGTAACGTCTGGGAGCTCGACGGTCCGCTGCATATGTGGAACTACGGCCCCGACTTCCAGTCGTTCGAGATCCTCATCGACAAGCTGATGAAGCAGGGCGCGACCACCCTCGACCAGGCGAAGCGCCGCGAGATCTACGTGCGCTTCCAGCAGGTCGTGGCCGAGAACCTGCCGCTTACCTACACGGTGGCGCCGGCCTACAACCCCGCGCGCCTGAACAGCGTGGGCGGCCTCTTCGACAAGGACCAGATCACCTCGATCGTCGGACAGTACCCCTACGTCGAGACGGTCTTCATCAAGAAGTAGCGTCTTTCGGGCGGCGGGGAGCGCTCCCCGCCGCCCGGCCTCTTTCCGACAATGACTGCCTACATCGTCCGACGCCTTTTGCACCTGATCCCCACCTTTTTAGGGGCTACTTTTTTGGCCTTTTTGGTGATCCAGCTGGCGCCCGGTGACTTCCTCACCCGGCTCGAGCTGGATCCCTCCTACAACACGGAACAGATCGACAACCTGCGGCGCATCTACGGGCTCGACCAGCCCTTCATGGTGCAGTACGCCAAATGGTTGTCGGGTCTTATGAAAGGTTACCTGGGCGTATCGCTCAGCTATCAGACCGATGTTTGGACGGTGCTCAAGCCGCGCATCCTCAATTCGATGGTGCTGGTGGGGCTGGCCGTCATCTTCGTTTACGTGGTGGCGGTGCCCATTGGCATCTACTCGGCCTTGAGGCAGTATTCCTGGGGCGACCGCATCCTTACCAGCCTGGCCTTCTTCGGCTTGGCGGTGCCCAACTTCTTCTTCGCCCTGTTGATGCTCTACTTCGCCCTCTGGCTCAAGGACGTCTTCGGGCACGAGATCTTTCCCATCGGGGGCATGCGCTCACTCTACATCGACGGGGTGGACTTCTTCTCGGCCCCCAAGTGGCGACAATGGCTCGACGTTCTATGGCACGCCATCCTTCCGGTGATCGTGGTGGGCACGGCCGACACCGCCGGGCTCACGCGCGTGATGCGCACGCAGATGCTCGAGACCAAGATGCAGGACTACGTTCGGACCGCGCGTGCAAAGGGGCTTTCCGAGCGTGTGGTCGTCTACAAGCACATCCTTCGCAACGCCATCATCCCCATCGTGGCCACGATCGGTTTCCTGCTGCCGGGCCTCATCGGGGGCGCGGGGCTCGTCGAGGTGGTCATGGGCTGGCCGGGGCTCACGCCTATGCTGCTGGAGGCCCTGTTTAGCATCGACGTCTACATCATCATGGGCATCACCGCTATCTCGGTAATCCTGCTCATGGTGGGCAACCTCGTCTCCGACCTGTTGCTGGCCTGGGTGGACCCCAGGATTCGGTATAGTTAGGAGCCGCGACCATGCCAGAACACGACACTAACCTCCTCGAAGGGCTCGGCGAGCGCAGCCAGAGCTACTGGCAGAAGGCCTGGCAGCGGTTCCGCCGCCATCCCTTCGCACGCTGGGCGGGCGGGGTCTTGTTGCTCCTTTACTTGCTCGCCCTCTTTGCCGACTTCGTGGGGCCCTATCCCGAGGCCAAGAGCTTCCGCCACCTCCAGTTCGCCCCGCCGACGACGGTGCATTTCAAGACCGAGGACGGCCGCTGGACCCGGCCCTACGTTTGCAAGGTCGAGCGGACGCGCGACCTGCGGACCTTCAAGCTCGAGTTCAAGGAAGACTGCAGCACCCACTACCCCATCTACTTCTTCGTGCACGGCTACCCCTACAAGTTCCTGGGTTTCATCCCGACGGACCTGCACCTCTTCGGCGGGCCTTGGCTTGTGAACGAAGAGGCCTACCTCTTTCTCTGGGGCACCGACGATTTTGGGCGCGACCTCTTCAGTCGCATCTGGTTCGGCGGCCGCATCAGCCTGACCATCGGCATCCTTGCCGTCACCGTGGCCATCTTCCTGGGGGTCTTCTTCGGGGGCGTGTCCGGCTACTTTGCCGGGCAGCGCATGCACCTGGTGCGGGGCATCTTCCGTTCCCCCTTCAAGCGCAGGGGCTTCTCCGAGGGGCGAGGGGGCGCTGACGACGGTTTCTTCGCTGGCGGGGCGTTGGCCCGCGGCTGGCGCGAAGCAGTGCGGGACCGCCGGCTGCCCCTTTACGTGGCGGGCCTGGTCTTGCAGTACGGCCTATGGCTCGGTGGGATCTACCTGATCGGCCTCACGATGTACGGCTTCCTCGCCATCAGCGAGGGCATGGAGCGCTTCGTGGCCGCGCTCATCTTTGGTGCGGTGCTGCTCTACATGGCCTGGCAGCTCTTCTTTGGCGCGGTGACCATCGACGTGGACGATCTGATCATGCGCACCACCGAGATCCTGGCGGCGATCCCCAGCCTCTTTTTGCTCATTATCCTCTCGGGGATGATGGCGCAGTACGACCTGCCCTCGTCCATGCGCTTCCTCCTGGTGCTCACCATCCTGGCCTTCGTCGGTTGGGGCGGGCTGGCCCGTAACATCCGCGGCTTCGTTCTGCAGCTGCGCGAGATGGAGTACGCGCACGCCGCCAAGGCGTTGGGTGCGAGCGACGCCCGCACCCTCTTCCGCCACATCATCCCCGGCACCCTCGGTTACCTGATCGTCGTGGCCAGTCTGGCGATCCCGGGCTACATCCTGGCCGAGTCGGCGCTCTCGTTCTTGGGGCTCGGGATCCAGGACCCCTCGTCGTCCTGGGGCCTGCTCCTTTCCAAGGCGCAGCAAGGTGGCATCGCGGCCATGCGAGACCGTCCCTGGCTGCTTTTCTTCCCCGGGTTCTTTATCTTTGTTAGCATATTGGCGTATAACTATCTAGGAGACGCCTTGCGCGATGCGCTCGATCCCCGCGCAGAGCAGCGCTAGCGACCAAAGGAGCTTGCATGAACGATAAGCGTCTATTAGAGGTCAAGGGCCTAAAGGTGCACTTCAAGACCGACGAAGGCATCGTCAAGGCCGTTGACGGGGTTTCCTATCACATCGACAAGGGGGAAACGCTCGCGGTTGTAGGGGAATCGGGTTCCGGTAAGTCGGTCTCGGCCTTGGCCATGATGCGCCTCATCCCTATGCCCCCTGGCATGATTGCGGGGGGTGAGATCTGGTTCCGCGGCAAGGACGGCGAGGCCAAGGACCTGCTCAAGCTTTCCGAGGCCGAGATGCGCCGTATTCGTGGCAACGACATCGCCATGATCTTCCAGGAGCCAATGACCTCGCTCAACCCGGTCTACACCGTGGGTGATCAGATCGCCGAGGCAATCGTGCTCCACCAGGGCAAGAGCAAGAAGGAGGCCCTGGAGCTCGCGGCGGACATGCTCGACCTCGTAGGCATTCCCGAGCCCCACAAACGCCTCAAGAACTATCCGCACCAGATGTCCGGAGGTATGCGCCAGCGTGTGATGATTGCGATGGCGCTTTCCTGTAACCCCAGCCTGCTCATCGCCGACGAGCCCACTACCGCGCTCGACGTAACGATCCAGGCGCAGATCCTGGAGCTGATGAAGAAGCTGCAGGAAGAGATTGGGATGTCCATCCTATTCATCACCCACGACCTCGGGGTGGTGGCCGAGATGGCGGACCGCGTTGTGGTGATGTACGCGGGGCGGGCGGTGGAAGAGGCCGACGTGGTAACCACCTACAAGGACCCGCTGCACCCCTATACGATGGGTCTGCTAAACTCGGTGCCGCGCGTGGACGAAAGCGCTGCCAAGCAGCAGCGGCTCGAGGCGATCCCGGGCAACGTGCCCAACCCGCTCTTCCTCCCACCAGGTTGCGCCTTCCACCCGCGCTGTAAGTACGCGCAGCCCGGGGTTTGCGACCAGGAGATCCCCACCCTGGAGGATGCCGGTAACGGTCACATGGTGCGTTGCGTGCGCTGGCGGGAGATCAGGGAGGAGGCCCGGGCGTGATGAACAACGGAACCCCGCTGATTCAGGTCAACAACCTCAAGAAATGGTTCCCCATTCGCGGCGGCATCCTGTCGCGCACCGTGGGCTACGTCAAGGCTGTCAACGACGTCAGTTTCTACGTCAACCGCGGTGAGGTGCTGGGCCTCGTAGGTGAGTCGGGCTCGGGCAAGACCACGGTGGGCCGCACGATTCTGCGTCTCATCGAGCCTACCGAGGGTGAGGTCGTCTTCGACGGCACCGACGTGGTCGCGCTTTCGAAGCCGGAGCTGCGTCCCTTCCGCCGCCGCATGCAGATCATCTTCCAGGACCCCTTCGCCTCGCTTAACCCGCGCATGACGGTGGGCGACATCATCGCCGAGCCGCTGATCATCCACCGCCTCGTCAAGACGCCGCAGGAGCGCACCGACCGGGTGGCCGAGCTGCTCAAGCTCGTGGGGCTCTCGCCCGACCACATGCGCCGCTACCCGCACGAGTTCTCCGGTGGTCAGCGCCAGCGCATCGGCATTGCCCGCGCGCTCGCAGTGGACCCCGAGTTCATCGTGGCCGACGAGCCCGTTTCGGCGCTCGACGTCTCCATTCAGGCGCAGGTCGTCAACCTGCTGCAGGACCTCAAGGACGAGTTGGGGCTGACGCTGCTCTTCATAGCCCACGACCTCGCGGTCGTCGAGTACGTTTCCGACCGCATTGCGGTGATGTACCTGGGCAAGATCATGGAAATGGCCCCGGCCAAAGAGCTCTACACCAACCCCCAGCACCCCTACTCTGAGGCGCTGCTCTCGGCGGTGCCGGTGCCCGACCCCACGATCAAGCGCGAGCGCATCGTGCTCGAGGGCGACATTCCCAGCCCCATCAACCCGCCTTCGGGCTGCGTCTTCCGCACCCGCTGCCGCTATGCCATCCCCGAGTGCGCCGAAACCGTGCCCGAGCTGCGCGAGGTTTCGCCCGGGCACTACAAGGCTTGCATCCGCGACGATATTTTCTGAGTTTCACGCACCTCCGCCCCGCCCGTGAGCATCTCTCGTGGGCGGGTGCGTTACGCTGGGGGTATGAAAAACCCTTTGAAGATCATTGGAGTGGTCTTGGTCCTGGCTGTGGGGCTGACCTCCTCCCAGGAGGCTTTCATCTACCCCGCATTCGCCGAAGTGCACGAACCTGTCGGACTTTCAGGGGGTAGCTGGACCTGGTTTCCCGAGGCCGACCTGGCCGGTTCGCTCGTAGACGGCACGGTACGGCTCCTGGGCGTCGATGAACTGCGGCGTGTCTGGCGCAACGGCGCGGTAACCTTCTACTACCGTGGTTCGGGCGACGCGCAGCTCGCTTATCTGACGCGCAACCTCACCTATGGGCTGCACTACGAACTCGACGTGGATACGGGCGCGCTCGTGGGTTGGGCCAAGGTACGCAACGGCCTGGGGCGGCCGCTGACGATCACGCGCCTCACCTTTGTGGCGGGCGAGGTGCCGCTGCGATCGGGCCCGGCTCCTACGATGGAGAAGTCGGCCCGTGCTCTGGCGCTGGACGTTGCGGCTTCCGAGGCGGCGCCCGCGCCCGTCTACGCCGGTAGCGGCGGCGGCGTTTACCGTTACGTTCTCGAAAACCCACCGGTACTCGAGCCGGGGGTCAATGAGCTGCCGTTCCTGCAGGCACGCGTGCAGCCCGTCTACACCTGGCGCTACCAGGGCGGCTTCGCCCACGGCGACCGGTTGGCCTTCCTGCGCGGCTACACCTTCGAAGCCCCCGCACGCCTGGCCGGAGGGGTGGTCAACCTGCGCGACGCTGGGGTCTTCCTGGGGCAGGCCAGTCTGCAAAACAGCGCCATGGGCGCGCGCGTCCAGCTGTGGCTCGGCGCCGACCCGGAAGGTAGGGCCGAACGCCGAGTCGAGGTGCTGAAGGACGAACGCAAGGAGAAGGCTTACCGGGTCAGCACCACGGTGCGCAACCCCCGTGACGTTCCCGTGCGGGTGGAGGTCGAGGAGTACTTCGACGCCCGTGAGGTAGAGCTCAAACTGCCCGCTAATGCCGAGCGCACGCCCCAGGGTTATCGCTGGATGGTGGTACTGCAACCAGGCGAGGCGCGCACCTTTGCGTATACGGTCACCTTGCGCTACTGACCAGCGGGTCAGTAGCATGGGGTATGCCCGAACTTGCCCCTGAGGATCTTTACCGCCTGCGCTTCCTCTCGGACCTCGCACCGGGTCCGGGGGGAGGCGCGCTTTACATGGAAACGCGCATCGAGGTGTCCGAGAAAGAAGAGGAGCCGCCCCGCTACCGCTCGCAGGTCTGGTTGCAGCGCGGCGCGGAGCGCCGTCCGCTGACGCAGGGCGACGCCAGCACGCCCCGTTGGGACGGGGGCCGCCACGTCTACTTCCTGCGCAAGCAGGACAAGGTCAGGCAGCTTTTCCGGCTCGACCTGGAGGGGGGAGAACCCGAGGCTCTCACCAGCTTCAAAGCCGGCGTGGAGGGGTACGAACTCGGTCCGAACGGAGCAGTGGCCGTGCTGACCCGGGGCGACGAGGCGCCAGCGAAGCCCGACGCTCCCCGGGTCTACGACCGCCTTCCCTTCAAGTTCGACGGCGTGGGCCTGCTCCCTGAGCGGAGCCGTCAGGTGCGCGTGCGCACCGAGGGTGGCGGTTGGAGCGCCCCCAGCGAGCTGCCCACCGACGTGGACGCGGTCGCCTGGGATGAGCAGGGCGAGGAGCTCGTGCTGGTGGCGAGCGCCAGCTTCGAGGAGCGCCGTCTTTGGATCCAGCGCCTGTACCGCTGGCGCCCGGGTGAGGAGGCGCGCCAGATCGGCGGCGGCTTCGGACCGGTGAGCGATCCGGTGGCCGCGGAGGATGGGCGCTGGGTCTACTTCGTGGGCTATGACTGGGCTGCGGGCATCGGCGCGAGCCCGGGGATCTGGCGGCTGCCGTTGTCGGGTGGCGAGGCTGAGCGCCTGACGCCCGACTCGCTATACGTGGGGCTCTCGCTCGTTTCCGACGTGCACTACGGTGATTACGGCCGGGTGCTCGAGCCCGACGGCGAGGGCGGTTTCTGGTTTGGCGTCACCAAGGCGGGCGAGGGCCGACTCTACCGCCTGCGCGCGGACGGCGGGGTCGAGGGGCCGCTGCCGCTGCCGGGCAGCCTGGCCGCCTTCGCGGTAATCGAGGGGGAGGTGCGCCACACCCTGCTTGAGGACCACCACCGTCCGCCGGTCCTCTACACCGGCGCCGAGGCGGTGCACGACCCCAACGCCGACTTTATGGAGGACTGGCCCGCGCCCGAGGCCTTCCGCTGGCGCTCCCCCGAGGGCTACGACGTCCACGGCTGGGTGCATCTGCCCGAAGGCGAGGGGCCCCACCCGGCGGTGCTCTACGTCCACGGCGGACCCCACGCCGCCTACGGCCGGGCGATGCTCTTCGAGTTCTACTTGCTGCAGGCCCGCGGGCTGGCGGTCGTCTACGCCAACCCCCGCGGTTCGGTGGGTTACGGCCAGGACTATGCCCAGATCAAGGGCCGCTGGGGCGAGGCCGACGCCGCCGACGTGCTGGGTTTCCTGGACGCGGCGGTGGCGCGCTTTGGTCTCGACGCCGACCGCCTGGGCGTGGCCGGCGGTTCCTACGGCGGCTTCATGACCAACTGGCTCACCGCGCGTTACCCCGACAAGTTCAAGGCCGCGGCCACCCAGCGTTCGATCTGCAACTGGACGAGCTTCTGGGGGGCTTCGGACATCGGGATCCGCTTCGCCGAGCTCGAGCTGGGCGCGGGCCTGTGGGAAGCGCCGGAGCTCTACTGGCGGAAGAGCCCGCTGGCCCACGCGCACGCCCTCAAAACCCCCACCCTCGTCGTGCACGCCGAGCAGGACCACCGCTGCCCCATCGATCAGGGCGAGACCTGGTTCGCCGCCTTGGTAAGCCAGGGGGTGCCGGCGCGCTTCCTGCGGGTGCCCGAGGAAGGGCACGAGCTCTCCC
>JALSQD010000050.1 GCA_026985615.1 Thermaceae bacterium | reverse complement strand
TCGCTCCCCGCCATACCTCCCGGCCAACCGTAGTAAGCTGCATCCGTGGGGACCTCCTCTCTCCTGGAGTGGTCCCCACATTCTTATCGATTCGGTCTCACATGTGTCTGTCCGGGTTCAGTGGGCAGCCGGGCCCCCTCGCGGTGCTGGGCCACTTCTCTTGACAGCCTTGGGGGAGGCGGATACCATGATTCTTGCGCGTGCGCCGGGATGGCGGAATTGGTAGACGCGCATGATTCAGGGTCATGTGCCCGCGAGGGCGTGGGGGTTCAAGTCCCCCTCCCGGCACCAGAGGGGCCCCGCTTCGGCGGGGCCGGTTTCGTTGGGGCGCGCCGCGCCAGCGGGTTAGAATGCGGGCCATGAAGCGCGTGCTCTCGGGCATTCAACCTACCGGCGCCATCCACATCGGCAACTATCTGGGCGCGATCAAGCAGTGGGTCGAGATCGGCGAGCAGCTGGGCAAGGACGCCCTCTTCTGCATCGTGGACTACCACGCCCTCACCAACCCCGACGCCTACGACCCCAAGCTGCTCCCACAGCGCACCTTCGAGGCGGCCCTGGCCAACATGGCCGCGGGCCTCGACCCCGAGAAGATCACCCTCTTCGTGCAGTCGCACGTTTCCGAGCACACCGAACTCTCCTGGATCTTCACCACCCAGACCCCGGTAGGCGACCTCACCCGTATGACCCAGTACAAGGACAAGTCGGCCAAGCTCAAGTCGGTACCGGCGGGCCTTCTGATGTATCCGGTGCTGCAGGCCGCCGACATCCTCGTCTACAAGGCCGACACCGTGCCTGTGGGCGAGGACCAGCTCCAGCACCTCGAGCTCACCCGTGAGATCGCCCGCCGCTTCAACCACACCTTCGGCGACACCTTCCCTGAACCAAAGGCCCTTCTCAACCCCAAGGCGCCGCGGGTGCCGGGCATCGACGGGGCGGCCAAGATGAGCAAGTCGGTGGGGAACACCATCGAACTGCTGGAAGAGCCCAAGTTAATCTGGGAAAAGCTACGCACCGCCCCCACCGACCCGGCGCGGGTGCGCCGCAACGATCCGGGCGATCCGAGCCGCTGTCTGATCTTCAAGTACCACACCTACTTCTCGCCGCCCGAGGTGCAAGAGGCCGTGGCCGAGGGTTGCCGCACCGCGGGCATCGGCTGCGTAGATTGCAAGAAGATGCTCTTCGGCCAGATGATGGAGGTACTGGAACCCATCCAGCAGCGGGCGGCCGAGCTGCGCCGTAACCCCGAGGTGGTGGAGGCGGCGCTCGAAGACGGGGCGGCGCGGGCGCGCACCATCGCCCAGGAGACGATGCACGAGGTGCGCGTCAAGATCGGCCTCTACAAGCCTTACTAGCCATGGCCATCCACCTGAGCTTCGAGGGGTTCTCCGGCACGCCGGAAGAGCTGCAGCGGGCGCTGCGCAGCGGCAAGGTCCAGGCGCGTGACCTGCCCCTCGTGGCCCTGGTGGACCAGGCCCTGGCCCAGGTGGCCGACCTGCAGCTCGCCGAGCGGGGGGCGCTTTTGCCCATCCTCGCCGAGCTGCTCGAGCGTAAGCTGCGTGCTTTGCTCAAGCTGGACCGCGCGGGCGACGAGGATGACGCCGCCGAAGAGGAAGGCGAGGCGTTGGTGGGCCTTTTGGTCGAGCTGGACGAGGTGGTGCGCTTCTTGACGGAGCGTGCCGAGGCGCGCCGCTACGTCTGGCCCGTACCGGCGGCGGCGTTGCCCCGCGACGGCCGCCTGGCGCGGCTTTCGGTGGGGGTGCTCTACCGCCACGCCCGCCGCTTCGTGCGCCCCCAGGCGCTCCTGCCGACGGTCGAGCGCTTCGGCCTGGCCGAGGCCTGGGCCTGGTTGCGCGAGCGTCTGCGGCGGCTGGGCCGCGCCCGTTTTTCTGCGCTCGGGCTCAAGGGTTGGTCGGAGCGGGCCGTGGTCTTCGCGGCGCTGCTCGAGGCGGTGCGTCAGGGGCAGGTGGACCTGCGCCAGTCCCGCCCTTTCGCTGACCTGACCATCGAGTACCGCCCCGAGGCGGGCCCCAAGGAGCGCAGCGCCTAACGGACGTTGCCGGTTTCGATCTTGCCGTCGTGGAGGTCGACCACGGCGAAATCGCCCTCGGCCAGCGCGCCCGGAACGACCACCAGGCTCTTGCCCAGTGTCTCGTGCTTGAAGGTGCTCACGGTAAACGAGGGGTCGTAAACGATCACCGTGCGCGGGTTGTGGGTCTTGATGAGCTCGGCCAGCTCTTCGCTGCCGGCCTCGCCCAGGCCCTTGTGCGCCGGCATGGTGGCGAAGAGAAAGACCTTCTGGTAGTCCTTGAGCTCGTTCAGCACCTTGAGGCGGTACTCCGCCTCCCACGCCGGATAGGCGAGTCGCTCGCGTTCCTCGCGCACGACGTCGCCGTCGTGGATCTGCCCGCCCATCCCGGCCACGAGCACGTGCCCCGGCGCGAAGGCGAAGCTGCCGTGGACGCCGTGGAGGTAGGGGAAAACGATCTCGACGTTGTAGGCCTCGCGCAGGTACTCTTCTACTGGGGCGTCCGCGGGCCCGGGGACGTAGAAGCTGGGTACGGGCGAGCGGCCGAGCGCCTTGAAGACGGCCCGGTAAGTATCGGCCTTGTTGGCCTTGCCGGCCAGGTCGCCCACGAGCAGCACCGCGTCCACTTCCAGCTCGGGGATCAGCCCCACGGCCCGTTCCAGGTAGTCGAGCTCGCCGGCCACGCGGGCGAGCGCCAGCACCTTGCGGGTGAACGACCGCGACCTCGTCATCGTTCATCCCTCCTTTCAATTAACCTGCGTCTATACTTGTCAACCTAAGTATAGCTTTTTCGCCGGCTGAAGCCAAGGTGTTAGCGCACGTGATGGGGGCCCGCGATCTGCAAGAAGCGGTCGACGATCACGGGGTCCAGGTGCCGGCCGGCGAGCTCGCGCAGCTCGCGCGCGGCGTCGGTGGGGGCCCAGCCCGGCTTGTAAGGGCGGTCGTGGGCGAGAGCGTCGTAGACGTCCACCACGGCGAAGATGCGGGCCTCCAGGGGGATCTCCGTTCCGGAGAGTCCGCTGGGGTAGCCGCTGCCATCCCAGCGTTCGTGGTGGTAGCGGACGATGTTGCGCGTGGCCTGGGGCAGGAAGGGGATGGGCTCGAGCATCTCGTAGCCGATCTCGGTGTGCTGGCGCATGACGGCCCACTCCTCCTCGGTGAGGGGGCCGGGCTTGAGGAGGATGCGGTCGGGGATGGCGAGCTTGCCGATGTCGTGCAGGTAGGCGCCCCAGCGCACCGCGTCGAGGTCGCGGCCGCGAAAGCCCAGCGCGCGCGCCAGCTTGAGCGTGAGGACGGCCACCCGCTCGGTGTGGCCGCGGGTCTCGTAGTCGCGGCGCTCGAGCGCCACCCCGAAGGCGCGCAGCATCGCCTCGCGCGCCTCCTCCAGGGTGGTCAGGTGCTCGATGCGCTCAAAGGCGCGCTCGATGCGCCGTGCGGTGATCTGGGTGAGGTTGCGGGCGTCGCTCGAAGCCCCCACGGCCTCGCTGAAGGTGAGCAACGCCAGCGCGCCGTAGGGGGTGTCGTTCACCCAAAGCGGCTCGACCAAGACGCTGCGCACCCCGATGTCCACGAAGGGCTGGAGCGCGCCGGGGTACTCGCGGTAGTCGTGCACCGCACCGCCGCGTCGGGTGAGGGCGACGCTGCCCACCACGCCCTCGCCGAGGCGCACCCCGATCTCGCGGTAGATGCGGGGGAAGTCCGAGGGGTAGTCGCCGACGATTACCTGAGGCTGTAGCTGGGAAGCCTCGTCCACCGTGTAGAAGACGCCGGCCTCGTAGGGGGTGAGCTCGAGGATGACGCGTAGGGCGCGCTCGGCGATGTCGCTGGGGCGGTCGAGCACCTCGATCTCGGAGGAGAGGCCGATGAGCTTGCGGTAGGCGCGGGCGCGGCGGGTGGCCTCGCTGAGGGCGTTGAGCCGCTCGGTCGCGAGGCCGAGGGCCTCGGCCGTGGCCTCGAAGAAGGCCACCTCGCCCTCGCCGAAGCTGCGGTTGGGCTGGGTGTTCGCCGTGAGCATGCCCACCACCTTGCCGGAGGCGTCCACGAGCGGCGCGGCGATCAGGCCCACCCGACCCTCTTGCTTGGGCCCGAAGTGGTAAACCCGCGGATCGTCGTAGATGTTGGGGATGAGCACCACCCGGTGTTCCTCTATGGCGAGCCAGCTGGCGGCGCGGTCCCGGGGGATGCGGGTACCGGCGGTGAGGTCGGGCGAGGTGGAGGCCACGATCTGCATCGCGTCGCCGTCCTCGGTGAGGAGGCCGATGGTGACGTTGCTCGTGCGGGTGTAGTTGCGCAGGGCGGTGAGGGTCTCGAGGTAGAGCTCGCCCTGGCCCTTGGCGCGGCGGGCGATGCGGTTGACCTCAACGATGCGCTCCAGCAGCTCCAGGCGCTCGCGCAGTCGCTGCTCGCGCTGCTCGGTCTCCAAAAAGCCCAGGATTTCCTCCACGAAGACGCGCCCCGCCTCCACCGAGTCCTGCGAGAAGGCGTCCACGCTGCTGAGGCTGTCCAGGTTGAAGGTGCCGTAGATCTGGCCGCCGCGCACGATGGGGATGAGCAGGTTGGCCTGCAGGGGGCGCCAGGGTGCGATCTTTTGGATCTCGGACTCCCGGTTGACCGCCTCCACGGTCTTGCGGGTGATGATGCGGGGCGTGCCCTCGCGCAGGGCCTGCTCACCCTGGCCGTACCAGCTCAGTTCGCTTTCGAAGGAGACCGAGGACCCCACGAGCTCGGGGGTGTGGCCGATCTGAGCACGGCAGACGAAGCGGTCGCCCTCCACCAGCCAGAGGCTGCCCGCCTCGGCCCCGGGCACCGACTCGAGCGCCGAGGCCAGCACCGCCAGATAGAAGGCCTCGGGGTCCTGATCGAGGGCCTCCTTCACCCGCTCGAGCGAGCGGAACACCTGGATTAGCCGCTCTTCTTGCGCCAGGTCGTGCAGCGCGGCGGCGAAGAAGTCTCCGCGCAGGGGGAAGAAGGTGCCGCTCACCGAGACGCTCTGCCCCGGCGTGCGCATGGCGATCGTCGTCCGGTAACGCCGGCCGTCCTGGACGGCCCGGACCACCGTGCGGCGCTTTTCCTCTTCGGGAAAGACCTTGGCGGCGGCGAGGGGTGCGTTCGGACGGGGGGCGGCCCCCGTCTTTTCCTCGAAGACGGCGTTGCCGCCGATCACGAGAAAGTCCTCCCCCTCGCGGCGCAGGAGCACGAAAGGATCCTCGGCCTGTTCCAGGGCGCCGAGCATCTCCTGGAAGGGCGTCAGTTCCTGGGGGAGGTCCATTTCGGCCCTAGGCTACCACAGTGGTGGGCGGGCCGGTTTAGGATGGAGGGCGGAGGTGACGATGAACAGCGAGGTCTTGGTCGTTTCGATGGCGCGAACCCCCATCGGCCGGTTCGGCGGGGCGTTCAAGGACACGACGCCCGCCCAGCTGGGCGCGCACGCAATGAAGGCGGCGCTCGAGCGCGCGGGCGTGCCGGGCTCCGCGCCCGACCTCTACATCTTCGGCAACGTGCTCCGAGCGGGCCACGGGCAGCTACTGCCCCGGCAGGCGGCGCTCGCGGCCGGCATCCCCGAAGAGGTCGACGGCTACGCTGTGGACATGGTGTGCTCGAGCGGCATGATGGCGGTGATGAACGCCGGCATGGCGCTGCGCGCGGGTGAGGCCGAACTCGTGCTCGCGGGCGGGATGGAGTCCATGTCGCAGGCTGCCTTCGCGCTCTCGGCACGGGCGCGCTGGGGCTACAAGTTCCTGCTCGGCAACCCCGAACAGGTCAAGGACCTGCTCCTCTACGACGGCCTCACCGACCCGATGACGGGCGAGGCGATGGGCGAAGAGACCGAGCGCCTCATCGCTGAGCACGGCGTCACCCGCGGCGAGCTCGACGAGGTGGCCTACCAGTCGCACAAGCGCGCGGCCGAGGCCACCGAGGCGGGGCTTTTCAAGGACGAGATCGCCCCCTACGAGCTCAAGACCCGCAAGGGCACGCTCACCCTCGAAGCCGACGAGGGCATCCGCCCCGAAACCACCCTGGATTCGCTAGCGGCGCTGCGCCCGGCCTTCATGAAAGACGGCGTCCTCACCGCCGGCAACTCGAGCCAGATCTCCGACGGCGCGGCCGCGCTCCTGCTCGCCAGCCCCGAGGCGGCCGAGAAGCATGGGCTCAAGCCTATCGCCCGCATCCTTGGCGGCACCTGGGCCGCCGGCCCTACCTGGCGCTTCCCCGAAGCGCCGGTCCCGGCGGTGAAGAAGCTGCTGGACAAGCTGGGCATGACCCTGGACGACTTCGACCTCATCGAGAACAACGAGGCCTTCGCGGTCAACAGCGTCCTCTTCCACCGCATGCTCGGCATCCCCTACGAAAAGATGAACGTCCTGGGCGGCGCCATCGCCCTGGGTCACCCTATCGGCGCCAGCGGCGCGCGCATCATCGGTACCCTGATCACCGCGCTCAGGGCCAAGGGCGGCCAGCGCGGGCTCGCCGCGCTCTGCCACGGCACCGGCGGGGCCACCGCGGTGGCCGTCGAGCTGGTCTAGCGCCGGTTCGTTTCCCAAAAGCGCGGGCCCCGATAGGGCCCGCGCTGCTGCTCAGCCGCCGTAGCTCCAGGGGGTGTCGCGCATGCACAGCGGCTCTTCCTCGGCCTCGGGCACGTCGTTCGCACCCACGCCCGTGACCCGGGTGATCCAGACCGCGTGGTCGCCACCGGCCTGCCAGGCCTCGGTTTCGAGGAAGAAGTACCACGGCAACGGCTCGAGCACCGGCAGCCCCGCTTCCATGCGGAAGGGTACGCCGTTGAGCTTGCCGTCCTCGACCCGGGTGGCCTTGAAAAACGCCGTGGCCAGTTCCTGCTGGCTCTTCGCCAGCGGGTGGACCGCGGCGCGGTTGCTCCGTTGCAGGATCTCGTAGAGGCCCGAGTCCTTGCGCACCCCTACAACGAAGAGGGGCGGCTCGATCGAGACCTGGGTGACGAAGGTGACGAGGGCGGCGCTGAAGCGCCCCTCGTCTTCGCTGGTCATTACGTAGACGCCGTTGAGCACCTTGCGCAGAACGCGTTTGCGGAGTGCGGGGTCCAGTTCGGCCATGCCCTCCAGTCTATCCCGGCAGCTCTGGCGAAACGGTGCCGTCGAACACGATGATCTCCCGCGCCAGCACCACCACCCGGTACTCGCCCGAGCCCCGCAAAAAGCGCTCCACCGCGTCGAGCACCTCGGCCACCCAGGCGGCGTCACCGCCGATCACGCTGAAGCCCACCAGTTCCCAGCCGTGCTCGTCGAGTCCGGCGACGCGCGCCGCCGAGACCGGAAAGCGCGCCTTGATGCGCTCCATCACGGGCCGGATGACGGCGCGCTTCTCCTTGAGGTTCGTCACCCAGGGGGTATCGAGCCGGGCGGTAAAGACGCCCACGTAGGCGTTCATTTCGCTTGCAGCATACCGCGCTCGAAGACGAGCCGCCCGCGGATCCAGACCGCGGCGACCTCGGCCTCGCGGGCGAGGGCGAAGAGCGCGCCCGTGGCGTGCTCGGCGCTCTCGGCGTGCTTCAGCACCGCCTCGAGCGTCGAGTTCGGGAGCGGGCTCAGCCACACCAGGTCGGCGCTCATGCCCGGCTCCAGGCCACCGGCCTCGTCTTCCTGGGCCAGCGCCGCCGCGCCCGCGCGGGTAGCCAGCCACAAGAGCGCCGCCGCGGACAGGTTCACGCCGTCCTCGCGCACCCGCTGGGTCTTGTAAGCGTCCATCGCCTCACCCAGCAGCGAAAAGCGCGTCCCGGCCCCCACGTCGCTGCCCAAGGCGAAGCGCGCGCCGGCGGTGAGGTGGGTCCGCATGGGGAAGAGGCCCGAGCCCAAAAAGGCGTTGGAGCTGGGGCAGTGGGCCACCCAGGCGGCGGCCGCGGCCAGGCGCTCGAGCTCGCGCGGGTTCGGGTGCACATCGTGGGCGAAGACCGCTCGCGGCCCCACCAGCCCGAAGCGGTCGTAGACGTCGAGGTAGTCGCGCGCCGCGGGGAAGAGGCGGGCCACCGCTTCGATTTCGCGCGGGTTCTCGTTCAGGTGGGTCTGGAAGTGCAGGTCGGGGTGCGCGCGCAGCAGGGCGCCGCTCACCTCCAGCAGCGCTTCGCTGGCGGCGAGCGCGAAGCGGGGTGTCACCGCGTAACGCAGGCCGTTCTTTCCGTGGAAGCGTTCGATGAGCGCCTGGTTCTCCTCGTAGGCGCGTTCGGGGGTGGTATGCAGCTCGCTGCGCAGGTTGCGGTCGCCGGTAGCCAGGCCGCTGGTGAGCGGAAAACCCAGCGCCTCCGCCTCCTCGAAGAGCGCCGCCTGCGCGGGAGCGTAGTGGCTGCCAAAGACGAGGGCGCGGGTGGTGCCGCTGCCCACGAGCGCCCGCAAAAAGGTGCGCGCCTCGCGGCGGGCGTAGGCCGCGTCGGCGAAGCGCGCCTCCGCTGGTAGGGTCACCCGCTCGAGCCAGTCGAGCAGGTCGAGCCCCAGAGCGCCGATGACGCCAGTCTGGGGGTAGTGGACGTGCGCGTCCACGAAGCCGGGCAGGAGCAGCCCGCCCGCGAGCCGCCGTACGGGCGCTTCGGGGTGGCGCGCGCGCACCTCCGCGAAGGGGCCGGTGTCGGCGATGCGCCCGCCTTCCAGATAGATGCCGCCGTCGCCGATGGCTTCGAGCCGGGCCTCCAGGAGCTCCTTCCCGGTCGCGTGCAAGAGGGAAGCACGAAGAATCACGCTCCCCAGCTTACAAAAAAGACCGGCGGCCCCGGGGCCGCCGGTCCGCTGCGGGCGCGGCTCAGCCTTCGCGCATTAGCTTGCGCAGCACCGTCTGCAGGATGCCGCCGTTGGTGTAGTAGTCCACGTCCACCTCGCTGTCGAGGCGGGCGAGCGCCTTGAACTCGATCACCTGGCCGTCGTCCTTGGCGGCGCGCACGGTCAGGATCTTGTGGGGCTCGAGCCCTTCCTCGAGGCCAAGGATGTCGTAGACCTCATAGCCGGTCAGGCCCAGGCTGTCGGCGTTCTGGCCGTCGGTGAACTCGAGCGGCAGCACGCCCATGCCCACCAGGTTGGAGCGGTGGATGCGCTCGAAGCTCTCGGCGATGACCGCCTTGACGCCCAGAAGCGCCGGGCCCTTGGCCGCCCAGTCGCGGCTCGAGCCGGTGCCGTACTCCTTGCCGCCGATGACGATCAGCGGGGTGCCCTCTTCCTTGTACTTCATCGCCGCGTCGAAGACGAACATCTGCTCGCCCTCCGGCAGCTTGACGGTGTAGCCGCCCTCGACGCCGTCGAGCATGAGGTTCTTGATGCGGATGTTGGCGAAGGTGCCGCGCATCATCACCTCGTGGTTGCCGCGACGGGAGCCGTAGGAGTTGAAGTCCTTGGGGTCCACGCCGTGCTCGATCAGGTAGCGGCCGGCGGGCGAGTCCACCGGGATCGCGCCGGCAGGGGAGATGTGGTCGGTGGTCACGCTGTCGCCCAGCTTGAGCAGCACCCGGGCGCCCCTGATGTCGCGCGGCGGCTCGGGCTCGAGCGGCATGTCCTTGAAGAAGGGCGGCTCCTGGATGTAGGTGGAGTTGGGGTCCCATTCGTAGAGCTTGCCGCTGGACGCGGGCAGGCCCTGCCAGCGCTCGTCGCCCTCGAAGACGCTGGCGTACTCCTTCTTAAACATCTCCGGGTCGAGCGTCTGGCGGATGGTCTCCTGGATCTCCTTCTGGCTGGGCCAGATGTCGCGCAGGTAGACGGGCCGGCCGTTGGGGTCGTGACCCAGGGGTTCCTTGTCGAGGTCGATGTCCACCCGACCGGCCAGGGCAAAGGCCACCACCAACATCGGGCTCGCCAGGTAGTTGGCGCGCACGTGCGGGTTGACGCGGCCCTCGAAGTTGCGGTTGCCCGAGAGCACGCTGGCCGCCACTAGGTCGCCCTTTTCGATCGCTTCGGCGATGTCCTCCGGCAAGGGGCCAGAGTTGCCGATGCAGGTGGCGCAGCCATAGCCCACCACGTGGAAGCGCAGCGCCTCCAGGAAGGGCATCAGGCCGGCCTTCTCCAGGTAGTCGGTCACCACCCGGCTGCCTGGGGCCAGGCTGGTCTTGACCCAGGGCTCGACGTTCAAGCCCGCCTCGACCGCCTTCTTGGCCAGCAGGCCGGCACCGATGAGGACCGAGGGGTTGGAGGTGTTGGTGCAGCTGGTGATCGAGGCGATGACGACCGAGCCGTGCTTCAGCTCGAACTCTTCGTCCTCGCGCTTGACCAGCACCTTCTTGTCGAGCTCGTCTTCCGAGAGCCCCAGACCCAGCTTGGTGGCGGGTTTGAGCAGGTCTTCGTGGAACTGCTCCTTCATCTGGCTCAGCGGGATGCGGTCCTGCGGGCGCTTGGGCCCGGCCAGGCTGGGCTCGACCGTGCTCATATCGAGCTCCACGTACTCGGAGAACTCCGGCTCCACCTCGCCGTCGCGGAAGAGGCCGACGGCGCGGGTGTACTTCTCCACCAGGTCCACCAGCCCCTCGGAGCGACCGGTGAGGCGCAGGTAGGCCAGGGTCTCCTCGTCCACCGGGAAGAAGCCCATGGTGGCGCCGTACTCGGGGGCCATGTTGGCGATGGTGGCGCGGTCGGCCAGACTGAGCTTACTCACGCCGGGGCCGTAGAACTCCACGAACTTGCCCACCACGCCGTGCTGGCGCAGCTTCTGGACCACGGTCAGCACCAGGTCGGTGGCGGTGGCGCCCTCGGGCAGCTCGCCGGTCAGCTTGAAGCCTACCACCTTGGGCGCGAGCATGTAGTAGGGCTGGCCCAGCATGACCGCCTCGGCCTCGATGCCGCCCACGCCCCAGCCGAGCACGCCCAGGCCGTTGATCATCACCGTGTGGCTGTCGGTGCCCACCAGGCTATCGGGGAAGGCGTAGGTCTCGCCGTCTTCCTCCTGGCGCATGACCACCTGGCCCAGGTACTCGAGGTTGACCTGGTGGATGATGCCCTGCCCCGGCGGCACCACGTGGAAGCCGTCGAGCGAGGTCTGACCCCACTTGAGCAGGGTGTAGCGCTCGGTGTTGCGCTCGTACTCCTTGTCCACGTTGGCCGCGAGGGCGTAGGAGGTGCCGAAGAAGTCGATCTGCACCGAGTGGTCGATGATCAGATCCGAGCGAACCTGGGGGTTGATCTTGGCCGGGTCCTTGCCGAAGCGCTCCATGGCGCTGCGCATCGCGGCCAGGTCCACCACCGCGGGCACGCCGGTGAAGTCTTGCAGCACCACCCGCGCCAGCTTGAGCGGCACGGTGATCTCGCCCGGCTCCGGCTTCCAGCCGGCCAGGTTCTTCACGTCTTCTTCGCTTACGCCGTAGGTTCCGGCGTTGCGCAGTACGCTTTCGAGCAGGATCTTGATCGAGAAGGGCAGCTTGCTGATCTCCCCGAGCCCCTGCTTCTCGAGCTCGGTGAAGTCGAAGTACTGCACCTTGCCCGCCGCGGCATCCAGCGTTTTCTTGGTTCCAAAGAGGTCTTTGTACGCCATGTGCGCTCCTTTCCCGCGCCAATACGACGCGGCTTCGAACGGATCGGTTGTGGGGTGGTTTGTACCGAACCGGGTGCGCCCCGCTCAGCAACCCTTACTATAACATGCCCGCCAGGAAACCCTCCTCGCGCACGGCGCGAATGAGGTCCATGACGGTCAGGCGGTGCGGGTCGTACTCGACAGTCACCTGGCCCAGTTGCTGCACCTCGGTCTTGAGCACGCCCTTCTGCCGCGCGAGCGCGGCGACCACCTTCTCCATCTGCGCCTCGTCCTCCACCCCTTGGATCCCGAGCATGATCCGGTTCATCATAGCGATATTCTACGCAATCGCTCAGCCGAGCACATACTCCGGGCCCTCGCGGTTTCCGCGTGCGCCGAGCACGCGTGCGAAGAGGCGGCGCTTGCTGTCGGCCAGGCCTGTGGCCTGGGCCGCGCGCGCCAGGGTCGGGTCCTCCTCGGGGTCGACGAGCAGGGCCACCTCGTAGGCGGCGGCGTCGTAGGCCGACTTCACGAGTGCGCGCAGCAGCCCTTCGAGCGTTTCCGGGTCATCGGCGAGCGCGCGGGTGACGAGGACGGTGGCGCGGTCGCCCTGCCACACCGCCTGGGCCAGCAGGAAGCCGTGGAGCTCGCCGTCCTCTTCGGCGACGAAGCTGTGGCGGGTGCGGCTGTAGTAGCGCAGCGAGGCCGGCGTGGCCCGGTAACCGTGCTTGGAACGCTCGGGGGCGAGGCGGCGCTCCAGCTTTTCGAGGGGTTCGAAGTCGGGTTCTTCGAGGAAGCGATAGAGCATGGTCTTAGCCTACCGCCTGGCGGCGGAGACGATCGGCCCCCACCAGGGTCAGCGCGGCTAGGAGCGCGAGCCAGGGGGCGGGAGAGCGCCTACCCAGCACGTCGTTCAGGCGGTTGCCCTGGGGGCGGGGGAGGTTGGTCTCGGCGTAGCTGAGGAGGCTGCGGGCGCCGGTGGGGGTGAAACCGGGCCGCTCGCCCGCATGCAACGGTGCGGGCCCCGCGCGCAGGGGCTCGAGCCAGTTGTAAAGCAGCACGACGAAGGCCGGCTGCCGCGCCAGCGCCTCCGCCGGGGGAAGGTAGAGCTCGCCACCGCGCGCGTAGACCAGCCCCCGGCCGTCCGCCGCGCGCACGATCGCGCGCCATCCGCCCGGCGGCGGTGCAGGTACGGGCAGTCGCTGTCCCTGCAGCTCGACCCCGCGCGTTAGCGGGTGGGTGGGGTCCACGTCGGAGACGAGGGCCTCGCCCTGCGTCTCGGTGGCGAAGTAGAGCGTGGGCAGCGCGGCCGGTTCGCGCGGGGGCGTGCCCGCGACCACGCGGCCGTCGGCGGCCGCTGTCCGGGTGCGCCGCGCGCCGAGCACCGCCAGCGCCCGGGCCACGGCCTCGCTTTCCAGCTCAAGCGCCACCCTGGGCCGGCTCTCGCGCCAGAAGGCTTGCTGATCGAGCGCGAGCGCGTCGTCTCCGCTCAAGGCGGCTTTGAGCCGGGCTGCGTCGCGCTTGAGGGTTGCGGTGGCGAAGCGCCCCGGCGGCACATTCAGGCTCTGGCGTTCGCCCTCCACGGTCAGCTCGCCCCGCCACGGCCCGGGGCCGGCGTTGTAGACGGCGGCAAAGTCTCCCGTGAGCGCGGTCAGCCCCGCGTTGGGCTCGTTCCCGGCGACGTCGAGGAAGGCCACCCCCTCGAGTCCCGGGTCGGCGTCCCCCACCACCAGCACCGCCGCGCCGGGGAGGAGGCGGCGCCCCTCCTGGATTGCCGCTTCGAGCTGTGCGCTCGAGGCCCCTGCAGTCCAGGGCTCGGCGTGCGCGAGCAGCGCATCGCCGGACGCCGGACCCCAGGCGCGTACCTCGACCCCGGCGCGCACCACCACAGCGCGGTCCGCGGCCTCGAGCCAGGGCCGCACCTGCTCTCGCGCCCGCTCCACGCGGCTCTTGCCGGCGGCGTCCCGGGCCGCCATCGAGGCGCTGGCGTCCACGACTACCACGAGCTCGCTCGGCCGCCTCTGAGGGCGGGTGGGGCCGGCGAGCGCCAGCACGGTGAGCGCGCCCGCGAGCAGCAGCAGCGCGAGCCGCAGGTCGAGGCGACGCCGGTGCCGTCCCCTGGCCCCGCTCTTTTGCAGCAGCCAGACGCCCGCCGCGGGTACGAGCGGCGGGCGCTGGCGGGCGTAGATCCAGTAGACCCAGCCCAGCAGGAGCCCCAGCAGCAGGAGCGCCGGACGTTCGAACGTTACCAAGCCACCTCCAGCAGACCGTGGCCCTCGAGGGTGTTACCCCGGCGCATCTGATAGCCCGCGCTTGCGCCCAGGTGGTCGGCCACGAAGTCGAGGAACTGCGAGAACTTGTCGGAGAACTCGTAGAGCATGGCCTGGACCTCGGGGTCTTCCACCGACTGCATCATCATGAAGGGTAGCAGCTGGGCCGCCTGCTTGAGGGACTCGCGGTTGTTGCCGTAGCTGAGCCCCGAGGCCGCGCCGGGCAGGTAGGTCTCGGCGAGGCGGCGGTAGTCGGGGTCCTCGGCGAAGGTGGGGCCGCCGATCAAGTCGGCCGCGCGCTCGGAGGTGGCCAGGTAAAGGCGGTTGCCGTCGCTAACGAGGTAGAAGGTGCCGAGCATTCCCACCGCGATCTCCTTACCTGGAAGGCCGCCCATGTCCACCTCGTTCACCTGGAAGCCGCCCGTTCCTTCGGGCGTGGCGAAGCCGGCGAGCATCTGGAACCAGGTAAGCAGGGTGACCTCGGCCGTCAGCGGATCGCGCGCCTCGAAGACGAAGAGCAGGTTGCCCGTCGGGTTCTGCAGGGCCTCCTCGGGGCTGGCGGCCCCAGCGTCCACCATGGCGAAGTGGCTGCCGAAGGCCGAGAGGTCGAGCGAGAAGTCCTGCCCCAGCTCGGCGGCGTAACGGGTCACGTAGTCGCCGAAGGCGGCGAGGTCGAAGACGCCGCTGTAGGCGCTCAGGCCGCGCGGCAGCTCGTCGATCGGCCAGGCGGTTTCGTCGGTGAGGAAGAGGGCGGCGAGCTCGGGGTCGTACTGCGGCTCGAAGCCGACGCGGGTAGCGGTGTGCAGGCCGTCGGCCTCGATGGTCATGCCGAAAGCGTAGCTGCCGAAGGTCTTGATGCTGTCCACCACGCGCGGCGGCAGCCCCAGGGCGGGGTCTTCGAGCAGGGGCCACAGGGGCTCGCCCTCGACCCAGGCCAGCACGTCGCCCTCGATGGGGAGCTCGAGCCCCCGCTTACCAGCCAGGAAGCGCTCCACGGCCCCTTCCGAGCCCATGAGCACAAGCTCGCCGTTGTGGCCGATGTAGCCGGGCATCCCCCCTGCTTCTTCATCGAAGCGCTCGAGTACCCAGCCGTTGCGGGTGATGGGGTTCTCCATCGACTTGTTGAGCAGGGCGATGAACGTGTCCACGCGGTCGGCCGAGGGGCGGGCGAGCGCGAAGATGTCGCCGCTGGGGTAGACCACCAGGATGCCTTCGCGTCCTACGAGGTCGATGTTGAGCACCTCGCCGGCGAGCTGGAGGTCGTCGGCGGTGAGCTCGCCGTCCTGTTCGAGCATGCGCTTGAAGAGGTCGGAAAGGCCCAGGCGCCGCCACTCGGCCTGGAAGTTGATGAAGAAGGCCTGTTTGATTGCGAGGTTGCGGGTATACACCCCTCCGGCCGCGCCGGGCGGGGTGAGCGCCGGCAGGCTTTGCGCTAGAGCGGCGGAGAGGAGGAGCACACCTACGAAAACCAAAGAAAGGAAGGGCTTGCGCATCATGGCTCCATACTACCAGTGCATGATGAGGAGATGGGGAACTGGCGCCCTGGGCCGGTGTTGGTCGCTTCAAAGATAGCGCGGTTCGGCGCCTTTGCGGCCCGAATACCAGGCTTCGAGGCCAATGCGAGCGAGCCGCCGGCCCGAGGGTGGGGCGGCCCAGACGCGGCAGTCGGCGTCTGCGAGCGCTTCAAGCGCCTCCTTGCGCGCGGGTGCGCCCGGGCGGTCGAGCACGTAGCCGAAGCGGTTGCGCGAGGGCCAGACCACCTGCGCGCCCTGTGGAGGGGTGGCCACCGCTTCCAGCGTGGGAACCCCCACCAGCGGCAGGTCCCAGGCGCGCGCGAGGGCGGTGGCGGTCGCGAGCCCCACGCGCAGGCCGGTATAGGAGCCCGGGCCTTCGCCCACCACGATCAGGTCGAGCTCCGCCGGCTCCACGCCGCTCCAGACGAGAAAGTTCTCCAGGTCGCCCACCAGGGTTTCGGCGTGGGCGCGTCCCCGCCGCAGGGTTCGCTCGCTATGAAGGGTACCCAGCACCAGGTAGGGGGTGGCGGTGTCCAGCGCCAGCGCGTTCACGGCCCAAGTCTAGCGCTCCGGCGCTAGACTTGGAAGTAAGGAGGCGTTCCATGACCTTCCGCAGGTTCGTCGCGACGCTGCTCAAGGTGGAGCGGGCCAGCTCGCGCCTCACCATGGTGAAGATGCTGGCCGAGGCCTTTCGCGAGCTACCGCCCGAGGAGGTCCCGCTGGCGGTGCTGCTGCTTCAGGGGCGGGTGGCCCCGGAGTTCGAGGGGCTCGAGTTCGGCGTGGCCGAGAAGGAGGCGGCCAAGGTGCTGGCGCTGGTGCTGGGCAGGGACGAGGCGGAGGTGGCGCGCGCCGTCAAGGAGAAAGGCGACATCGGCGCCTACGCCCGCGAGGTGCTGCCCGAGCGCGAGGGCGGCCTGACGGTCAGGCAGGTCTACGACGAACTCAGGGCCATCGCCGAGGACTCGGGCAAGGGTTCCCAACTGCGCAAGCGCGAGCGGCTGGCGCGGCTGCTGACGGCGGCGAGCCCCGAGGAGGCAGCGGTGATCCTGCGCACCGTGACCGGGCGGCTGCGCCTGGGCGTGGGCGACGCGACCGTGCTGGAGGCGCTGGCGCTGGCCTTCTTGGGCGACCGCGACAAGAAGCCGCTTTTGGAGCGGGCCTACAACCTGACGTCGGACCTGGCCTACGTTGCCCGGCTGGCGATCGAGGGCGAGGAAGCGCTGCGGGCGGTGAAGCTCGAGGTGGGCAAGCCGGTGCGGATGATGCTGGCTGAGCGGCTCGCGGGCCCCGAGCAGATCATGGAAAAGCTGGGTCCCCACTTCGCCGAGCACAAGTACGACGGCGAGCGGGTGCAGGTTCACTTCGACGGCCAGCGCTTCTGGGTCTACTCGCGGCGGCTGGAAAACATCACCCACCAGTACCCCGACCTGCTGGAGGCACTTGATGAGGTGCAGAAGGAGCCTTTCATCATCGAGGCCGAGGCGGTGGTGGTGGACCCGGTTACCGGCGAGATGCGCCCCTTCCAGAACGTCCTCAACCGCAAGGTCAAGCACCTGACACCCGAGCTTTTGGAGAAATACCCCGTTAAAGGCTTCGTCTTCGAAATCCTCTACCATGCCGACAAGGCGCTCATCGACCGGCCCTACACCGAACGCCGCCAGGAGCTGGAGCGGTGGTTCCGGCCCCACGAGCGGCTCGAGCTTTCCACCAAGCATTTCATCGAAACGACCGGGGAGCTGGTCCAGTTCTTCGACGCCTCCATCGAGGCGGGGTGCGAGGGGCTCGTTTGTAAGAAGCCCGACGGCGAGTACGAGGCCGGCAAGCGTGGCTTCAAGTGGGTCAAGTACAAACGCGGCATCGCCGGCAAGCTCTCCGACACCCTCGACCTGGTGGTCGTCGGCGCCTGGCTGGGCCGAGGAAAGCGGGCCGGCAGCTACGGTTCGCTGCTGGCGGCGGCCTACAACTCGGATGAAGACCGCTTCGAGACGCTGACCAAAGTGGGTTCGGGGTTCAGCGACGAGGACCTGAACGAGGTGTTGCCCCGGAGGCTCGAGCCCTACCGGCGCGAGGAGCGGCACCCACGCGTCTGGTCGCTGCTCGAGCCCGACGTCTGGTTCGACCCGGCGCTGGTCGTCGAGGTCGAGGCCCAGGAGATCACCCTCAGCCCGGGCCACACCTGCGCCTTTGGCGCCGTTCGGGAAGGCCGCGGCCTGGCGCTGCGGTTTCCCCGCTTCGTCCGCTATCGCGACGACAAGAGCCCCGAGGAGGCGACCACCACCAAGGAAGTGGTGGAGATGTACCGAAATCAGTGGGCTTAGCTGGTGTGCGGTTCGTGGTGCGTAGTTCATGGTTCGTGGTGCGCAGTAGCGAAACTGATTTACGGCCTGTGGCTTGTGGTGGTCCGGTCAATGGCAACCCAATCTCGGCTTGTCGCCCAGCATGGACTCCGGGTCTCACCCGCTTCGCGGGTTCGCCCGGGGATACGTCTTTGGTTTGAATAGGCAAACAGTAGTTCGTGTCCCCGGCCAAGGGAGCGTAGCGACCGCGAGACCGGGCTTGCCCCGGACTTGATCCGGGGGTCCATGCTACGCCCAAAACCTGCGGTTACGTTGCCACAAAGCAATGCTCGCTCCCTTGGGGGTGGGTTGGGGCGGGGGTTGTTGGCGGTGCAAAGGCCAGATGCCGGTTGCCGATACGTGACCTCCCCACACTCCGAATAAAATCCCCTCCGGCTGCTTCACAGCTACCTTCCCAGGGGGTTAAAACGCCATCGGACGAAAGCGAAGCGGCCGCCATGCTTTAAGCTCTGGATCCCCCGCTTTCGCGGGGGTAGGCCCAGCTCGCTCAGGTCTGCGACCTGCTTGCTGGAATGACGTGTCTACTGGGACGGCGTGCTTGACCCGTAGTTCTCGCGACGGTGAATTCGCCGTCTAGGACGAAAGCGTTCCCGGTAAAGACTTCGGTCATTTCAGGCAGGCGGCGAAGCCGCGTGACCACAGGCCCTGACCGGTCACCGCCCCGCGGTCGAGGTTGCGCCGAACGGGTATCCTGCAAGCATGACCTTTGCACAAACGCTAGACCGTTTCCTGACCCTCACGCGGGAGCTATGGTCCTCGCAGGCAGGCTGGATCTTGCTGCTTTCCGCCCTCACGGGCCTGCTCTACCTGCTCCCCGATTCGGCCTCCGTGCCGCTGGGCCTCGTCGTTGTGCTCGTTTTGGCGACCTTGACGGTCTTCTGGGTCAAGGTGGCGGCCGCCGAGGGGCGTCTCGACGCTGGCGCTTTCGAGGGCAAGACGCCGGACTGGCTCGGGCATCTGGGCGTGGTTTTGGGGATGTTCACGGTTTTCGTGGCGCTGGCGGTCGTGGTGTTGGTGCCCGTGCTCATAGTGCCCTTTTTCGTGATCGCGGCCGCTTTCCTGTGGCTAGGTCTGGCCTTGCTACTGGCGCTCTACGAACCTGCCATCTACGTTTGGGCCTCGGGATTCAGCGATGCGCTAGAGAAGACCTGGGCGCTTTTGCGTCGTTTCGAGCAGCGCGGGGCGTTGCTGGAGGCGCGGTTTTGGTACCCGCTCCTGCTGGGCCTGGTCGTCGTGGTGCCGCAGTTTTTCCTCCCGGCGCACGGTCTGGCCGCGGCGATAAGCAACTTCCTGGTGGCTTTGGTGCAGATTCCCTGGTTCGTTGCTCAGCTGGTAGTGCTTTATGAAAACATCTGGCGCGAGCGTGAAGGCTCGGCGGAGTCTTCTGGTTAGGCCTGTGACTTTTACCCAATTTGGACTTAAAGCGTATATATTATTTACTGGAATGCATCTTGTGATACCATCGGTGCATGAAACAAGTCGGCGGAGTTCTCGAACGGACGGTGTGGTATGCCCTCGCGTTCGCGAGGCGCTCGGCCCTTGGTTTGGTGCTGGCGGGGCTCTTCGTCGCGGCTTCGCGCGTGCTCCACGCGGCGATGGCCTGGTCGTGGTTCGCTCCGACTTCGCTTGCCGACATGCACCCATTCGCGCCGATGGCGTCCCCGCTTGCCTGGGCGGGTGCGCTCGCTGGCTGGTTTGCGGCGGCGTGGGTGGCCTACCTGGTGGTGGGCTGGTTGCAGTGGGCGCTTTCCGGCCGCGAGCCGGCCTTCCCGGCTGCCGTCGGCGTGGCGCTCGGGGCGGGTTTGCCGCTCCTTATCGTTAATGTGGCGTTGGCGCTGATGCTCTGGCCTGTGCCCTTCCCGCCTGCGGGCGGCGCGTACTGGGCCTACCAGATCACCGGCCTGGTTGCGCTCGTTTTGCTGCTTCCGGCCATGGTCTACGCGGCTGTGCACGCCTGGGGGTTCCGGGCCGCGCTGGGGCGTTTGGCCGAGACGCTGCGCGGCACCGACTACGGCCGCCTGCTGGCCCGTCCCGGGTTCTGGGTGGCGCTGGCGCCGCTGGTGCTGTGGCTGGCGCTGGTACCGTGGCTGGGTGGAGTAGAACTGCGGCTCGATCTGGACCGGGCGCTCGAGCCGCAGTTCTACGGCTTCCTCTTCGCCGAGGCGTTGCGCGGCTTCCTGACGACGGTGATCGGGCTTCCCATCGTGGCCGCGTCACTGCGTAGCGTCTACGACGTGGTGTGGGGTGCTCCCGAGCGCGCTAGCGCCACTCCAGCACCCCCTGCCGCCTGAGCGCGGGGACGATTGCCTCACCCACCCGCAGATGGGCGTAGCCGCCCACGGCGCGAGCCGCGCGCTCGAGCACGCGCAGCTGCGTGGTCAGCGCCTCCCGCCAGGCCGCTAGAGCGGCGCGGTCCACCCGCACTCGCGTGCCGATTTCGACGTCGCGCCACTCGGCCTCGCGGGGCGGTGGTTCCAGCTCCTTGGGGGCGAGCACCTGTATCAAGATCGGTCTGCGCGGGGCGAGGCTCCTGAAGAAGCCGACCCAGTCGCCCTCGTCGAGACCGTCGCTGACGAGGACGAGCTGCCCGTGGGCGCGCCTTAGCTCTCCGAGCGCCGCCATAGGGCCCCGGGGGTCGGGAGCGAGGCGGGCGTGGTCGGCGGGGCGGCGGAGCCGGTGCAGGCCGGCCTGGCCGAGCGCGAAGGTTTCGTCGGGCAGGGCGGCGGCGAGCAGCGTACGCGCCACCTCGCGGGCGAAGGTGCGCTTGCCGTGCAGGTCCATGCTGGGCGAGCCGTCGAGCCACAGGGTGAAACGGGCCCGCTCCTCGCCTTCCCAGACCCGGGTGTAGAGCCGGCCGGTGCGGGCGTAGGCCTTCCAGTCGACGAAGCGCGGGTCGTCGCCCGGGGTGTAGCCGCGCAGCTCCATGAAGTCGAGGCTCTCGCCGGTGCGGCGGCTCTGGCGCCCGCCGGGCAGCGGCTGGCGCAAAGGCGTGCGGATGCGGTAGCGGAACACGGCTACTTGGGCAGCGCCTTGGCGAGCAGGTCTTCGAGGACGCGGGCCTGGGTTACGCCCTCGAACTGTGCCTCCTCGGTGAGGAAGAGGCGGTGAACCAGCGCCGGCCGGGCGGCGGCGCGCAGGTCGTTCCACTCGACGTAGGCGCGGCCTGTGAGCGTTGCGAAGCCCCGTGCCAGCGCCAGCCAGGCCTTGGCGCCGCGGGGGCTGACGCCGAAGCGCAGGCGGGGCTCTTCGGAGGCGAGCTGGGCCAGGTTGACTACCGCCTCGAGCGCGCTCGAGGCGACCCGCACAGCCCGGGTCTGCTCTTGTAGCTGCAAAAAGTCATCGGGCCCAGCCACCGCTTCGGGTTCACGCGGCGTCTCGCTGAGGATGCGCATCCAGACGGCGCGTTTGGGCGCGGTGATCTCGATCTTGGCCATGAAGCGGTCCACCTGGGCCTCGGGCAGGGGGTAGGTACCTTCGAGCTCGATGGGGTTTTGGGTGGCCAGCACCATGAAGGGCTGGGGCAGCGCATGGCGCACCCCGTAGGCCGTGACCGCGCCCTCTTCCATGGCCTCGAGCAGGGCCGATTGCGTCTTGGGGGTGGCGCGGTTGATCTCGTCGGCCAGCACCACCTGGGCGAAGAGTGGGCCGGGGCGGAACTCGAAGCGCCCGTCCTGCCAGACCTCGGTGCCGGTGACGTCGGCGGGTAGCAGGTCCGGTGTGAATTGGATCCGTCGGTAGCTGAGGCCGCTGGCGGCGGCGAAGCCGCGGGCGAGCAGCGTCTTCCCCAGGCCGGGCAGCCCCTCCAGCAGCACGTGGCCGCCGCTGGCCACCGCGGCGAGCAGCGCGTCCACCACTTCCTCCTGACCGAAGAGGACACTGGAGAGGGCCTCGCGCACCTTCTGAATCGCCATGCTCCGTTATACCCGAAGCCTGGATGAGCCTGGGGTAAGCTGGGTGGCGGAGTTCGGGAGGTGGCCGTGCCGTTCTTGCCCTATCAAACCGGTTGGATAGAGGTCATTGTGGGCCCCATGTTTTCGGGCAAGTCGGAAGAGCTCATCCGGCGCGTCAAGCGGGTAATGATTGCTGGACAAAGGGTGCGCGTCTTCAAGCCCCGGCTCGATGACCGTTACCACAAGACCGACGTGGTGAGCCACGACGGCCAGCGGGTCGAGGCGGAGCCGGTGGCGGACGCCGCCGAGCTGCTCGCGCGGATGGAGGCGAACGGGCCGGTGCAGGTGGTGGCCGTGGACGAGGCGCAGTTCTTCGACGCCGCGCTTCCGGAGGCGCTTGAGCGGCTGGCGGACCAGGGCATTCGCGTGATCGTGGCCGGCCTCGACCTCGACTTTCGCGGCGAGCCCTTCGGGCCCATGCCCCAGCTGCTGGCCCGGGCCGAGTTCGTGGAAAAACTTAGCGCCGTCTGCGTGCGCTGCGGGCGCGCGGCGACGCGCACCCAGCGCCTCATCGACGGGGAACCGGCCCGCGCTAGCGACCCGGTCATCCTCGTGGGGGCCAAGGAGGCCTACGAGCCGCGCTGTCGCGGCTGCCACGTGCTGCGCGACTAGCGGGGCGGCTCTACCGGCACCGTGCGTCCGCGCGCTTTGGGAATGCGTATCTCGAGCACCCCCTGCTTGAGGCTGGCCGCGGCCGCGCCCTCGACCAGCGGCTCGGGCAGGGTGAGCGAGCGCCGGAAGTACCCCGTGGGGCGGGTGCGAACGACGAAGCGGCCTTCTGGTTCGTGACGGTACCCGGCGATGGTCACCGTGCGCCCTTCTTCCTGGAGTTTGAGGTCCTCGGGGTTGACGCCGGGAACGTCGACGAGGATGCGGTAGGCCTCGCCCTCGTCGATCACGTCCACCGCAGGCGCCCAGCCCGCCAGCGTGTCGGAGCCGAACTGCGCCTCCAGCGCTTCGATGCGCCGTTTGAGCTCGATCAGTTTTTCAATGGCTGCCCAGCGGTCGCTTCGTTCCAGTTCCATACCCGCCTCCCGCTTCCAGTCTAGCGCCGTAGGATGGGGGTGTGCAGCCGATGGTTCCCGTGCTTACCGGCCCCAGCGCCAGCGGCAAGTCGTCGCTGGCCCTCAGGCTCGCGCAGCACGCGCCCATCGAGATCGTGAGCGCCGACGCCACCATGGTCTACCAGGGGCTGGACGTGGGCACCGACAAGCCGTCCGCCGCTGAGCGGACCCGGGTACCCCACCACCTGGTGGACGTGGCGCGGCCCGACGAGGCCTACGACGTGGTGCGCTGGGTGGAGGCGGCCGAGCGCGCGATCGCCGAGGTGTGCGCCCGCGGGCGGATCCCGCTGGTGGTGGGGGGCACGGTCTACTACCTGCGCGGGCTGTGCGAAGGGTTGCCCACCACCCCGCCGCCGGACGAGGCGGTGCAGCAGGCGATCCGGGCCGAGCTGGAAGACCGGGGAGCACAGGCGCTGCTGGCCGAGCTGACGACCGCGAGCCCGGCCGACGCGGCGCGGGTGGCCGGCAACCCGCGGCGGCTGGTGCGGGCGCTGGAGGTGCTCAGGCGCACGGGGCGGCCACCGGCCGGGTTTCCGCCCCGCCCGCCGCGGGTGCGCTGCGCCAAGCTGGTGCTCTGGCCCGAGCGGGCGGCGCTCAAGGACAGGGTTTGGGAGCGGGCGCGCTGGCAGTTCGAGCACGGCCTGATTGCCGAGGTGCGGGCCTTGCTCGAGCGCTACCCTCGCATGCCCACCGCGCTCCAGTCCATTGGTTACAAGGAGATCGTGCGCTACCTGCGAGGTGAGTGGAGCTACGAAGAAGCGCTCGAGGCCGACCGGCGCGCGGTGTGGCGGTTGATCAAGCGCCAGTACACCTGGCTGCGGCGTGAGCCCGGCGACGTTACCTACCTGCCCCGGGCGGGAGAAGCGGCTTGGCCCGGCCTGGTTTTCTGGTTCCGCCGCCGTTTCCCCCTTTCTTGACGGGTGCGTGCGCTGCGCCGTATGCTGGCGCAAAACCCAAGACGGGGAAGGAGGGCACCGATGGACAAGGACCGCATCGAAGCCGTACTCAAGGAGACGCGCAGTTTCGAACCGCCCGAGGCGTTTCGGCTTACTGCGCGCGTCAAGAGCGAAGAAGAATACGAGGCCGAATACCTGCGCTCGATCGAGGATCCCGAAGGCTACTGGGCCGGGGTGGCCGGAGAGCTCGAGTGGTTTGAGCCCTGGGAGAAGGTGCTTGAGTGGGAGCCACCCCACGCCAAGTGGTTCGTCGGCGGCAAGACCAATGTGAGCTACAACGCCCTCGACCGGCACCTGGCGACCTGGCGGCGTAACAAGGCCGCGATCATTTGGGAGGGCGAGCCGGGCGACAGCCGCACGCTCACCTACCACGAGCTGCATCGCGAGGTGGGTCGTTTCGCCAACGCGCTAAGGCGCTTGGGGGTGAAGAAGGGCGACCGCGTCACCCTTTACATGCCTATGATTCCCGAAGCGGCCATCGCCATGCTCGCCGCGGCCCGCATCGGAGCGGTGCACTCGGTCGTCTTCGGCGGCTTCTCGGCCAGCGCCCTGGCCGAGCGCATCAAGGACGCCGGCAGCGAGGTGCTGATTACCGCTGACGGTGGCTGGCGGCGCGGGCAGATCGTTCCCCTCAAGGAAGCGGCCGACGAAGCGGTGCGCGAGACCGGCGTCGTCAAGCACGTGGTCGTGGTGCGGCGCACCGGCCAGGGGGTGCCCATGGAGCCGGGCCGCGACCACTGGTACCACGAGCTTGTAGAGGGCGTGCCCGACGAGGCCCCGCCCGAGCCGATGGACAGCGAGGACCCGCTCTTCATCCTCTATACCTCCGGTTCCACCGGCAAACCCAAGGGCGTGCTGCACACCACCGGCGGCTACATGACCTACACCTTCCACACCGCCCGCACCGTCTTCGATCTCAAGGACGACGACACCTACTGGTGCACCGCCGACGTGGGCTGGATCACCGGCCACTCTTACATTGTCTACGGCCCCCTGCTCAACGGGGCCACCGTGGTGATGTACGAGGGCGCGCCCAACCACCCCGAGCCCGACCGCTTTTGGGAGATCGTCGACAAGCACGGGGTGACCATCCTCTACACCGCCCCCACCGCCATCCGCGCCTTCATGAAGTGGGGCGAGCAGTGGCCGATGAAGCACCGCCTCGACTCGCTCAGGCTGCTGGGCACGGTGGGCGAGCCCATCAACCCCGAGGCCTGGCTGTGGTACTACCGGGTGATCGGCAAGGAGCGCTGCCCTATCATGGATACCTGGTGGCAGACCGAGACCGGCGGCATCATGATCACCACGCTGCCGGGCGCTCACCGGATGAAGCCCGGCTTTGCCGGCAAGCCCTTCTTCGGCATCGCCCCCGAGATCGTGGACGGCGAGGGGAATCCCATTACCGAGCCCGACCAGGGCGGTTACCTGGTGATCACCAAGCCCTGGCCCAGCATGCTGCGCACCGTCTGGGGCGACCCGGAGCGCTTCGTGAACCAGTACTGGAGCCGGTACCCCGGCAAGTATTTCACCGGTGACGGCGCGCGCCGCGACGCCGAGGGCTACTACCTGATCCTGGGGCGGGTGGACGACGTGATCAACATCAGCGGCCACCGCCTGGGCACGATGGAGGTCGAAAGCGCCCTGGTGAGCCACCCGGCAGTGGCCGAGGCGGCGGTGGTGGCCCGGCCCGACCCCATCAAGGGCGAGGCGATCGTGGCCTTCGTGACGCCGGTGGGCGACGTCGAGGCCAGCGAGGCGCTGGCCGAGGAGCTGAAGGAGCACGTGGTCAAGATGATCGGCGCCATCGCCCGCCCGGCGGAGATCCGCTTCGCCGCCGCCCTACCCAAGACGCGCTCGGGCAAGATCATGCGCCGGCTGCTGCGCCAGATCGCCGCGGGGCAGGAGGAGATCTCGGGCGACACCTCCACCCTCGAAGACCGCAGCGTGGTCGAGCAACTGAAAAAAGGTTTGTAGGCAAGGGCTTTTCGCAGCACCGGGGCGCCGCGTGCCCCGGTGCTTTACGCGCGTGGCGACAAGTGATAAGATTTATCAGGTATGGACACCGATGCGCTCGAGCGCCGCATGACCGCCCGTGGGCTGCGGCGCACGCCCCAACGCCTGGCCGTCTGGCGCGCCTTCGCCGAGCGGCCGGGCCGGACCATCCGCGAGGTGGTCGCCCAGCTCCACGAGCAGGGGATCGGCCAGGCAACGGTCTACCGGGCGGTGCGCGCGCTGGAGGACGCGGGGCTTTTGTTGCGCTTCGCCGCGCCCCACGGCGAGGTGCGCTTCGCCGCGGTGCTGGGGCACGCCCACTTGCTCGTCTGCGAGCGCTGCGGCGCGGTGGAGTCGCTCGAAGAGTGCCATCTGGGTGCTTACGAGGCGGAGGTGGCGCGGCGGAGCGACTACCTCGTTAGCGGGCATACACTGATCGTCTACGGTGTCTGCCCGCACTGCCGGGAGGGAGCATGAACGAACCAAGGCGCGGGCCCGAGCCCGCGGTGGAGCTGCGCAACCTGACCGTGCGTTTTGGCGACCACCTGGCGCTGGAGGACGTGAACCTGGCGGTGCCGCCGGGCGCCTTCGTGGCCATCGTGGGGCCCAACGGCGCGGGCAAGTCCACCCTGCTCAAGGTGCTGCTGGGGCTGGTGCAGCCCACAAGCGGCGAGGTGCGCGTGCTGGGCAGCCCGCCAAGCCGGGTGGATCCGCGCCGCATCGGTTACGTGCCCCAGTTCAAGACCCTCGACCGCACCTTTCCGGCGCTGGCCGAGGATCTGGTGGCCAGCGGGTTGCGACGCGCCTGGCCCGGTCGGCTCACGCCCGAAGAGCGCAAGCGGGTGCGGGCGGCGCTCGAGCGCGTGGGGGCGGGCCACCTCATGGGCCGGGCGGTAAGCCGCTTCAGCGGCGGGGAGCTGCAGCGCGTCTACCTGGCGCGTGCCTTCGTGCGCCGGCCCGAGCTGGTCATGCTCGACGAGCCCGCCACCGGCATCGACGTGCTGGGCGAGGCCGACATGTACCGCCTGCTGGAGGACTACCAAAAGGAGACCGGAGCCACCCTGCTGATGATCACCCATGACTGGGAGGCGGCCTACCACCACGCCACCCACGTGATCGTGCTCAACCGCCGCCTCATCGGCTTCGGCCCGCCCGAGCGGGCGCTCTCCGAGCGCTGCCTGCGCGAGGCCTTCGGCCACGTGGGCCACGCCCACGGGATCTCGCTCTCGTTTGGGGGGAACCGCCATGCTTGAGGTTTGGAGCCTGCCCTTCATGCAGCGCGCCCTCGTCGCGGGGCTCATCATGGCCCTGCTCGCGGGCTACTACGGCCCTTTTGTGGTGCAGCGGGGCCTCAGCTTCCTCGGCTCGGGTCTGGCCCACGCCGCCTTCGGCGGGGTGGCGCTGGGGCTGCTGCTCGGCGTCGAGCCGTTGTGGGTGGCCGTGCCCTTCACCGCGGCGGTGGCGCTCGGCATCACCTGGGTGCGGGAGCGCACCCACATCCGCGGCGACACCGCGGTGGGTATCTTCTTCGCCTTCTCGATGGCGCTGGGCATCGTCTTTCTTTCGCTCAAGCGCGAGTACACCGCCGAGGCCTTTACCTATCTGTTTGGCTCTATCCTGGCCGTGACCCCCGCCGATCTTTGGGCGAGCGCCGGGCTCTTGGCGCTCACCGCGCTCACCCTGCCGCTGTGGGGGCGCTGGGCCTACGCCACCTTCGACCGCGAGTTGGCAGCGGCGGACCGGGTGCCGGTGATGCTCGACGACTACCTGATGGCCTTCCTCATCGCGCTGGTGGTGGTCGTGGCCATGAAACTCGTCGGGCTCTTGCTCGTGGCTGCGTTTCTGGTCATCCCCGCCGCGGCCGCGCGCCAGTGGACCCGCACTTTCCTGGGAATGGTCCTGGGCGCGGTAGGGGTGGGCGTGGTAAGCGTGGTTGCTGGTCTGGCAGTCTCCTACAGCTACGACCTGCCCAGCGGGGCCACCATCGTGCTCCTGCAGGCGCTCGTCTTCACCGTGGCCGCGCTGGCGTTCCGCCGCCGCTGAAACACCCTATTTACAGTAGGTTTTTAAGGGATTAAACTAAATGCATGTGGGTTTCGACCAAAGCGCAGTACGGCTTGCGCGCCCTGGTGGAGATCGGCCTGCGCGGTCCCGACCCGGTGCCGCTCAAGGAGGTAGCCGAGGCCCAGGGGATCAGCCAGCACTACCTCGAACAGATCGCAGCCGCGTTGCGGCGTGCCGGCTTCATCCGCAGCGTGCGCGGCGCCCGCGGCGGCTACCGCTTGGCCCGCCCGCCTGAGGAGATCAACGCCCTCGAGGTGGTGGAGACCATGGAGGGCTCGCTCTCGCCGGTAGGCTGCATCGAGGATCCCGGAAGCTGCGAGCACGAGGGCAACTGCTCCACCGAGGCGCTGTGGCGGCGGGTGGACCTGGCCATCCGTGAGGTGTTAAGCGGCACCAACTTGCGCGACCTCATCGACGAGCGCCGCCTCATCGAGGCCAAGAAGCGCATGCAGTCTTCGGTGCGGGCTTCCTGAGCGCAAAAAGCGCAACGCACTCCCGGCCAGTGGCCGGGGGTGTTTTTGGTTGCCTCGAAAGCGCGCCTGGCACGGGCTGATTTAAAATTGGTGCAGGAGGGATCCATGCGCTGGGTCTATGCGTTTGAAGAGGCCGAGGGACTGGACAAGGAGCTTCTGGGCGGTAAGGGCTTCGCCTTGACTGAGATGACGCGGCTGGGTTTTTCGGTGCCGCCGGGGTTCACGCTCACCACCGCCGCCTGCCGCGCCTACCTGGAGCGCGGGGCGCTGCCCGAGGGGCTGTGGGACGAGGTGCGCGATCAGGTCGCGCGCCTAGAGGCGGCGACGGGCAAGCACTTCGGGGGTGGCGAGGGGCTGCCGCTGCTGGTCTCGGTGCGCTCGGGCGCGCCGGTGAGCATGCCGGGGATGATGGACACGATCCTCAACCTCGGCCTCACCCGCGCGGGCGTGGCGGCGCTGGCGGAGGCGACGGGCAACCCGCGCTTCGCCTGGGACAGCTATCGGCGGTTGGTGCAGATGTACGGCGAGGTGGTGCTGGGGCTCGCGGCCGAGGGTTTCGAGCGCCTGCTCGACCGCACCAAGGTGCTGGCCGGGGCCGAGCGCGACGTGGACCTCACCGCCGCCGACCTCGAAGGGCTCGTAGACGCCTACCTGCGCCACATCGCGGCCGAGGGCCGCGCCTTCCCCGACGACCCCTGGCAACAGCTCGAGGGCGCGGTGCGGGCCGTCTTCGAAAGCTGGAATAACCCGCGGGCGCGCACCTACCGCCGCCTCTACGGCATCCCCGACGATCTGGGAACGGCGGTTAACGTCCAGGCGATGGTCTTTGGCAACCTGGGCGACGACTCGGGCACCGGCGTGGGCTTTTCGCGCAACCCCGCCACCGGCGAGCCGGGGCTCTACGGAGAGTATTTGAAGAACGCCCAGGGCGAGGACGTGGTCGCGGGCGTGCGCACCCCGCAGGCGCTCGAGCGCCTGCGCGAGAGTGACCCCGAGCTCTACCGCGAGATCGCCAGTGTGGCCGAGCGGCTCGAGACCCACTTTCGCGAGATGCAGGACTTCGAGTTCACCGTTGAGCGCGGCCGCCTCTACCTGCTGCAGACGCGCACCGGTAAGCGCACCCCCGCCGCGGCGGTGCGGATCGCTGTGGAGATGGCCGAGGAGGGGCGGATCACCCGCGGGGAGGCGCTGCTGCGCGTGGACGCCAACACCCTGCCCAGCCTGCTGCGGGCGCGCATCGACCCCGAGCGCGCTCCCGAGCCGGTGGCCCAGGGCCTGCCCGCCTCGCCGGGGGCGGCGGTAGGCCACGCCGTCCTCGACGCCAAGACCGCCGAGAGCTGGGCGGGGCGGGGGCTACCTGTCATCCTGGTGCGCCCTGAGACGACGCCGGAGGACATCTCGGGCATGTACATCGCCCGCGGCATCCTCACCGCCCGTGGCGGCATGACTAGCCATGCCGCAGTTGTGGCCCGCGGCATGGGCGTGCCTGCGGTGGTGGGGGTGGCCGATCTCTCGCTCAACCTCGAGGAACGCAGCTTCCGGCTGGGCGAGCGCAGCTTTAAGGAAGGGGACGTGATCAGCCTCGACGGCACCACCGGCCGGGTTTTCGCCGGGGAGGTGGCCCTCAGCGAAGGGGACAGCGGTGCGTATCTGGACAGTCTGCTTGCCTGGGCCGAGCCCCACCGCAAACTGGGCGTGCGCGCCAACGCCGACACCCCCGCCGACGCCCGTCGCGCCCGCGAACTGGGGGCCGAGGGCATCGGGCTGGTGCGCACCGAGCACATGTTCTTCGACCCCGAGCGCATTCCCTGGGTGCGGGCGCTGATCCTCGCCGAGACCGAGCGCGAGGAGCGCGAAGCCCTCGACCGGCTCTTCGCTTTTCAGCGGGCCGACTTCATGGGGTTGTTGGAGGCCATGGACGGCCTGCCGGTGACCGTGCGCCTGCTCGATCCGCCGCTGCACGAGTTCCTGCCGCCGCTGGTGGAGCTCGAGCGCAAGGAGGCCGCGGGAACGCTCGCCCCTGGCGAGGCCAAGGTGCTGGCCCAGATGCGCCAGCTGCACGAGACGAACCCCATGCTCGGCTTCCGCGGAGTGCGGCTCTTGCTGGTGCGGCCGGAGATCCTGCGCATGCAGACGGCCGCGCTCCTCAGCGCCACCCGTGCGCTCATGGAGCAGGGGAGGGACCCGCGCCCCGAGCTGATGATCCCGCTGGTCTCCACCCCCGAGGAGGTGGAGCAAGCGCTCGCAGTGGTGCGCGAGGTCTTCGCCGAGTTCGACCTGACCCTGCCCGTGGGCACGATGATCGAGACCCCGCGCGCGGCGCTGGTGGCGGGGGAGATCGCGCCGCTGGTCGACTTCTTCAGCTTCGGCACCAACGACCTGACCCAGCTCACCTTCGGCATCAGCCGCGACGACGCCGGCCACTTCCTGCCTCGCTACCTCGACGCCCGCACCCTCGCCCACGACCCCACCGAGCGCCTCGACGCCGCGGGGGTGGGCCGGCTGCTCGAGATCGCGGTGCGCGAGGGGCGCGCCGCCAACCTGAACCTAAAGTTGGGTCTCTGCGGCGAACACGGTGGCGAGGCGCGGTCGGTGCACCTGGCCCACGAGCTCGGGCTCGACTACGTCTCGGCCTCGCCCTTCCGGGTGCTCACCGCCCGGCTGGCCGCGGCCCAGGCGGTATTGGCGAAAGCGGGATAGAACGCTTTCTAGTTCGAACTCACTTCTTGGCCCCCGGTGAGCCCGGCAGGGGATAGGTCGGCACCGGGAAAAGGCCCAAGTCGTAGGGAACCACCATGAAGGTGTTCGAGGGCGACTGGCCGAGGTCCTTGATGGCCTGGATCTGGTACCACTTGAGGTAGTTCTCGGTCAGCGAGCCGGCGATCATGCGGTTGGCCTCGGCGATGCCCTGCGCCTCGATCTTTTTACGCTCGGCCTCTTTCTCTTCGCGTTGGAGCACGAACTGCATCCGCTCGGCCTCCTGCTTGGCCACGATCTTGCGCTGGATGGCCTGGACCACCGAGTCGGGGAGCACCACGTTGCGGATGTTCACCTGCACGATCTCGAAGTAGGGGTTCTCGAGCTCCTCCAGCGCCATCACGATCTTGGCGTCCACCTCCGAGCGCTTTTCGTAGTACTCGGTCGAGGGGAAGAGCGAGGCGACCTTGCGCAGGGCGGAGCGGATCTCGGGCACCACCAGTCCCCGCTCGATGTCGGTGTACTGCAGGTAAGCGTCGCAGGCCATCTGCGGCTTGATCTTGTAGCCCACAGTGATGTCCATGTGGATGCGTAGACCGTCCTTGGCCAGCACCTCGACGCCCTGGTAATCGAGGATGCGGGTGTGGATGGGCACCTTGGCCAGAGACTCGATCGGTACCATCACCCAGTGGACCCCGGGCGGCGTCTCGCTCGTCTGGATCTGCCCCAACCGGATGCGGCAGCCCATGTGCCGGTTGTCCACGATGCGGATTCCGAGCGCGATCCAGAGCCCTACGAGCACCAGCAGCAACCCCAGTCCACCCACGGCGATCTGTCCACGTTTGGTCATGAATTCAGTTTACTTCTCTTCCGTGCTAAAGGTTCGCCTTGTTTTGCCCCCGGCTCCAGCTCGCAGCGCGCACCGGGCCGCATGGCGCGGCCCGGTGCGCGGAAGCAAGCCCGCTAGCGGGCGGAGCGCTGTTTTTCTTCCTCTTCCTTCCTGAGCATCCGCCGCAGAATCTTCCCCACCGCCGTCTTCGGCAGCTCCTCCCTGAACTCCCAGAGCTTGGGCACCTTGTAGGCCGCCAGCCGTTCCTTGGCGAAGGCCTTCAACTCTTCCTCGTCCACCTGCCCCTCGTAGCCCTCCTTGAGCACTACGAAGGCCTTTACCGTCTCGCCCCGGTAGGCGTCGGGCACCCCCACGACCGCCGCTTCTTTTACTGCCGGGTGCTGATACAGCACCTCTTCCACCTCGCGCGGGTAGATGTTGTACCCGCCGGCGATGATCATGTCCTTCTTGCGGTCGACGATGTAGAAGTACCCCTCCTCGTCCATCCGCGCCACGTCGCCCGTGAACAGCCAGCCGTCCTTCAACGTTTGCGCCGTCTCCTCGGGCCGGTTCCAGTACCCCATCATCACGTTGGGCCCTTTGACCGCCAGCTCACCCACCTCGCCGGGGGGCAGGGGGTTGCCCTCGGGGTCGACCGTCATGGCGTCCACCGAGGGGAAGGGCAGCCCGATCGAGCCTACCTTGCGCTTGCCGTAGAGCGGGTTGCAGTGCGTAACCGGCGCCGCCTCGGTGAGGCCGTAACCTTCCACCAGCTTGGCCCCGGTCAGTTCCTCGAACCTGGTGGCCACCTCCACCGGCAACGGCGCGGCGCCCGAGAGGCAGACCTTGATGGTGCGGATGTTGCGGTTTTCGATGCCGGGGAAGGTGTTGAAGGCCACGTACATAGTGGGCACGCCGGGGAAGTGGGTCACGCCATGCTTCTCGATGGCCGCCACCACCTCGGCGATGTCGAACCGCGGCAGCAGCACCATCTTCATGCCGCGCATCACCGAGTAGTTCATGCTGACCGTCATGCCGTAGACGTGGAAGAAGGGGATCACGCTGAGCATGACGCCGTTCTTCCAAACCTGCCCCGGCTCCCAGGCGTCGATCTGGTAGACGTTGCTGATCAGGTTGCGATGGCTCAGCATCGCCCCCTTAGAAACGCCGGTGGTGCCGCCGGTGTACTGCAAGAGCGCCAGGTCGTCGATCCCTACCTCGCGTGGCGCGGGCTCGGGCGGCGCCTTGAGCACGCTGCGCCAGCCGTGCCGCTCGGGGCGTTTGGGCAGGTTGACCCAGGTGCCTTCCTTCTTGGCCTTGAGCGGGAAGAGCCAGTTCTTGGGGAAGGGCAGGTAGTCTTGGATGCCGGTGGTGACAACGTTCTTTACCGGCACCTCGCCGGCCACCTCCTCGAAGCGGGGCCAGAGGAGGTCGAGGATCACGAGTGTCTCGGTGCCCGAGTCGCGCAGCTGGTGCGAGAGCTCGCGGGGGGTGTAGAGCGGGTTGGTGTTGACCGCCACCGCACCCGCTAGCAGCGTGCCGTAGAAGGCGATGACGAACTGCGGGCTGTTGGGCAGCATGATGGCCACGCGGTCGCCGGGCTGGACGCCGAGGTCCTGCAGCCCGCGGGCGAAGCGGCGCGTGGCTTCCCATAGCTCGCCGTAGCTCATGCGCTTGCCCAGAAAGTCAATGGCCTGTTTACTCGGATCGGCCTCGGCCGTCCTGCGCATCAGCTCGTAAAGCGGCACCTCGGGGTACTCCACTTCGTGGGGCACCCCTTCGTCGTAAAAGGCGTACCAAGGTCTGTCCATGATTGGCCCCTCCCGTTTTTCTTAGGCCCAGTATACCGATCGGGCCGCGGTTTACCTGAGAGCGCGCCGCAGAATCTTCCCCACCGCCGTCTTCGGCAGCTCCTCCCTGAACTCCCAGAGCTTGGGCACCTTGTAGGCCGCCAGCCGTTCCTTGGCGAAGGCCTTCAACTCTTCCTCGTCCACCTGCCCCT
>JALSQD010000049.1 GCA_026985615.1 Thermaceae bacterium | reverse complement strand
GCAGGCTGATGGGGAAGTTGAAGGCCTACTACAAGGAGCAGGGCCGGGAGGCTCTGGTGGCCTGAGGGGGTTGACGGGGGAAGACGGTATCACGCACCAAAACACTGCCCGGAGGTACGCGGCCCACTTATGCCACGTCCTGCCGGCCGCACCCACTCCGCTTGACAGCCTGCGCGGGCGGGCATAAAATCGCGGCAAGGTGCGTTCGTTCGCGAGCATTATTCTCCGCCCCGCGCTCGGCCTAGTACTAGGTCGGGGCGGGGGAGGCTTGCGTACGTAGCGTATTCTTATTCATCGCAAACCGCACCCCGCCTTTTCAGGGCGGGGTGTTCGTTTGGCAGGAGGGGAACGTGGCATGAACGGAGCAGAAGCGATACTGGAGGTTCTGGCGCGCGAAGGCGTGAAGCACATCTTCGGCGTGCCGGGCGGGGCGAACATGCCCATGTACGACGCCCTCTACGACCGGCCGGAGCTCGAACACGTGCTCGCCCGGCACGAGCAGGGGGCCATCCACGCCGCCGAGGGCTACGCCATTAGCTCGGGGCGCACCAGCGTGGTCTTCGCCACCAGCGGGCCCGGGGCGCTCAACCTGGTGACGGGGCTGGCCGACGCCCTCATGGACTCGGTGCCGCTCGTGGCCATCACCGGCCAGGTGGCGCGCTCGGCGGTCGGTACCGACGCCTTCCAGGAGGCTGACGTTACCGGCGTGACCATGCCCATCACCAAGCACAACTACCTGGTGCAGGACGTCAACGACATTCCCCGCATCGTCCGCGAGGCCTTCGTCATCGCCTCCACCGGGCGGCCGGGGCCGGTGCTCATCGACGTGCCCAAGGACGTGCAGTTCGACGAGTTTACCGGCAGCTTCGACGTCGAGCCGCGCCTGCCGGGCTACAACCCCACGGTCAAGGGTCATCCGCGCCAAATCCAGCGGGCGCTCGAAGCCCTGGCCGCGGCCAAGAGGCCGGTGATGATGCTCGGTGGCGGGGCGCACCACGCGGCCGAGCCGTTGCGCAAGTTCGCCGAGGCGACGGGCATCCCCGTGATCACCACGCTCAAGGGTCTGGGCGTGCTCCCGGCCGACCACCCCCAGGTGCTGGGCATGCCGGGCATGCACGGCACGGTGGCCGCCAACCGCGCGCTCCAGCACGCCGACCTGATTCTGGCGCTGGGGCTGCGTTTCGACGACCGCATCACCGGCAACATCGAGAAGTTCGCGCCCAACGTGAAGACGGTGATCCACGTGGACATCGACCCCGCCGAGATTGGCAAGGTGGTGCGCACCGACGTGCCCATCGTGGGCGACGCCCGCTGGGTGGCCGAGCGGCTGCTCGCGGGGGCGAAGCCGCTCGAGCTCGATGACTGGTGGGCCCAGCTGCGCGCCTGGCAGGAGGCCCACCCCCTGCCCATGCCCGAGCGCGAGCGGCTCACCTCGCAAGAGGTCGTGCGCGCCTTCTGGGAGGCCACCGGCGGCGAGGCCTACGTGACCACCGGCGTGGGGCAGCACCAGATGTTCGCGGCCCAGTTTTGGAAGCCCAAGTTCCCCCGCAGCTTCATCACCTCCGGCGGCCTGGGCACGATGGGTTACGGGCTGCCCGCGGCGGTGGGGGTGCAGGTGGCTCACCCTGACGCGCTCGTACTCGACTTCGACGGCGACGGCTCCTTCCAGATGACCATGCAGGAGCTGGCCACGCTGGTGCGCTACGACCTGCCGGTCAAGGTCATCCTGCTCAACAATGGCTATCTGGGCATGGTGCGCCAGTGGCAGGACCTCTTCAACGACAAGCGCTACGCCGAGGTCCACCTGGAGGAGTCGAACCCCGACTTCGCCAAGCTGGCCGAGGCCTTCGGGGTCAGGGGCTTCACGGCGGAGCGGCGCGAAGACCTGAAGGAGGTGGCGGAGGCGACGCTGGCCCACGAGGGGCCCGTGCTCGCCGAGTTCCGTGTCTACAACGAGGAGGGGGTCTTCCCGATGATCCCTGCCGGCGGCAGCGCCGAGGACATGATCATCGAACCCCCGGGGGAGGTGCAGTCGTGAGGCACGTCGTCAGCGTTCTGGTGGAGGACCATCCGCGGGTGCTCACCCGCATCACCTCGCTCTTCGCCCGGCGCGGCTTCAACATCGAGTCGCTGGCCGTGGGCAAAACCCACGTGCCCGGGCTTTCGCGCATCTCGATCGTGGTGCTGGGCGACGACCGCACCATCGAGCAGGTGGAGAAGCAGCTCAACAAGCTGATCGAGGTCATCAAGGTGACCGACCACGTCGAGCCCCACGTGGAGCGCGAGTTGGCGCTGGTGAAGGTGCGCACCGAGGGGGTGGAGGAGCGGCTGCAGATCAAGGAGATCGTCGAGGCCTTCCGTGCCCGCCCGGTGGATGTGGGCCGCACAAGCTCGATCTACGAGGTGACCGGGGATCCCGGTAAGATCGAAGGGTTCATCGCCGGGCTGGAACCCTACGGGGTGCTCGAGGTGATGCGCACCGGCGCGGTGGCCATGAGCCGGGGCGAAGCGGTATTGAAGCCACGCGTGAAGAAGGAGGCGGTATGAACGTTTATTACGATCACGACGCAGACCTAGGTTTTATCCAGAACAAGAAGGTGGCCGTGCTCGGCTACGGTTCCCAGGGCCACGCCCACGCCCTCAACCTGCACGAGTCGGGTGTGCCCGTCGTCGTGGGGCTGCGCCCCGGCTCGCGCCGCTGGAAGCAGGCGGAGGCGGAGGGGCTGGAGGTGGCCCCCGTAGCCGAGGCCGTTGCCCAGGCCGACGTGGTGATGATTCTGCTGCCCGACGAGGTGCAGGCCCGGGTCTACCGCGAGGAGGTCGAGCCCAACCTCAAGGAGGGGGCCTCGCTCGTCTTCGCCCACGGCTTCAACGTCCACTTCGGTCAGATCAAGCCGCGACCCGACCTGGACGTCTGGATGGTGGCGCCCAAGGGTCCCGGCCACCTGGTGCGCAGCGAGTACCAGGCGGGGCGCGGCGTGCCGGCGCTCGTGGCCGTGCACCAGGACGCTTCGGGCTCGGCGCTGCCCACCGCGCTGGCCTACGCCAAGGGCATCGGGGCCACCCGCGCCGGCGTTATTCCCACCACCTTCGCCGAGGAGACCGAGACCGACCTCTTTGGTGAGCAGGCGGTGCTCTGCGGCGGTACCAGTCAGCTGGTGGCCTACGGTTTCGAGACCCTGATCGAGGCGGGCTACAAGCCCGAGATCGCCTACTTCGAGGTGCTCCACGAGCTCAAGCTGATCGTCGACCTGATGTACGAGTCGGGCCTCGCGGGGATGCGCTACTCGATTTCCAACACCGCCGAGTACGGCGACTACACCCGCGGCCCCGCGGTGATCGGCCCCGAGGTCAAGGAGCGCATGAAGGAGGTGCTGCGGCAGATCCAGGAAGGCGAGTTCGCGCGCGAGTGGGTGCTGGAAAACCAGGCGGGCCAGGCGGTGCTCGCGGCCAAGCGACAGAAGTGGGCCCAGCACCCCATCGAGCAGGTGGGCCCCAAGCTGCGGGCGATGATGCCCTTCCTCAAGGCGCACGTAAGCGAAGAGGAGGTAGGTGATGCGACGGATTAAGATTTTCGACACCACCCTGCGCGACGGCGAGCAGTCGCCGGGCGTAGCGCTGAGCCCCGACGAGAAGCTGGCGATCGCCAAGCAGTTGGCGCGGCTGGGCGTGGACGTGATCGAGGCCGGCTTTCCTATTGCCAGCCCCGGCGACTTCGACGCGGTGCGGCGCATCGCCGAGGAGGTGAAGGGCCCCACCATCGCGGCGCTGGCGCGCACGGCCAAACCCGACATCGAGCGGGCGGCCGAGGCCATCGCGCCGGCGGAGAAGCGGCGCATCCACACCTTCATCGCCACCAGCCCGGTGCACATGGAGAAGAAGCTGCGCATGACCCCCGACGAGGTGGTGGAGAAGGCCGTTTGGGCGGTAAAGTTTGCCCGCGAGTTCACCGACGACGTGGAGTTCTCGGCCGAGGACGCGGGGCGCAGCGACCCCGACTTTCTGATTCGCATCTTCGGCGAGGCCATCGCCGCCGGCGCCACCACCATCAACATTCCCGACACCGTTGGCTACCAGGTGCCCTGGAAGTTCGCCGAGCTGGTGGGCTACATCATCGAGAACACCCCCGGCGCCGACGGGGTGGACTGGTCGGTCCACACCCACGACGACCTGGGCATGGCCGTGGTCAACAGCCTGGCGGCGGTGCGCGCCGGGGCCACCCAGGTGGAGTGCACCATCAACGGTATCGGCGAGCGCGCGGGCAACGCCAGCCTGGAAGAGGTGGTGATGGCGCTCTACACCCGCCGCGACTTCTTCGAGGCCGAGACCGGCGTCAACACCCGCGAGCTCTACCGCACCAGCCAGCTGGTGAGCCGCCTGACCGGCATGGTGGTGCCGCCCAACAAGGCCATCGTGGGGCGCAACGCCTTCGCCCACGAGTCGGGCATCCACCAGGACGGCGTGCTCAAGGCGCGCGAGACCTACGAGATCATGAACGCCGAGATCGTGGGGCGCGAGGCGGCGGTGATGGTGTTGGGCAAACACTCGGGCCGTCACGCCTTCAAGAAGGCCCTGGCCGAGCTCGGTTACAAGGTGGACGATGAGGAGCTCAAGCGCCTCTTCGCCCGCTTCAAGGAGATCGCCGACCGCAAGAAGCAGGTGACCAGCGAGGACCTGGTGGCGCTGGTGGAGGACGAGCGCACCCGCGCGCCCGAGATGTTCAAGCTGCTGGACATGCAGGTGCACTCGGGGTTGGCGCTGACGCCGGTGGCCACGGTCAAGGTGAAGACGCCCGACGACGAGATCACCGAGGCGGCCACCGGCGATGGGCCGGTGGACGCGGTCTACAAGGCGATCAGCCGGGCGGTGGGGCTCAGTCCGACGCTTGAGCGCTACCGCATCGAGGCCACCACCGGTGGCACCGAGGCACTGGGCGAGGTGATGGTGCGCCTGCGCCAAGGCACGGTTGTGGTTACGGGCCGCGGCATTGCCCCCGACATCGTCGAGTCGTCGGCGCGGGCCTACCTGGACGCGCTCAACAAGCTTGTTTCGGGCGTGGGCGCGCGCGAGGCCATCGAGACGCCCTAGAAGGAGGAAGGATGCCCCCTGGCCTAACCGAGATCGAGGAGTGGGCGCTCAAGACCGAGGCGCGCCTGGGCGCGACCGTGGAACCCGACGCCCAGCGCATCTTCGCCGCTTACCGCCGGGTCTTGCGCTGCTTCGCCCGCGATCTCGACGACCCGCGCGACGCCGCGCTCTCGCGGGCGGCGGCGCTGATGCTGGTGCAGGAGTTGCTTTTGCAAAAGGAGGGGCGCAGCGGCTGTGAGTGAGACCGAGCTGCGCGGAGCGCGCATCGAGCTGCTCGACACCACCCTGCGTGACGGCACCCAGGCCGAGGGCGTAAGCCTCTCCGTGCGCGACAAGGTGGCCGTGGCCGAGGCGCTGGCGGCGTTCGGCATCGACCTCATCGAGGGCGGTTGGCCGGGCTCGAACCTGCGCGACGCCGAGTTCTTTGAGGTGATGAAGGAGCGGGCGCTGCCGCGCGGCGCCCAACTTACCGCCTTTGGCGCGACCCGGCGCAAAGGGACGGTGGTGGAGGACGACCCCTCGCTCGCCGCCCTGCTGGAGGCTGCGACGTCGGTGGTCACGCTCTTCGGCAAGTCGTGGACGCTGCACGCGCTCGAGGCGCTCGAGGTGAGCCGCGAGGAGAACCTGGCGATGATCCGCGAGTCGGTGGCCTACCTGCGCGCGGCGGGGCGGCGGGTGGTCTACGACGCCGAGCACTTCTTCGACGGCTACTTCGAAGACCCCGCCTACGCCCTGGCCACGCTGGAGGCCGCCGCCGAAGGCGGGGCCGACACCCTGGTGCTGGCCGACACCAACGGCGGCCGCCTGCCGGAGGAAATCTTTGCTGCCACCCAGCAGGTGGTCGTGCGCTTTTCGCACCTGACCGTCGGCATCCACGCCCACAACGACGCCGAGCTGGCCGTGGCCAACAGCCTGGCGGCGCTGCGGGCGGGGGCGCGCCACCTACAGGGCACGCTCAATGGCTACGGCGAGCGCGCCGGCAACGCCAACCTGACGAGCCTGATCCCCACGCTGGTGCTCAAGTACGGGGCCGAGCTGAAGGCGGCGGATAGCTTGGAGCGCCTGCGCGAGCTGGCCCACTTCGTCGACGAGCGCGCCAACCAGCAGCCCAACCGGCGCGCGCCCTACGTGGGCGACGCCGCCTTCGCCCACAAGGGCGGCGTGCACGTCTCGGCGGTGCTCAAGAACCCGCGCACCTACGAGCACGTTGAGCCCGAGCGGGTGGGCAACCGGCGGCGCTTTTTGGTCTCCGACCTCTCGGGCCGCTCGAACCTGCTGGCCAAGTTGGCCGAGGCCGGCATCGAGCTGGCCAAGGACGAGGCGGGGCCGCTCTTGGAGGCGGTGAAGGGTCTCGAGCGCGATGGTTACGCCTTCGAAGGCGCGGACGCCTCGTTTTACCTGCTGGCCCACCGCCTGCAGGGCGGCGAGGAGCCCTTCACCGTGACGGCCTTCAGGAGCTGGACCAGCGGCGACGCCCACGGCCACTGGCAGGCCGAGGCCACCGTGCAGCTCAGCGTGGCCGGTCGCACGGTGCACACCGCGGCCACCGGAGATGGGCCGGTAGGCGCGCTCGACAACGCTTTGCGCAAGGCCCTGCTCAGCTTCTTCCCCGAACTCGAGGCCGTAGGGCTCGCCGACTACAAGGTGCGGGTGCTCGAGGGGCAGGAGGCGGGCACGGCCAGCGTGGTACGGGTGCTGGTGGAGATGGAGGGCGACGGCGTGCGCTGGAGCACGGTGGGGGCGAGCGCCAACGTGCTAGAGGCTTCGCTCAACGCGCTGGTGGACGGTTACGCCTACGCGCTCCTGCGCACGCCTCAGCGCAGGTAGCCGAGCCACTCGGGGAAGCGTTCGGAAAGGTAGCGGTAGAGCGCTTCCCACGAGTCGAACTCGAACGCCTGCCGCCCCTCCTCGGTCAGGCGAATCCTGAGGCCCGTCGTCGGGCTCCGCGCGACCTCCACGACGAACCGCCATGGTTGAGTGCGCTCGTCCTGACGTTCCATGTTTCGCAGGGTAGCGGCACGGCGTCACAAGACCGTCACAAATCAAAAGACCGTGCGGTAGAGGAAGGTGTTGTGCAGGCGCTCGCGCTGCCGGGGGCCGAGCCGCCTTTCCAGCGCCTTGAGCTCGCTCCTGGCTTCTTCCAGCGCCTGGGCGTCGTCCTGGAGCCGACCGTAGACTGCGAGCACCAGGGGACGTTCGGGTACGCCCACCGGCCAGTCCCGACTGGCCGTGTAGGCCTCAGCCGCGAACTGGCGGGCGCGCTTTTCGGCGTCTTGCGCCCGGGCGGCGAGGGCGGCGTAGGCGAGGGCGCGGGCCAGGTGGCCGCGCTCGCCCCGTCGCCGCCAGTGCTCGGCGGCCTCGAGGAAGCGTGCCTCCGCTGCGCGGGCTTCACCCCGGCGGAGGTGCAGGTAGCCGAAGGTGTGGAAGGTGTGACCCAGCTTGGCCTGGTCGCCGATGCGTCGCTGGATGGTTAAGGCGCGCTCGAGGTCGGCACGGGCCTCGTCGTAACGGCCCAGTTCGATGAGAGCGAGCGCGCGTTCGGAGCGGGCGAGGGCGTCGTCCTTCTCGAGCCGGAGCGCCGCGGCGCGCCGCACCGCCTCGTCGAAGGCGCGCAGGGCCGCCTCGAAGGTCCCCAGCCGTAAGGCGGCCAGCCCCTGAAGCTCGAGCGCGTCGAGTTCGCCTCCGACGTCGCCCAACTTGCGGGCGCGGTTGCGCATTTTGCGCGCCTCGGCGCGCACCTCGGGGTAGGCGCCGCGCAGCCAGTGGCCGGTGGCGCGGTCGGCCTGGATGCGCAGCGCCAGCACCGCGTCGCCTGCGGCGCGCGCCAGACGCTCCGCCTCGGCCTGGAAGCGGTCGCCTTCTTCCTTGTGACCCAGACGGAAGTGCAGCGCCGCCAGATTGCGCAGCACCCGTGCGGCCCCGCCGCAGTCGCCCAGCCTGCGGTAGGCCGCCAGCGCCGACTCCAGCTCGCCCAGCTGGGCCTCGGGGTCGCCGTGGCGGTAGTAGATCCAGGCCAACAAGAAGTGGGCGCGGGCTTCGGCCGCCACGTCGCCGTCGGCCTTCGCGCCCGCAAGCCCGCGCTCGGCGATGGCGAGGGCTTCGGGGTAGTCGCCGCGCTGGAGCAGCGCCTCGGCGAGCAGCAGGAGCGCCGGCGCGTCGCCTTCGCCGGCGAGCTGACGCAAGCGCTCGAGCCCCGCAGGGTCGAGCCGGCCCAGGCGGACCTCGAGGGCCAGCGTCTCAAGCTCGGCCGCGCGGCGCGCCTCCGCGTCCAGGCTTTCGTCCAGCTCGAGCGCCCGGCGGTAGTAGGTGAGGGCCGAGAGCGGGTTTTCGCCCGCAGCGCGGGCGGCGGCGAGGAAGCCGCTCGCGGCCCGCTCGGGCTCGCCGGCTTCGAGCCAGTGCTCGGCGGCCTCGCCCGGGGCCCCGTCGAGTTCGAGCGCGCGCGCCAGGGCGCGGTGGTAGGTGCGGGCCAGGGCAGCGCCCTGCTCCTGCTGCATCAGGGAGCGGAGGTGGTCGTGCACCGGCGCGTACCCCCGCCCCTCGCGCGTCAGCAGCTGCTGCTCGCGCAAGCGCTCGAGGCGCTGGACGGCCTCGAGCTCGCCGAGGCCCAGCAGGCGCGCCAGCGTCTGGGGCTCCAGCGGCCGACGGGCCACCGCGGCCAGGTCGAGGGCGCGGCGCAGGGGCGGGTCGAGGGCGCGCACCCGCGCGGTGAGGAGGTCGCGCACCCGCGTGGGCAGGGGCAGCTCGTGGTAGTCCTCGGTGGTGCGGTCGTAGGGAGTGGCCCAGCCCCCGCTGCGCAGGCGCAGCTCGCCAGAGGCGAAGAGGTGGCGCAGCGTTTCCAGCGCGAAGAAGGGGTTGCCGCCGGTGGCCTGGTGCAGGCGGCGGGCGAAGAGGCGGGCGCCGTAACGCTGGTGCGCGAGCTTCTTGATGAGCTCGTGGAGCGCGTCCTCGTCGAGCGGGGGCACCGCGAGCTCGGTCAGGCCGGCGACCAGGAGCGGCTGGAGCCAGTCGCGCGCCGGTCCGGGCTCGAGCGGCGTGCGGGCGGTGACGATCAGCTGGACCCCTTCGCGTTCGGCCAGCGGCAGCAGGTAGGCGAGCAGCTCCAGCGCCGCCGGGTCGGTCCACTGGAGGTCGTCCCACACGAGCACGGGCCCGCTAAGGGCCAGCAGCACCCGGCTGAGCCCTTCGAGGAAGCGGGCTTGGTCGGCAGCGCTGGCAAGGGCTTGTTCGGCCCGGGGCAGGCGGTGGGGCAGGAGCCGTCCGGCCTCGCGCAGCCAGACGGGATCGAGCTCGGGAACGCCATGAGCGCCGAGGCCTTCTTCGAGCGCGCGCACCACCCCGGCGAAGGGCAGGTTGCGGCTGGAGGCGGGGTGCTGGACGATCAGCTGGCCGCCGCGGGCGGCCAGGTGTTCGCGGGCCAGCCGGGTCTTGCCCGCTCCGGCGTCGCCGCTGAGCAGCGCCGAAGCCGGGGCCAGCGCCTCGAGCCGGGCCAGCAGGGCTTCGCGGCCCACCAGCGGAGGACGGGCCAGGCTGGGGGGCACGGGGGCCGCCGCCGGGCGCGCCGGAGCCTTGCGCGCGCGCAGCTGGGCGAAGAGCCGTTCGGTTTCGGCGTCGGGCTCGAGCCCTAGCTCGCTCTCCAGCCGCTCGCGGTAGGCGGCGTAGCGGCGCTCAGCTTCCTCCCAGCGCCGGGCCCGCGCCAGTAGCACCAGCAGGCGGCGCAGCGCCTCCTCGTGCAGCGGGTCTTCCTCCAGCACCCGCTCCCAGGCCCGGGCGGCCGCCTCCACCTCACCGGCCGCTTCGTGCTGGAGGGCAAGGCGGCTTTGCGCCAGCAGGTAGCGGTCGCGCCAGGAGGCGCGCTCCAGGGCCAGCCAGTCCTCGAAACTTTCGCTCCCGCTCAGCTCGAAGCCGGCCATGAACTCGCCACGCCATAACCGGGTGGCGTGCTCCCAGCGGCCCTGCTCGAGCGCCTGCAAGAACTTCGCAGCGTCGCTTTCTACCCCCGAAAGCCCGACCCGCCGGCGGTCGCTGGTCAGAAAGCGGCCCAGCGGCGTCTCGCCCAGGCGGTAGAGCTCCTGGCGCAGCCGGTGGCGCGCCTGATCGTCGGGTGCGTCCCACAGCAGGGTGGCCAGGCGCGCGCGTTCCTGCGGCGTTTCCTGGAGCACTAGAAACGCCAACAGGGCCAGGCCGCGCTGGGTAGGCAGACGCAACGGCCGACCCTCGCACAGCAGCTCGACCGGTCCCAGCAGCAAGATCCGGCAACCGTTTGCCACGTCACTTTCATTGTAGTCAGTCGCTTAGGTTTTCTGGCGGGGCAAACGCCGTGCCTCGCGCTCGATCCACCAGGCAAAGCGCACGAGCCGAACGGCCCGCGGCCAGCGTTTGGGGTCGAGCCCCACGCGCAGGAGCCACTCCACCCCCAGACGCCGCGCCCACGCCGGTGCGCGCCGGGCCTCGCCGGCGAGCACGTCGAGCGTGCCACCCACGCCGATGCCCACCGCGCCGCCCAGGCGGCCCTTGTGCCGGTGCAAGAAGACCTCCTGCCGCGGTCCCAGCCCCGCCAGCAGCAGGTTGGCCCCGCTGGCGCGTACCCGCTTCACCAGGGCGGCCTCCTCCTCTTCGCCGAAGTAGCCGTGGGCGCAGCCGGCAACCCCGACCCCGTAGCGCTCGCGCGCGGTCGCGGCCGCGCGCTCGGCCACACCGGACCGGCCGCCCAGGAAGAAGACCCGCAGCTCCCCACCCAGCTGCTCGAAGAGCCGCACCGTCAGGTCCACGCCGGTCACCCGCTCGGGCAGCTCGCGGCCGTACAGCCGCCGCACCGCCCAGAGGACGCCCACCCCGTCGGGGGTGACGAGCTCCGCCTCGCGGATGGCCCGCGCCAGCGCGAGGTTCGTGTGGGCCTGCACGATGATCTCGGGGTTGAGCGTGACCACCTGGCCGCCCTCGCCAAGGCGCTCGCGCACCCACGCCACGGCGCCATCCATGGTCACCGGGTCCAGGGGAAGGCCCAGCAGGTCGAGGCGTTCGGCGTTCATGGGGCGGCTACGAAACGGAAGAGCGGGCGGCCGTCGAGCTCGCGCACCTCGCTCAGCTCGGGCACGGCCTCGTCGGCGCCGATCCAGCTGGCCACGGCCAGGTCGTCAGTGTAGCCGAGGTCGTGGAGGAACCGGCCTGAAGCCGAACGCCACAGCCCCTCCACGGGGTTGGGAAAAGCGGTAAGCAACGCCGAGCTGAGGCGGGCGGCGTCGGTGGGGTTGCGCACCAGGCCGCGCCCTTCGAGCGCCCGCACCAGGTAGCCCGCAGCCAGGGCGTCGTCGAGCGCCTCGGCGCCGCGGAAGCCGGCGCAGACCAGAGCCACCGCCTCGGGGGCTTCGGCCTCGAGCCGCGCCACCAGCGTGGGGGTGTTGCGCAGCGAGGCGAGCCAGACGCCCTCCCGCCTGTCCAGGTGCTCGAGGGCGAGGGGCAGGTGGTCGCTGGTGTAGTAGACGCGCCGTCCCGCCACGTCGAGCCGCTCGAGCTCGCGCGGCGAGGTGCCGTGGTGGAAGCCTTCGGGCGGGATGCCCTCGCGCTCGCCCAAAAGGAGGTCGCCCTCGCCGGCGGCGGCGCGCGCGGTTCGGGCCCGCGCGGTCACCCACACCTCCCGCGCGCCACGCTCGAGCAACAGCGCGATTGAGGTGGTGGCGCGCAGCACGTCGATGACGACGGTACGGGGCTCGTCGTACGGAGGGCGGGGGAGAAGGTCCACACGGAGCCGCATCTTCCCTGCGATTGTACCCGAGGCGGCTAGTCGCGCAGCAAGAGCGCCGGGCCCTCCTCGAGCGGCGGTAGCTCGTCGAGGCTGGCGAGGCCAAAGAGCTCGAGGAAGCGTGCGGTGGTGCCGTAGAGCCGGGGACGGCCCACGACCTCCTTCACGCCCACCACCCCCACCAGCTCGCGCTCGAGCAGCCCCTCGAGCACGGCGTCGGAGTTCTTGCCGCGCATCGCCTCGATCTCGGGGCGGGTGATGGGCTGGTGGTAGGCCACGATGGCCAGCACCTCGAGCGCCGCCGGGCTCAGGCGCGGAGGACGTGGGCGCAGCACGGCCTGCACGCGGTCGACGTGGCGCGGGTGGACGATGAGCCGCCAGCCGCCAGCCACCTCCTCGAGGGCCACGCCGAGCGTACCGTCTTCGAGATGGCGGCCGAGCTCCCGCACCTTGCGCAGGGTCTCTTCCTCTCCCGCCTCGAGCCCGCGGGCGAGCTCGGCGGGGGTCAGGGGCTTGCCCGCCGCGAAGAAGACCGCCAGGAGCTGGGCCAGATCCTCGTTCAAGACGTCTCCAACACCTCCCACAAAGCCGCTTCCGACACCGCGCCCGCGCGCAGCACCCGGCGGGCCTCCAGGTCGAAGACGGTCGAGGTCAGCCGGCCTCCGGCCTCCCCGGGGTGCACCCGGTCCACCCGATCAGCGTACCGCATGGCCTGGGCGTGGCTGGCCACCGGGGGCTCGCCGCTGCGGTTGAGGCTGGTGGCTGCGGCCCAGCCGCCCAGCGCCGCCAGCACCTCGCGCAGGGCCGCGTCCGCCGGCACCCGCAGGCCTACCTTGCCGCCGCGCACCACCGCCGGTGGCGCGGCGGGCGCGGCGGGCACCACCAGCGTCAGCCCGCCGGGCCAGAAGGCGGCCGCCAGGCGCTCGAAGCCGGTCCGCCAGGGGCCCGGCGCCACCAGGTCGGCCGCGCCCTCGGCGGAGGCTACGAGCAGCTGCAGCGGCTTGTGCTCGGGCCGGTTCTTGAGCGCGTAGATGCGCCGCAGCGTCTCGGGTCGGTCGGCACGGGCCAGCAGGCCCCAGGTGGTGTCGGTGGGCCAGGCCACTAGGCCGCCCGCGCGCAGGGTTTCCAGGGTGCGTTGCAAGTCCGGGTCCATCGCCGTTTCCTACGGTATACTATCCTTTAAGATGCCTCTGTATCACTACCGCGCCAAGGACCGCCAAGGGCGTTCCATCGCCGCGACCATCGAAGCCGAAGACCTCCGCAGCGCCGCTCGCGCCCTGCGCGAAAAGGGTTACTTCATCTCCGAGCTCAAGGAGCCGGGCAAGGGTCTGCAAAAGGAGATCAGCATCCCCGCGCTCGAGCGCGGCCCCGGCCTCAAGGACATCGCCATCTTCAGCCGTCAGCTGGCCACCATGCTCTCGGCCGGTCTGCCCATCGTTCAGGCGCTGGCCATCCTCGAGCGCCAGACTGAGAACAAGGGCTTCAAGAAGATGCTGAACGAGATCCGCACCGACGTCGAGGGCGGGTCCAGCTTCAGCGACGCGCTCGACAAGCACAAGGTCTTCAGCCGGCTCTACGTCAACCTGGTGCGCGCGGGCGAGACCTCGGGCATGCTCGACAGCGTGCTCGATCGTCTGGCCACCTTCCTGGAAAAGGACCTCGAGCTGCGCGGCAAGATCAAGTCGGCCATGACCTACCCGGCCATCGTGATGGCCTTCGCCGTGATCATCACCTACTTCCTGATGGTCGGCATCGTGCCCATGTTCGCGGGCATCCTGACCGACCTCGGCTCCGAGCTGCCGATGCTCACGCGCGTGCTCATCATCATCGCCGACTTCCTCAAGAACGGCATCCTCTACATCGTTGGCTTCTTCACCATCGTTTATTTCGCCTACCGCTACTACTACCGCACCCCGCGCGGCCGGCGCGTGATCGACAGCCTCAAGCTGCGCATGCCCGTCTTTGGCAACCTCAACAAGAAAAGCGCCATCGCCCGCTTCAGCCGCACCTTCGGCCTTTTGGTGAGCAGCGGTGTGAACGTGATCGAGGCCATGGACATCACCCGCGGTACCGCCGGTAACGCCGTAGTGGAGGACATCCTCGAAGAGACCAAGGGGGCGATCCAGGTGGGTGAGCCCATCCACTCGACCCTCCTTCGCTACCCGCAGGTCTTCCCGCCCATGGTTTCCTCGATGATCGCCATCGGCGAGGAGACGGGCGCGCTCGACGCCATGCTCCAGAAGGTGGCCGACTTTTACGAACGCGAGGTGGACGAGGCCGTGACCAGCCTCACCGCCGCCATCGAGCCGATCATGATCATCGTGCTCGGCGCCATCGTTGGCGCGATCGTGGCCGGTATGTTCCTGCCGCTCTTCCAAATCATCGGCACTCTGTCGGCCGGTTAGCCCTCTTCGCATCCGAGGCGCGCGCCCTGCAGGGCGCGCTCCCTTTCGGGCGTTGCGGGTTAAGATAGGCGCGGAATGTACGCGACCGAGATTGCCGAACGGGTGCGCCGCGGGGAGCTTGACCCGCTCGACGCGGCCCGGGCCGCGCTCGCGCGGGTGGAACGCTTCGACGCCGATGTGCGCGCCTTTCTGCGCCTGAACCCGAACCTGGAAGAAGAGGCAGAAGGGGTGCGCCGTGCCCTGCGCGAGGGGGCCGAGCTGCCGCTCGCGGGCGTGCCCGTGGCCGTGAAGGACAACCTGAACACCCGCGGGCTTGCGACCACCTGCGCCTCCCGCGTCCTCGAAAACTACCTGCCGCCCTACGACGCCACCGCGGTGGCGCGCCTGCGCGCGGCGGGTGCGCTGGTGTTGGGCAAGACCAACCTCGACGAGTTCGCCATGGGCTCGTCCACCGAGCACTCTGCCTTCGGGCCCACCCGCAACCCCTGGGACCTCGAGCGCGCCCCCGGTGGCTCCTCGGGCGGCTCGGCCGCGGCGGTGGGCGCGGGTATGGTGCCGGTGGCGCTGGGCTCTGACACCGGCGGCTCGGTGCGCCAGCCTGCCGCCTTCACCGGCACCCTCGGCTTCAAGCCCACCTACGGCCGCATCTCGCGCTACGGCCTGGTGGCCTTCGCCTCGAGCCTCGACCAGGTGGGCACCTTTGCCCGTTCGGTGGACGATCTGGCGCGGGTAAGCGCCGTGCTCATGGGCCCCGATCCGCGCGATGCCACCACCGTTCCCGCCCCCGCTCCCGCGCTCGAGCCCGACGACGCGCGCGGTCGCGGCCTCACTGTGGGGCTGGTGCGCGAGACGCTAGAGGAGGGCAACACCCCCGGCGTCGCCACGGCGGTGGAGCACTTCCGCCATGTGCTCGAGGCCGAAGGGGTGCGCTTCATCGAGGTCTCGCTCCCCAGCCTGCGCTACGCCCTCGCCACCTACTACCTCGTGGCCACGGCCGAGGCGAGCAGCAACCTGGCCCGCTATGACGGCGTTCACTACGGCGTGCGCGCAAGCACGGCCGACGTGGTCGAGCTAATGAAGGAGACCCGCGAGCGCGGCTTCGGCCCCGAGGTGAAGCGCCGCATCCTCATGGGCACCTTTGCGCTCTCTTCGGGCTACTACGACGCCTATTACGGCCGTGCCCTCAAGGTGCGGCGCCGGATCGCGAACGAGTTCGCCCGCACCTTCGGCGAGGTCGACGTGCTGCTCACGCCCACCACCCCCACGCCCGCCTTCCCGCTGGGCTCGCGCCTGGACGACCCGCTGGCGATGTACCTTTCCGACGTGGACACCGTGGCCGTGAACCTGGCGGGCCTGCCGGCGCTCTCGCTGCCCGCGGGCTTCGAGGAGGGGCTGCCGGTGGCCGTGCAGCTCATCGCCCCGGCGCTCGAGGAGGCGAGGCTGTTCGACCTGGCCCGGCTCTTCGAGCAGGCGACCGAGGCGGCCTACTTCCAGCTTGCTCCCCTGGAATGAGCACGGTTCCCGTCGAGTACCGCATGGCGGCCCGGATTGCCCGGGCGTTGCGCCAGGCGCGCCGTCCCCAGCCCGCGCGGGAGCTCGCCTACCGGGCGCTCGCGATGGCCTCGGTGGCCCAGGCGCCGCTCGAGCACCTGATCGCACCCGCGCTCGACGGCCGCTTCTTCCGCGAGGGGGAGGCGCTGGGGCTGTGGGAGTGGCGCTACCGCTTTCCCCGCCCCGCCGAGGTGCTGGTGGTGCTCGACCTCGAAACCACCGGGCTTTCGCCGGCGGAGAACGAGATCATCGAGATCGCGCTCTTGCGCGTGGAAGAGGGACGCGAGGAGCGGCTGGTGCGCGCCATCAACCCGGGCGTGCCCATCCCGCCCTTCATCACCCGCCTCACGGGCATCCGCGACGAGGACGTGGCCGACGCTCCGGACGTCTATACCGTGCTTGAGGAGGTGCTGCCCTGGCTCGAGGGCGCGGTGCTGGTGATCCAGAACGCCACCTTCGACCTGGGTTTTCTGCGACCGCGCGCACGCCGCCTGGGTGTTAAGATACAGGACGAAGTAGTTGATACCGTGCAGTGGGCCAGGCGCGCGCTGCCGCGATTGCGAAGAAGAGGGTTGGACCATTTGATACAGGCGTTTGAAGTATCCATTCAGGCCGAGGCGCGCCACCGCGCCTTGGGGGACGTCGAGGCCACCTGGGCGGTGGCGCGAGAGATGTATTACATCCTCACCGCCGGCGAGCCGCGACGGGCTGTGGAGGTATAGATGCGGGCCAGGTACGTGGTAACGAGCACGTGCATTCAATCGGGGACAATTCGCCTCACCCGCTCGCTGCGGGAGATGTTTTCGGGCAAGGAGCGGGTGCGCTGCGTGGACGAGGACGGCGACGCCCTTTCCTGTTCGGTCAACTGGGTCGAGGGCGTGCTTGAGGGGCTGGGCCCCTACTTCGAGAAGCGGCGCTTGCAGGTGAACGACGTCATCTGGCTGACGCTGGACGGTGACGCCGTGGCCCTCGAGGCCGCGGCGGCGCGCAAGGCGCGGCCGCGGCCGCTGGCGCGCCCGGCCGCCGAGCTTGAGCCCGCGGCGCCGGTGGAGCAGAAGGTGCCCGTGCCCGTGCAGGTGCCCACGCCGCCGAAGGAGACGCCCGCGGGCGGGCCCCCCAAACGCGTGCGGGTGACGCTGCATGCCGGGGGCGAGAAGAAGCGGACCGCCCGCCCGGGGCACGTGCAGGCGCTGCAGGCGCTGGAGCTCAAGCATACCCCGGGGGAGGGGCACGACCTCTTCCGCGCCTACCTGGGCCGGCGTGAGTACACCCTGGCCCTGGGTCGTGCGGGCGAGGCCGCGGCGGCCGATCTGCTGGCGTTGCGCCGTACCGGCGGGGCCGACTACGTGGCCCTGCTCGTGTCAGAGGCGCGCAAGGAGGAGACCGAGGCCGAGTTGGGCTCGACGCGGCTGGCGCTGGTGACGCCCGAGGCGCTCGCGCGTCTGGTTGCGCTCAAGAAGCTCTTCCCGGTGGGGCCGGTGGAGCTCGAGCGCCTGCTCAAGGGCGGGCGCGTGGACGAGGAAGCGGTGGCCCGCCTGGCCGACGAGGTGCGACGCTGGGTGGGCGAGCGCGCGGTCTTCTCGGCGGTGCTGCTGGCGCTGGCCGAGTACACCCGCCAGCAGGTCTTCTTCGCCGAGGACGTGCTGGCCAACCTGGGCGAGGGCCGCTGGGAGCCCGAGCAGGTGCGGGCGGTGCTCGAGGCCCTGACCGGGCCGCCCTTCCTGCTGCTCGAGCGCGCGGGCGCGGGCGAGTACATCTTGCGCGAGCCGGTGGCCGACAACCTGGCCCACCTGGCCGAGTACGCGCTCTCGCTGCGCAGCCGCATCGCCGCCGACTGATTTTGCTCCGCGAAGATTAAGGGGAGGCACGCGTCCTCCCCTTGTTTATGTCAAGGGATTAGCGGGGGTGGGCCGGCCCCAGATGCGGTTGAACCCCTCGGCCGCGCGCACGCGCAGGTCGCGCAGGGCGCTCTTGTCGGGGCCGGTGCGGTGCAGCGCCACCTGCACTATCGCCTCGGGGTCGCCGGGTAGGGCCCAGTAGGGGGCGCCGCTTTCCTCGCAAAAAGCCTTCACCTTGGGGTCGTAGCTGCCGCCGGCGTAGGGGGTGCCGGCGGCCGCGGCCAGGATGAGGCCGTGGAGCCGCAGCGAGAGGACGTAGCCTGCCTGGGCGATCCAGTAGAGCACCCGCCGCGGGTCGCCGCTGAGCTCGCGGGTGAAGCCCCCGAAGAGCTCGAGCGCCGGCTCGTCGTGGCGCGGCTGCATCCCCAGCACCAGCACCTCGTAGCCCAGCGCCGCGAGCCGCTCGCCCGCCTCGCGCAGGCGTAGGTTGGCCTCGGTGGGCAGCCGCCCCCGCGGCACCAGCACCACCAGCCGCTCCTCGCGCGCCACCCGCGGGGGCTCGAGCAAAAGCGCCGGGTCCGCGCCCAGGGCGAGCCGCTCGGGGGGGACCCGCATTCGGTACGCCAGCCTGAGCGAGGCGCGGTCACGCACCACCACCGCGCGGCTGCGGCGCAGCGCCGGGCCCGCGAAGCCGAGGCCCAGGCCGTCGAGCGGTCCCAGCGACTGGCCGAAGACCCAGGTGGGTTTGCGCAGGAGCTGGGCGGCGTAGAGAAAGCCCAGGTAGTAGGCCAGGCTACGGGTGGAGGTGCGGTTCTGCAGCAGGCCCCCGCCACCGGAGAGCAGGCCGTCGGCGCGGGCGAGCGCGGCCAGGGCCGCCGGGCGGGCACGCGGCACCGCCGCCACCCCGTGCAGCGCCTCGGTGGCCTTCGGGTCGGCCGAGAGCACCAGCGGCTCCACGCCGCGCCGGCGCGCCTCGCGCACCAGCGCCATGAGGATGGCCTCGTCGCCGGCGTTGCCGAAGCCGTAGTACCCGCTTAGCGCGACCACCATCGGCGCACCATCCAAACGCCCCCCGCAAGCACCAGACCGAGCAGGAGCCCCGCCACCGCCCCGTTCACCGTCCGCGCCAGCGAGACAAAGAGCGGGGTGTGGTAGTGGCTGAAGGTGTTGAGGATCGAGGCGTCGGCGAGCGCCGCGAAGGCCAGCAGGCCCGCCTTCACCCACGCCGTCCAGGGCTGGGTCAGTCCCACCACCGCCATGGCATGGCCGAAGATCTCCTTGAAACGCGGGCGCACCATCCAGTCTTGCAGCACCGCCCGCAGCTGCAGCTCGAGCTCGGGCACGAAGCTGGTGTTGCCCCGCCGCAGCAACACCACCGCCAGCGCCACCAGCGCCGCCAGCGCCAGCACTACCTCGCCGAGCCGCACCCGGTGCTCCCAGGCCTCGGCCAAGAGCTCCTTCAGCGAGCGGTCGCGGGGCAGCTGGGCCAGCAGCACCAGCAGCGGGGGCACGGCCAGGGTGAGGAGTACGCCCTTGAAGGGGGTGAGGCCGAGGAGGGTGGCGGTGTTCGAACCCAGGGCGGCCAAAAAGGCGGCCCCGGCGAGGGCGTAGAGGAAGGCGGCGAGCCAGGCGCGCATGCCCTGGCGGTACTGCACGAAGCCGAGTGAGGCGAAGACGAGCGCGGCCAGCAGCGGCCCCGCCTGGCTGCCGGCATAGACGAAGGTCCCCAGCGCGAGTCCCAGCGCTAGCAGCGCCCCCAGCGGCTGGGGGTAGGCCAGCGCCAGCAGCAGGAGCCCGGCCAGGATGCCGACCCAGGCGGCGTTCCTGGCGGCGGGGAGCTCGAGCTCGCGCGGCTGGGGCTCGCCCAAGGCGATGCCGCTGGCGGCGAGCCCTTCCTTCACGCGGGCGATGAAGCGCTCCGTCTTCTCGGGCTCGGGCCAGGGGCGGAAGTAAAGGATCTGGTGGCCGCGTTCGCGCGCCGCCAGCAGGTACTTGTCGGCCGCGGCCTCGGGGCTGAGCTTGAGCTGCCACTCGGCCTGGAGGCTGAAGACGCGCAGCGTGGGGTGGTGCTTGGCGATGGCGAGGACGCCCTTCTGGTCGGCGCCCTCGATGTAGCCCACGGGCGCGTTCAGGAGTGCGCGCGCCTCGGCCAGGTGGTCGGGAAAGCCCAGCGCCTCCTCGCCGGCGAAGACGTAGGCCTGCACCGGCTCGGGCAGCGGCGGTGGCCAGCGCCGCAGGCGGTCGTTGTAGGGGCGGTAGACGATGTAGTTGCCCTTGCGGTAGCGCTCGAGCACGAAGGCCTCGTCCGGTCCCAGCGGCAGGTTGGCGACGTCCTTGGGAAAGCCGATCCAGACGCGGTCGAGCCAGGCGACCCGGTGCTGGGGCAGCGCCCAGGCGCCGGTGATGCGGGCCAGGTCGTCGGGGTTGCGGGGCGAGAGGTAGTACCAGCCGGGCTCGAAGCCACCGCCCGGGTGGATGAGGCGCAACAGGTTGCCGTCGGCATAGAGCGCGTGGCCGCGCTCGACCCAGTCGCTGGTGCGCATCTCGTAGACGCCTAGACCGCGCACGTCCAGGTCGCGGTAGTGGTCGAGCAGCTCGTCCAGGTCCACCCCGCGCAGCCGCGCCTCCTCGCGCACCGCCTGCTCGTCGAGGGTAAGCACCACCGGCCCGGGCCGTTCGACCTGCACCCGGGTTCCCAGCGCCCACAGCGTGGGCAGCAGCACCAGCGCGATCGCGAGGTTGAGCAGCAGCCTCACCTTACTGCGCCCCCAGGATGCGGTGGATGCGGCTGGTCAGCATCTCCAGGGCGGGTTCGTTGTGGCCGCCGTGGGGAATGATCACGTCGGCGTAGCGCTTGCTCGGTTCGACGAAGGCGATGTGCATGGGGCGGACGAAGTTCAGGTACTGCTCGATCACCGACTCGGGGCTGCGGCCGCGTTCGTCCACGTCGCGGCGCAGGCGGCGGATGAAGCGCACGTCAGGGTCGGCGTCCACGAACACCTTGAGCTGCATGCGGCGGCGCAGCTCGGGGTCGTAGAGGGCGAAGATGCCCTCGAGCACCACCACCGGGGCGGGCTCCACCGGCTGGGTCTCACGCGAGCGGGTGTGCTCCACGAAGGAGTAGAGCGGGCTTTCCACCCGCTCGCCGCGGATGAGCTGGTCCAGGTGCTCCAGCAAGAGCGGCATGTCGAAGGCGTCGGGGTGGTCGTAGTTGATGCGGGTGCGCTCCTCGTAGGTCAGGTGGTCCTGGTTCTTGTAGTAGTTGTCCATTTGCAACAGGGCCACCCGGTCCTTGCCCACCACCTCGATGACCCGGCGGGTGACCGTGGTCTTGCCGCTACCGGTGCCGCCCGCGATGCCGATGACGAATCGTTCCATGCCGTTCCTTGTTATACCAGCCGCGCCCGTGAGCTTGACAGGGGCCGCCTGAGTCGCTAGACTTCGCCCTAACCGCGAGGTGCGCGGCGAAAACCCGGTACGTTCTCTTATCCAGAGCGGTGGAGGGACCGGCCCTGTGAAACCGCGGCAACCGGTGGGCGAAAGCCCGCGTCCTGGTGCCAATTCCGGCCCGCGCGAGCGGGAAAGATAAGGGAAAGGGCGACCCCTTTCCTGAGGTCTTTACGGAGAGCGAACGGAAAGGGGAGTTTTTATTCCCCACGCCGCCGCCGGCGGTCGAGGAGGAACGACGATGCCCGAGTACCGGTACGCGACCCTGGCCCTACACGCTGGCTACAACCCCGAACCCGGCGGGCCCCGGCAGGTTCCGGTGGCCCAGTCCACCAGCTTCGTCTTCGAAAGCGCCGAGCACGCCGCCCGGCTGTTCGCGCTTGAGGAGGCGGGGCCCATCTACACCCGCATCAGCAACCCCACCGTGGCCGTCTTCGAGGAGCGCATGGCCGCGCTCGAAGGCGGCGCGGCGGCGCTGGCCACGGCCTCGGGGCACGCGGCGCAGTTCCTGGCGCTCACCGCCGTGCTCCAGGCGGGCGACAACCTGGTGAGCCTGCCCGGCCTCTACGGGGGGACGGTCAACCAGTTCAAGGTGGCGCTGGCGCGGCTCGGGGTCGAGACCCGCTTCACCAGTCCCGCGGCGCGGCCCGAGGAGTTCCTGGCGCTCACCGACGAGCGGACGCGGGTGTGGTACCTGGAGAGCCTTTCCAACCCGGCGCTCTTTATCCCCGACTTCGACGCCATCGCCGAGGTGGCCGCGAGCACGGGGGTGGCCGTCTTCGTGGACAATACCTTCGGCATGGGCGGCTACCTCTTCCGGCCGCTCGAGCACGGCGCGGCGGTGGCGCTGCACTCGGCCACCAAGTGGATCGGCGGCCACGGCGCGGCGCTCGCGGGCGTGCTGGTGGATGGCGGCCGCTTCGACTGGGCGAACGGCCGCTACCCCCTGCTCGACGCCCCCCAGGCCAGCTACCACGGTCTGGTGCCCACCGAGGCCTTCCTGCCCGCGGTGCTCGCTACGGCGGCGCGGGTGGGCGGGCTGCGCGACTTCGGCCCGGCGCTGAGCCCGCACGACGCTTTCTTGCTGCTTCTGGGCGTGGAGACGCTGGCGCTCAGGGCCGAGCGACACGTGCAGAACGCGCTCGAGCTGGCGCACTGGTTGCGCGCGCGGCCCGAGGTGGCCTGGGTCAACTACCCGGGCCTGGAAGACCATCCCAGCCACGAGCGGGCCCGGCGCTACTTCGGCGGGCGGCCCGGGGCGGTGCTCACCTTCGGGCTCAGGGGTGGCTACGACGCTGCGGTGCGCCTGCTGGAGCGGCTCGAGCTCGTGAGCCACCTGGCCAACGTGGGCGACACCCGCACCCTCATCATCCACCCCGCCTCCACCACCCACGCCCAGCTCGAGCCCAAGCAGCTGGCGGCGGCGGGGGTGGCGCCGGAGATGCTGCGCCTCAGCGTCGGCATCGAGGACGCGAGCGACCTCAAGGCCGACCTGGCGGCGGCGCTGGAGGGCTAGCCATGGCCACGCTCGTCTACGAGGAGATCGGCGACCACGAGGCCCTGGCGCTGCTGCCCGAGCCGACCTCCGACGAACCCCGGCCGCGGCCGCGCATCCTCCGGCTGGAGCGCTTCGCGCTCGAGGGGGGCGGGACGCTGGCGGAGCTTACGCTGCGCTACGAGACCTACGGCGTCCTCAGCCCGGCGCGCGACAACGCGGTGGTGGTCTTCCACGCGCTCACCGGCTCGGCCCACGCCGCCGGGGTCTACGACGAGGCCACCCTGGCCACCCTCTCGCCCTACGAGCGCGCCTTCGGCGCGCGGGGCTGGTGGAGCGAGGTGGTGGGACCGGGGCGGGCGCTCGACACCGACCGCTACTTCGTGGTGAGCATGAACGTGCCGGGCAGCTGCTACGGCTCGAGCGGGCCGCACGCGGACCCGAGCTTCCCCCAGCTCTCGATCCGCGACATGGTGCGGGCCCAGGCCGCGGTGCTCGAGCGGTTGGGCGTGCCGTCGGCGCGGGTGGTGGGCGGCAGCATGGGCGGCATGCTGGCGCTCGAGTTCGCGCTCGGCTTTCCCGAGCGCACCCAGGCGGTCGCGGTCTTCGCGGCGCCGCCGCGCCAGACCGCCTGGGCCCGGGGCTGGCAGCACCTTCAACGCGAGGCGGTGCGGCGGGGCGACCTGGCGTTGGGCCGGGCGCTCTCGATGCTGAGCTACCGCCACCCCACCGGCTTCGCCCAGCGCTGGGACGACGAACCCGAGCAGGCCGAGCGCTACCTCGACCACCAGGGTGCCAAGTTCGCCCAGCGCTTTTCGGCCGCCAGCTACGCGCTCCTCACCTGTGCCATGGATGGCCACGACGTCGGCCGCGGCCGCGGTGGGGTGGCCGCGGCGCTGACGGGGCTGGACGCGCCCGCCTTTTTCGTGGGCATCGACACCGACCTGCTCTACCCGGCGGGCGAGGTGCGGCGCGCCGCGGCGCTGGCGCGGGCGGAGTACGCCGAGCTTACCAGCCCCCACGGGCACGACGGTTTTCTCATTGAGAGCGGGCAGGTGAACCGGGTGCTGCGTGCCTTCGGTTTCTGAAGCCCCAGAGCGCACCCGCGCCCGCCGCCAGCAGCAGCGCCGCCGCGACGGCCGCAGTCTGGCCGCCGCGCTCCACCCGCGCGGGCACGGTGATGAGCGCACCGGCGGGGAAGAGGAAGGTCACCGGCACCTCCTCGCCGGGGCGGTAGGGGCCGCCGGTTAGGCGGATGCGCATGGGGGTGGTGGCCCCGAAGTTGGTGACCCCGTAGGGGATGGGGATGCGGCTTGCGGTCCGCCAGGCGCCGTCCTCGCGCAGCTCGAGCACCCCCTCGCCGCGGTCGGTGGCCACGATCTCGAGGTCGAGCTGGTCGGTGGTGGGGTAGACGATTTGCCCTTCTAGGAAAGTGCCCTCGGGGGTGGTGACGATGCGCAGGTTCTCCACCGCGAAGTCGCCAGCGTGGGCCAGCGCCAGCGAGCCCAGCGCCAGAAGGGCGAGGCCCAGCAGCCGGCGCACCTAGAACCGGCCTCCCCGCTTGAGGATCTCGCGCAGGTCGCGGATCATCGCGGTTTCTTCTTCCACCAGCTCCTGGCCGTAGAGGACGCGGATGCGGCCCTCGGGGTCGATGAGCGTGACGGTGGAGGTGTGGTCGATGTAGCCCGTTTCGTTGGTGCGCACGTAGACGTAGAAGCCCGCCGCCACCTTGGCGATCGTTCGGGGAGGACCCGAGAGGCCGATGAAGCTGGGGTGGAACATCTTGGCGTAGCGGTCCATGGCCTCGGGGGTGTCGCGCTCGGGGTCCACGCTGATCACCAGCACCTGCAACTGCTCGGGCTCGCCCAGCTCGCGGTAGATGTGGGCTAGGTGGTTGAGGGTCAGCGGGCAGACGTCGGGGCAGTGGGCGTAGCCGAAGAAGACGAGCACCACCTTGCCGCGAAAGTCGGCCAGGCTCACCGGGCCCGAAGCGCTCTCTAGGCGGAACTCGGGGGCGGGGCGGGGGTTCTTGAGGACGGTGCCTGAGAGCTCGGGCGCGTCCGTGCGCGGCCACAGCACGTAGGCCAGGGCCGTCAGCGCGGCCAGCAAGGTCACGAGGATGAGCACCCAGCGCATTGCGCTCCAGTCTACCCGGCCGCGCCCCGTTCGGCGAGCAAGGCGGCGAGGCCTGCCTCGTCGAGCACCGGCACGCCCAATTCCTGGGCCTTCTTGAGCTTGCTGCCGGCTCCAGGGCCGGCGACGACGTAGCTGGTCTTCTTGCTCACCGAGCTCGCCACCTTGGCCCCCAAGGCCTCGAGCTCCTCTTTCACCTCGCTTCGGGGGCGGCTGAGCTCGCCGGTGAGGACGATGGTGAGCCCCGCCAGCGGTTGTTCGGTGGGTTTAGTTTGTTTGGCCTCGAAGCTGACCCCGGCTTCCTTTAGCCGCCGGATCAGGTCGCGCATGCGCTTGTCAGCGAGCGCCCGGCGGATCTCGGCGGCCGTCACCGGACCGACGTCGGGAACGGCCTCCAGCTCTTCCTCGCTGGCCTCCATCAGCTTTTCGATCGTCCCGAAGTGGCGGGCCAAACTACGCGCCAGGGCCTCGCCCACCTGGGGGATGCCGAGGCCGTAGAGGGCGCGCTCGAGCCCGCGGGCCTTGCTCTCTTCCAGCTGCACGAGCAGGTTCTCCGCGCTCTTCTCGCCCATCCGCTCCAGACCGGCCAGGTCTTCCTTGCCCAGCCGGTAGAGGTCGGCGGCGTCTTTTGCCAGCCCCTTTTCCAGTAGTTGCTCGATCAGCTTGTCGCCCAGGCCCTGAACGTCCATCGCCCGGCGGCTTGCCCAGTGGCGCAGCTGCTGGAAGGCCTTGGCCGGGCAGAGGGGGTTGGGGCAGCGGTGGATCTTGCCGTCCTCCACCAGCTCGGCGCCGCACTCGGGGCAGCGATCGGGGAAGGCGATCGGCTCTTCCTCGCCGGTTCGCTTCTCCTTTACGACCCGCAAGATCTCGGGGATGATGCCGCCCGACTTGTGCAACAGCACCACGTCGCCCACGCGGGCGTCCAGCTCCTCGATAAAGGCCTTGTTGTGCAGGGTGACGCGGCTGACGGTGGTGCCGTCAAGCTGCACCGGCGTCAGGTTGGCCACCGGGGTGATGCGGCCGGTGCGGCCCACCTGGAAGTCCACGCTCTCGATGCGGGTCTCCTTTTCCTCGGCCGGGAACTTGTAGGCGATGGCCCAGCGCGGCGCCTTGGCGGTGTGGCCGAGGCGGTGCTGCGCCTCTAGGTCGTTCACCTTGACGGTTACCCCGTCGGCCTCGAAGGGCAGCTCGCCGCGGCGGGCGAGCATCCGCCGGTAGACCTCTTCGACGCCGGCCGCGCCCAGCGCGCGGGTGCGGTGGGGCTCCACCGGCAGACCCAGCGCCTCCAGGCGGTCCAGGAGCTCGAGCTGGGTCTTCGCTCCTAGGTTTGCAAGCCCTTCGCCGACGCCGTAAAAGAAGGCCGCCAGCCGTCGCTCGGCGGTGACGCGCGGGTCTTTTTGCCGCACCGCGCCGGCGGCGGCGTTGCGCGGGTTCTTGAAGGGGGGCTCGCCGGCCTCCTCGCGCACGCGGTTGAGCTCCAAAAAGACCTCGCGGGGCATGAAGACCTCGCCGCGCACCTCAAGCCGCGCGGGTGCGCCCTCCAGCCGCTCGGGAACGCCCCGCACGGTGAGCAGGTTTTGGGTCACCTCCTCGCCTACCCGGCCGTTGCCGCGGGTGGCACCCCAGACGAGGCGGCCGCCCTCGTAGAGCAGGTTGACCGACAGGCCGTCGATCTTGTACTCAAGCGCGTACTCGAGCGGCGGCTCGGTGCCCAACGCCCGGGCGGCGCGCTCCTCGAAGGCGGCGATCTCCTCGGGGCCGAAGGCGTTGTCGAGCGAGTAGAGGGGCGTGGGGTGGGTGACCGGCGCAAAGCTCGAGCCCACCTCGCCCGCGCCTACGAGCTGGGTGGGCGAGCCTGGCGGGGCCAGGTCGGGGAAGGCGCGCTCGAGCGCTTGCAGTTCGCGCACCAGCGCGTCGTACTCCGCGTCGGAGATCTCGGGGCGGTCGAGCACGTAGTACAGGTGGTTGTGGCGGCGAATCTCCGCGACCAGCTCGGCGATGCGTCGCGCTGCTTCCTCCCTCGTCACGCACTCAGTATAGGAAGCGCCCGGGCGTTGCGGATGGGATTGGCCTCACCTGCGCTACATGACCTTAAGACGAGGCTGCCTTATAATGGCGCTGGCGATAGCGCCAGAGACTCGAACCTTGAAGGAGGTTAAGTATGAAACGATGGGCAGTGCTGGTCATGGCATTGGCGGCCTTCATGGGCCTCGGCATGGCGCAGGTGCGCGTGGGCATCGCGTTCGACGCAGGCGGTAAGAACGACCGCAGCTTCAACCAGTCCGCGTGGGAGGGCGCCCAGAAGGCCGCGAAGGATTTCGGCATCGAGCTCTACGACTTCGAGCCCTCCGATCCCGCTCAGGTGATCCAGGGCATCCGCAACTTCGCGGAGGAGGAGTTCGACCTCATCATCGCCGTCGGTTTCGCCAACCAGGGCGCGATCGAGGCGGTGGCCAAGGAGTTCCCCGACCTCAACTTCGCCATCATCGACTCGGTGGTGGACCTTCCCAACGTAGCGAGCCTTGTCTTCCGCGAGCACGAAGGCTCGTTCCTGGTTGGCTACATCGCCGGTAAGCTCACCCAGACCGGCACCGTCGGCTTCGTGGGCGGGATGGACATCCCCCTGATCCACAAGTTCGAGCAGGGCTACAAGGCTGGCGTCGAGTACGCCTGCGCCGAGGACGGCATCGACTGTAACGTCATCATCAATTACGTGGGCAACACTCCCACCGCCTGGAACGACCCCGCCAAGGCCAAGGAGATCGCGCAGGCGCAGGTTTCGCAGGGCGCCGACATCATCTACGCCGCGGCAGGCGGCTCGGGCCTGGGCGTGCTTGACTACATCAAGCAGACTCAGTGCACTAGTGGCAAGAAGTTCATCCGCGACCCCTTCCGCAACGTGCCGGGCAACCCCTGCGGTCCAGACCAGCGCCCCATCTTCATGATTGGCGTGGACGCCAACCAGAACTACCTGGGTGACACCGACAACAACCCCGAGACCCTCAACTTCGTCCTCACCTCGATGCTCAAGCGCGTGGACGTGGCCACCTACGACACCATCAAGAGCGTTGTGGATGGCAACTTCACCGGCGGCATCCACGAGTTCGGCCTCGACAACAACGGCGTGGGCTACGCCCTCGACGAGTACAACGAGGCCCTGATCCCGCAGGCCGTGATCACCCGCCTCGAGATCATCAAGCGTCAGATCATCGACGGCAAGATCAAGGTACCTTCGGCCCGCTAACGCCTAAGCAGCGTGCTCGGACTGCCGTCTTTCGGGACGGCGGTCTTCGCTTGTGGTTGGTATACTGCGCACGTGAGCGAATACGCCTTGAAGCTCGAGAACATCACCAAGCGCTACCCGCTGGTGCTCGCCAACGACCACATTAGCCTCGGGGTCAAGTGGGGCGAGGTGCTGGCGCTGGTGGGGGAGAACGGGGCGGGCAAGTCCACCCTCATGAAGATCGTCTACGGCCTCGTCAAGCCCGACGAGGGTGAGATCTACGTGGACGGCAAGCCCGTCGAGATCCAGTCGCCTTCCGATGCGATCGCGCTGGGCATCGGCATGGTGCACCAGCACTTCATGCTCGTGGACACCCTCTCAGTGCTCGATAACGTCATCCTGGGCATGGAGCCCAAGCAGGGCTTCTCCATCGACTACGCCGCCGCGCGCAAGCGGGTGACCGAGCTCATCGAGGAGCTGGGCTTCGACCTCGACCCCGACGCCATCATCGAGGACCTACCCGTAGGCGCCCAGCAGCGGGTGGAGATCCTCAAGACGCTCTATCGCGACGCCAAGATCCTCATCCTCGACGAGCCCACCGCGGTGCTGACGCCGCAGGAGGTCGAGGAGCTCTTCAAGTTCCTGCGCGAGTTCGCCGAGAAGGGGCACGCCATCATCCTCATCACCCACAAACTCGACGAGGTGATGGAGGTTTCCGACCGGGTCACCGTGATCCGCGACGGCAAGGTGGTGGGCACGGTCAACACCCCCGAGACCAGCGTGGCCGAGCTGGCGCGGATGATGGTGGGGCGCGAGGTCATCCTCACCGTGCACAAGAAGCCGGCGGAGCCGGGCGAGGTGGTGCTCGAGGCCGAAAACCTGCGCGTAGAGGGCACGTTGCGCCCACGGCTGGACGATGTCTCCTTCCAGGTGCGCGCGGGCGAGGTGGTGGGCATCGCTGGCGTGGAGGGCAACGGCCAGACCGAGCTGGTGGAGGTGGTCACCGGTTTGCGGCCCTTCAAGGGCACGCTGCGCTACAACGGCGAAGCGGTGCACCCCAGCGCCCGCAAGGTGCGCGAGTGGGGCGTGAGCCACATTCCCGAGGAGCGCAACGACCGCGGCCTCATCCTTGAGTTCCCCACCCGCTACAACGTGATTCTGGGCGACCACTACCGCCCGCCCTTCGTGGGCTTTTTGGGTTTCTTCAATGACGAGGTCATCAACGAGTACGCCGAGAAGGTGGTCGAGGAGTTCGACGTGCGCCCGCGCAGCATCCACCTGATCGGCCGCCGCTACTCGGGCGGCAACGCCCAGAAGATCATCGTGGGGCGCGAGCTGGCGCGCAACCCCAAGCTGCTGGTGGCGGCGCAGCCGACGCGCGGCGTGGACATCGGCGCGATCGAGTTCATCCACCAGAACATCATCGAGGCCCGCGACCGCGGCATGGCGGTGCTGCTGGTCTCGGCCGACCTCAACGAGGTCATGAGCCTCTCGGACCGCATTCTAGTGATGTACGAGGGGCGCATCGTGGGCGAGGTGCTGCCTGGCGAGGTGACGGAGGAGCAAATCGGCTTGCTGATGGCGGGTCTGGAAACGGCGGTCTAGTCGGCGCATGCGGGTACTCTTCATTGGTGACGTGACGGCGCGGCCCGGTCTCCGGGCCGTTGCCCTCCATTTGCCCGACGTGCGCAAAGACTACGACTGGGTCATCGCCAACGGCGAGAACGCCGCCGGGGGCAAAGGGCTCGACCGCAAAAGCTACCACACCCTGCGCGACGCCGGGGTGGACCTGGTGACGCTGGGCAACCACGCCTGGGACAAGAAGCAGATCTACGAGCTCATCGCGACCGAGCCGATCGTGCGGGCGGCCAACTACCCGCCGGGCACGCCTGGTAAGGGGTGGTGGGTGCTCCAGCGCGGCGGTTTCCGCCTGCTCGTGATCCAGGTGATGGGCCGGGTCTTCATGGAGCCCCTCGACGACCCCTTCAGGGCCGTCGACAGGATCCTGGAAGAGGTTCCCCACGACGCGGCCATCGTCGAGGTCCACGCCGAGGCGACGAGCGAGAAGTACGCCCTAGGCTTCTACCTCGATGGGCGGGTGGCGGCGGTGCTAGGCACCCACACCCACGTCCCCACCCTCGACGCGGGCTTCCTGCCCAAGGGCACCGCCATTCAGGCCGACGTGGGCATGACGGGTACCTACCGCTCGATCATCGGCGGCGAGGTGGAGAGCTTCCTGGGCCGCTTCCTCACTGGCCGCCCCCATCCCTTTCGCAGCGCCGAGGGTCCGGCGCGCTTCGTGGCCACCGAGCTCGTCTTCGAGGGCGCGCAGGTGCGGGCGATCAGCCCCTACCTCTGGGAGGAGCCAGCGTGACGCTGCCCGAAGCACTCCGTCGCGACGTGGACCGGCTGGGCCGGGCGCTTGGCGACGCCATCCGCGAGGTCAGCGGCGAGCGCCTCTATGTGCTGGTCGAGGAGGTGCGCGCCCGCACCAAGCGCCTGCGCCAGCAGCCCGACGGGCAGCAGGCGCAGCAGCTGGAGGCGTTGATGGCGGGGCTCGACCTGCGCCAGGCCGAGGGGCTTACCCGCGCCTTCACCAGCTTCTTCTACCTGGCCAACCTGGCCGAGTCGTACCACCGCGTGCGCACCGCCGACGACGGGGGCGGCGAGTTCGCCGCCGCCGCGCGCCGTCTTGCCGACTGGGGGGTGCCCGCGCGCGAGGCCGCCCGCCTGGCCGCCGATATGCGGCTGTGGCTTACCTTCACCGCCCACCCCACCGAGGCGCGGCGCCGAACCGTGCGTCACCACCTGGAGCGTCTGCACGAGGCCCTGGCGCGCGGCGACGAGGCGGAGCTCGCCGAGCGGGTGCGGCTTTTGTGGGCCACCGAGGAGCTGCGGCGCACCCAGCCCACCGTGGAGGACGAGGTCAAGGGGGCGCTCCACTACCTTCCCGAAAGCCTCTGGACCACGCCTGCGCGGCTGGTGGAGCGGTTGGAGGCGGCCGTGGCCGGGACCTACGGCGAGCGCTTCGGGGCCGCGAGCCCCATCCGCACCCGTAGCTGGATCGGCGGCGACCGCGACGGCAACCCCGCGGTCACGCCCGAGGTGACGGCCTGGGCCCAAGACTACGCCCGCCGTCTCTATGTGGAGCACTTCTGCCGCGCGCTGGACGACCTGATCATGGACCTTTCGGTCTCCGAGCGACGCCTGCCGGTGCCCCGCACCTTGCGCGAGGCGGCCGAGCGGGCGCTGGGCCTCATCGAGCGCGCCCCGCGCTTCGAGGGCGAGCCGCTGCGCCGTTTTTTGATGGGTGTCTACTACCGCCTCGAGCATAGCCTTGCCGGCGGCCCCGGCGCCTACGCCGACGCCGACGAGCTCACCGGCGACCTCGTGCAGCTTAGGCGCACCCTTGAGCGGATGGGCTTTTCGGTCTTCGCCCGCCGCGGGGTGCGCCCGCTTGAGGAGGCGGCGCGGACCTTTGGGCTCACCTTCGCGCCCCTGGACCTGCGCGAGGAGTCGGGCGAGCACCGCCAGGCCGTGGCCGAGCTCCTGGCCGCGGCGGGGCTCGCGGACGACTACGCCGAATGGCCCGAGGAGCGGCGCGAGGCCTGGCTCACCGAGGAGCTGGCGAGCGCTCGCCCGCTCGCGCCCGTGGGCTACGCGCCCCGGGGCGAGCCGCTACGCCGGGCGCTGGGGGCGCTGGAGGTCTGGGAGGGGCGCGGCGCCTATGTGGTGAGCATGACCCGCGGCGCAGCCGACCTGCTCGAGGTGCTGCTGCTCGCGCGCGAGGTGGGGCGCTACGACCCGGCCACGGGCGTGCCCTTCGACGTGGTGCCCCTTTTCGAGACCCTGGCCGATTTGGACGCGGCGGGGATGACGGTGGCGCGGCTGCTCGCCAACCCCGTTTTCCGGCGGCAGGTGGAGGTGCGGGGGATGATCGAGGTGATGATTGGCTACTCCGACTCCAACAAGGACGCCGGCTTCCTTGCGGCCAACTGGGCGCTCTACACCGCCCAGCAGCGCATCGCCGAGGCCGCGCGGGCAGCGGGTGTACGGGTGCGCTTCTTCCACGGCCGCGGCACCTCCACCGCCCGCGGCGGGGGCCCGGCGGGCCGCGCCATCGCCGCCCTGCCGGTGGGCACGGTGGGGAGCGAGATCCGCATCACCGAGCAGGGCGAGGCCCTGGCCGACAAGTACGGCCACCCCGAGCTGGCGCTGCGCAGCCTGGAGGAGACGCTGGCCCACCTCTGGCTCGCGGCCGCGCGCGATGCCGGCTACGGTCCCGACGCCGGTTTCGCGCCCGAGCCTGCCTGGGTGGAGGCGCTCGAGCGGGCGGCGGCCCGCTCCGCCGAGGCTTACCGTGCGCTCCTCGGTGCCGAGGGGTTCCTCGCCTTCTTCGAGCAGCTCACGCCCATCCGCGAGATCGCCGCGCTCAAGATCGCCTCGCGCCCGGTCTACCGCCACGGCCGCATCCGCGAGATCCGCGACCTGCGCGCGATTCCCTGGGTCATGGCCTGGACCCAGGTGCGGGCCAACCTGCCCGGCTGGTACGGGCTGGGCGAGGGCCTGGCGGCCATCGAGCCGGAGCTACTGGCGGAGATGTACGCGGGCTGGCCCTTCTTCCGCAGCGTGCTGGAGGGGGCCGAGCTCTCGCTGGCGAAGGCCGATCTGGGCGTAACCCGGCGCTATTTACGGCTGGTCGAGCCGGCCCTGGCGCGGCGCTTCTTCCCCGAGCTCGAGCGCGCGCACGCGGCCGCGCTCGCCGTGCTGGAGGCCGCCCGCGACCGGCCGCTGCTCGCGGACGCACCCGAGCTCGCCCGCAGCCTGGAGCTGCGCAACCCCTACCTCGACCCCATCAACCTGCTGCAGGTAGAGCTCCTCTACCGCTTCCGCCGCCTCCCGCCCGAGAGCCCCGACCGCGAGGCCACCACCCGGGCGCTGCTCTCCACCATCCTGGGCATCGCCGCGGGGATGCGCAATACCGGCTAGGACGGCCGGGTAGAATGGTCCCGTAGCCATGACGCGCCTCTACCACATCTCCGACATTCACGTGGCCTCCAAGTACTTCCAGCCGGAGCTGATGGAGCAGCTCGTGGCCGAGGTCAACCGCGAGCGGCCCGACCTGCTGGTGCTCTCGGGCGACCTCACCGACCGCGGCCTCGCCTTTGAGTACGAGGCCGCCAAGGCCTGGACCGACCGTTTCGAGGTGCCCCTGCTCGTCACCCCCGGCAACCACGACTCGCGCAACGTCGGCTACGTTCACTTCGAAGAACTCTACGGCTCGCGTTACCGGGTGGTGCGGCTGCCCGGCGTGCACATCGTGGCCGCCGACTCGAGCGAGCCCGACCTCGACGAGGGCCGGATCGGCCGCAGCATCTACCCCTGGCTGCACGAGGCGCTCGACTCCGCCGCTGCGGGCGACCTCAAGGTCTTCGTGACCCACCACCACCTCCTGCCGGTGCCCGGCGCCGGTCGTGAGCGCAACATCCTGCAAGACGCCGGCGACCTGCTCAAGGTTCTGGTGGACCACGGGGTGGAGCTCGTGCTCAACGGCCACAAGCACGTGCCCTGGGTTTGGCGCTTCGAGGAAATGCTGATCGTCAACGCCGGCACTGCCACCACCAACCGTCTGCGCGGCAAGGGCCGGCCCAGCTATGCCGTCATCGACCTGACGGACGAGGCCATCACCGTGCGCCACAAGTACTACGACGGCAGCGAGGACACCCTGCACCACCCCCTGAAACGGAGGACGCCGGCATGAAGCACCCCATGGGCTGGAACGCCATGCAACGCGTGGGCCTCTTCGTGGACACGCAGAACCTCTACCACTCCGCGCGCGACTACTACGAGCGCACCGTCAACTTCGAGAGCCTGCTCAAGCACGCGGTGCAGGGCCGGCAACTGGTGCGGGCCACCGCCTACGTGGTCGAGCGCGAGAACGACACCTCGGCTTGGCCCTTCATCTACAAACTCTCCACCATGGGCTACCGGGTGCGGCGGATGAACCTGAGCGTGCACCACACCACCGACGAGGGCAAGCCCATCTACGAGGGCAACTGGGATATGGGTATCGCCGCCGACATGGTGCGGCTGATGGACGCCCTCGACGTGGTGGTGCTGGGCTCGGGCGACGGCGACTTCGTGGACATCCTCGAGGTGCTCATGGAAAAGGGCATTCGCGTCGAGGTGATCGCCTTCAAGGAGACCACGGCGCAAAAGCTCATCGACGCGGTGGACCAGTTCACCCACCTGCCCGAGATCGACGAGCCCTTCATGCCCCAGCGCGAGAAGAACTACCCCGGCACCAAGTGAGTGAGCCCGGACGGCGAATCGAGGATTACGATTACCCTCTTCCCGAGGAGCGCATCGCCCAGGAGGGGGCCTCGCCGCGCGACCACAGCCGCCTGATGATGGTCGAGCGGGGGCGCGGGGTGCGGACGCACGCCCGCTTCTTCGAGCTGCCGCGCTTCTTGCGCGCCGGAGACCTGCTCGTCTTCAACGAAACCAGGGTAATTCCCGCGCGACTCTTCGGCGTCAAGGAGGGGGGCGCGCGCGTCGGGGCGTTGCTGGTGCGGGAGGAAGCGCCCGAGCGCTGGTGGGCGATGGTCCGCCCAGGCCGCCGGCTGCGCCCGGGGGCGCGGGTGCGTTTCGGGGAGCTTGCGGCCGAGGTGGTGGCGGTGGACGACGAGGGCCTGCGGCTCCTGGTTTTCTCCGGGCCGGTGCGGCCCCACCTGGAGCGCCTGGGCCAGACGCCCCTGCCGCCCTACATCCACCGTCCGGTGGACCCCGAGCGCTACCAGACGGTCTACGCCCGCCGGGAAGGATCGGTGGCCGCGCCCACGGCCGGACTGCACTTCACCCCGCGGCTGCTGGAGGAGCTTGCGGTCATGGGGGTGGAGCAGGCGCGGGTGGTGCTGCACGTGGGGCCGGGCACCTTTCAGCCGGTGAAGGGTTCGATCGAGGAGCACCGCATGCACGCGGAGCGCTACGAGGTGCCCGCCGAGGCGGCGGCGCGGGTGAACCGCGCGCTGGCCGAGGGGCGGCGGGTCATTGCAGTGGGCACTACGGTGGTGCGGACGCTCGAGTCGGCCTTCGCGCCCGGCGAGGGGGTGCGCCCCGGAGCAGGCGAGACGCGGCTCTTCATCCGGCCACCCTACCGCTTCCAGGTGATCCGCGGGCTGGTGACCAACTTTCACCTGCCGCGCAGCACGTTGCTAATGCTGGTGGCCGCCTTTGCGGGCTACGAGGTCACGATGGCCGCCTACCGTGAGGCGCTCGAGCGCGACTACCGCTTCTTCAGCCTGGGCGATGCGATGTTGATCGTGTGAATCCGGCACGTAGCACGTGGTGCGTGATACCGTCTTCCCCCGTCAACCCCCTCAGGCCACCAGAGCCTCCCGGCCCTGCTCCTTGTAGTAGGCCTTCAACTTCCCCATCAGCCTGCGTAGTAGCTTGTAGGCTACGGCTATCAACGCCT